>NZ_QTMG01000037.1:270-42789 GCF_003635435.1 Parabacteroides sp. AF21-43 | reverse complement strand
GAAGAGCTTAGTTGCGGATTTGAGGATAAATAGTATTTATTATCTTAATACTTCTTTCTTAGAATTCCCTCTCTCCAAATCGCTTCCAAAAAGCCTGTCCCATATCCGATCAATTGGACAAAAGCCGCTATGATAGATAACAACGCAACGATTCCGTTCTTATTTCTCACTAAAGCGTCAAAAAAGATCAGCGAAATATAAAATAACAATAGCCCCCATACCTTTGGAACGAAAAAAGCGGAAATACATACCCCCAGCAGACCTACCACAAATAAGGCCGGCAGGCAATGTACCCATTTCAATGATTCCGGGTACTTCTGGTACAAGATAATCCTAGCGTACCCCGAATGCCATACTTGCCGGAAAAACTGGACGAAATTTGTTCTTCGCTTATGATAGACCCAAGCGCCCGGAAAATAACGGCATTTATAGCCTGCCGCAAAAATCCGGATACTAAAATCTATATCCTCTCCATAACGCATATCAGAGAAACCACCCAAGGCTTCATACACCTCTTTCCGCATTCCCATATTAAAACTCCGAGGATAGAATGTATCCAAATGTCTCCGGCTTCCTCGGATCCCTCCTGTCGTAAAGAAAGAAGTCATCGAGTAATTGACCGCTTTCTGTATAGCGGAAAAAGAAGAATGCGCCCTGTCGGCACCACCAAAGGCATCCACCTTATAACGTATCAAGGACTCGTGTACTTGTTCCAGATAGCTGGCCGGAACGATACAATCCGAATCCAAGACAATCACGATCTCTCCTTCCGCATAACGTACCCCTTGATTGCGAGCCAAGCCTGGACCTGAATTCTCTATATAGAAATAGCGAATCCTCAAGCGGTTATTATAGGCATTGACTATGGGCTCACAAGGTATAGAAGAACCGTCGTCCACTACGATAACCTCAAAATGTACATATGTCTGCCGGGTAAGGCTGTTTAATAAATCGTCTATCTCCTCCGGACGATTGTAGACAGGAACAATAATTGAAAATACTTCCATTAAGCTAGATTTAATCTGCCGACAAAAGTAAAGAGTTAAAAAGCGTGTGTCAAAAAAGGGCACTGGACAAATAGAGGACATAGCTGGACATCGAATACCCCCTATTTTTTACCCCATAATAGAAAAACTGGACAAAATCCATAAGATACGCTCAGTTTATCCATACGGAAAAGTCTATTTATCAACAGCTTACAAAATACAATACTATCCGCTACTATTTGGACAAAGACTGGACGCACACAATATTATTTCATTCGCACATCTGCCCCCCACATTAATTTTTCCCGAAGCGTCTGATAAAAAGTATGGTTATAGCGTTTGATGACTTTCGTCGTATAATCGGCCTTGCTCATCTTTAATTCGATACCTGCCGGGAATATTTCCGAACGTCCATCCAAAGAGATCAGAAAATATTTATTCCGGCTCTCTACCCGAAGCGTTATTATATCTGAATCCGGAATCACCAACGGACGCACGTTCAAGGAATGCGGAGCGACCGGACTCAAGACAATGCTATTACTTTGCGGGACGATAATCGGCCCATTTACGCTCATCGAATAGGCCGTGGAACCGGTAGGTGTAGCCACTACCAAACCATCCGCCTGATAAGAAGTCAGATATTCCCCATTCAAGAATGTATGAATCGTAATCATCGAGGAACTATCACGCTTCAGCACGGCGATCTCATTCAAGGCGTAATTATATCCGCGAAACGCACGGTCTTCCGTATATAAACGCAAGAGGGTTCGTTCCTCTACCTTATAGTAATTCTTAAAAATCTCATCCAGCGTATCCTCAACCTCATTACTGCTGACATCCGCAAGGAAGCCTAGCCGTCCGGTATTAATACCTAAAATAGGAATATCCTGTTTATTTACCCGGGCCGCCGTACGAAGGAACGTACCATCTCCTCCCACGCTAAGCGCTATATCCAGATCAAACTCATCACCCACTAATAGCCCGCTCACCACTGGCTCAAAACCAAAAGCATCGGTAAGGAATGTATAAAAAGGGCTGTCCACATAAATATCAGCCTCTTGTTCACGAAGCTTCTCAAACAAGCGTTTAATCAGATTCTGTCTCTCGATCTGATATTCACTTCCAAATATTCCAACTTTCATTCTACGCTCCTTACTTTACATATTCATATAATGTAATAACTCATTCATCCGCTGCTGCAACATATCATCCACCATCCCCTTCTCCATAAAATGATAAAGCACCGTATAATTGAAACGCTCGAAACTACGGATCACGGGAGAGGCATCTTCCAAATCAATCTTAAGGGTTATAAGCAGACGGCCCGTATCTTTATCTTGATGGGATAACAAATTAAGGACATGGGCATTATTCGCCTCTACCAAACGGGCGATATCCGTTAATGAATAATCCTGTGGCATCATTTCCAATACGATCACGCTTCCAGCCGCCTCCGCATTACATAGCTCGGATAAAGCATCTACCAAACGATCCCGGGTAATCGCCCCCAAATAAGTTCCGTCCACGGAAACCACAGGCAACAGGCTCAATCCATATCGGGTTATCATTGCCAACGCTTCATGTAAATGTCCATTTTCCGAAATCGCCGGAGCGAATAAAACCGGCTCACCGATCGTAGCCGAAGGATCCGGCAGCGCCAATAAGTCTTTTTCCGACACTAAACACTGGTATGCGTTATCACTCAATAACGGAAGATGCTTGAGTTTAAAATCCTCCATTAACGCCAACGCATATTCCGCTGTGTCAAAACTTTTTAACACCGGAATTTCCTTTGTTATGAAATCTTTCACCAACATTATTCTGTTAATTCCCTAAATCCTGCTAAATTTGCCGATACTTTTGTGCAAATGTAATGAAAGAAAAAAGATATACGATATACAATGACAAATTTAAGTGTAAACATTAACAAGGTTGCTACTATTCGTAACGCGAGAGGTGGCAATATGCCAAACGTGCTGAAAGTAGCGCAAGACTGTGAATTATTCGGGGCACAAGGAATTACGGTTCATCCCCGTCCGGATGAACGACACATACGCTATAGCGATGTTTATGGACTAAAACCTCTTATCCGGACAGAATTTAACATAGAAGGTTATCCTTGTGATAAATTCATCGACTTGGTATTGAAGGTAAAACCGACCCAAGTCACACTGGTTCCGGACGCTCCGGATGCCATCACGTCGAACTCAGGTTGGAACGTAAAGGACAATTTCGATTACTTAAGCGAATTGGTAGACACCTTTACCTCACAAGGAATCCGTACATCCATCTTCGTCGGAACAGACTTGGCGAATATCGAACTAGCGGCGAAAACAGGTACAGACCGTATTGAGCTATATACGGAACCTTATGCGACCTTTTATCCGGAAGATCGTGACAAAGCGATCGCTCCTTTTGTCGAGGCCGCGCAATTAGCTAAAAACTTAGGATTAGGCGTAAATGCCGGACACGATTTGAACTTAGAAAATCTGGCTTTCTTCAACAAGAATATCCCTTGGCTGGAGGAGGTTTCTATCGGCCATGCCTTGATTTGTGATGCGCTCTACCATGGTTTGCAAGAGACGATCGCTTTATACAAGGCATGCTTGAATAGTTGACAAGTGACAGTTTATAGTTATAAATCATAAATTATAATTCATAATTCGAAACGATGAGTATTTTACTTTCACTACAGGCCGTGGGCTCTCAGGCGGCAGATCAAATGCCGGATTTAACGGCTGTAACCCTTCCTACGGAAGCGGAAATCAATGTGATAGACCTTGCCTTTAAGGGAGGTTGGATTATGGTGGTATTGTTACTGCTCTCTCTGATGGCTATTTATATTTTTGTTCAACGTCTGATCATCATTCGCCGTGCGGGAAAAGAAGACGAGACGTTCATGAATCGTATCAAAGACTATATTCACGAGGGAAAAGTGGACTCGGCTCTCAATTTATGCAGGAGCACCAACACGCCTTCCGCCCGTATGATCGAGAAAGGTATTACCCGTTTGGGCCGTCCGATGAACGATGTACTCGTAGCGATCGAGAATGTCGGAAATTTGGAGATCGCTAAACTGGAAAAAGGTTTCCCCTTGATCGCGACGACCGCCGCCGGAGCTCCCATGCTTGGTTTCCTTGGGACGGTAACCGGTATGGTACGTGCTTTCTTCGATATGGCAAACGCAGGCACCAATGTTGATGTCTCCCTATTATCCGGTGGTATCTATGAGGCCTTGGTAACAACTGTTGGTGGTCTGGTTGTTGGTATTATTACATTGTTCGCGTACAACTATCTGGTATCTCAAGTAGATAACGTCGTGAACAAGATGGAGGCTCGTACGATGGAATTCATGGATTTATTAAATGAACCGGCTAATTAATTGAAAATGGAGAATTGAAAATTAAAAATGAGCCAACTCTCCTCTATTTAATTTTCAATTCTCCATTTTCAATTTTCAATTATAAAAAATTATGGCTCTAAAAAGAAGAACAAAGGTAAACGAAGCGTTCAGCATGGCCTCTATGACCGACGTCATATTCCTCTTGCTGATCTTCTTCATGGTTACCTCTACCGTAGTAATCCCGAACGCCATCAAGGTTACCTTGCCGCAAGCGCAAAAGCAAACAGCGGCGAAACCTCTTACGAGGGTAACGATAGACGCGAACTTGAATTACTACGTGGCATTTGGAAAGCAAAAAGAGGTACAGGTCTCATTTGATGAGATCACTCCTTTCTTGCAAGATAGTTACGCGAAGGAACCGGAGATGTTCGTCGCCTTATATGCCGACGAGACCGTGCCTTACAAAGAGATTGTAAAGATACTGAATATAGCGAACGAGAATAAATTCAAGATGGTGCTTGCTACCCGTCCGCAGAAATAACAGATATGAGACTGAATAAGGATGACATATACAGTTTGATCGGTACCGTTGCTTTTCACGGTGTCATTCTACTGATACTTTGGTTTACCGTATTGAAAACCGAGGTACCGGATGAAGACGGGGGTGTACTCGTTAATTTCGGGAATGTAGATGCCGCCGCCGGAATGTTCGAGCCTAAGTATACCGGGCAAGAACCGCCTCAGGAAACGACCACTCCCCCTCCTCCCGTACCGGAGCCGCAAGTGGAAACGCCCAAGCAGGAACTCATCACTCAAGATATCGAGGAAAGCGTAGCCCTTGAGGACGCTAAAAAGAAGAAAGAGGAAGAGAAACGCAAGAAACAAGAGGCTGAGAAGAAACGGAAAGAAGAGGAGGAGAAAGAACGTATCCGCCGGGAAGAAGCCGAGAAGAAACGTCTGGCCGAGGAACGCCGCAAGAAGGAACAAGCCATTAGCAACAAGGTGGCCGGAGCTTTTGGTATGGGAAACGCCGAGGGTAACAGCCAAGGTGACGCTGAAAGCGGAACCGGTAACCAAGGAAGTCCGTTCGGTAACTCTGATCACGGGGCGAATGAAGGCGTAGGCGGTTACGGATCATTTAATTTGAACGGTCGTTCCATTGGTGCCGGAGGTCTCCCTCGTCCCGCTTACACGATCCAAGAAGAAGGTCGTATTGTTATCAATATAACCGTAGATCCGAAAGGCAATGTTATATTTGCCGAGGTAGGCCGGGGAACTAATATCGACAACGCCTCCATGCGTAAAAGCGCTTTGGACGCAGCTCGAAAGGCGAAGTTCAACAGTATCAGCGGCGCTAATAACCAGAGTGGTACTATTACTTACGTGTACAAATTTAAATAATTGAATCTTATGAAGAAAGCGATCGTATTCTTAGCGAATGGCTTCGAGGAAATGGAAGCCACGGGAACCGTAGACATTTTGCGTCGCGGAGGTATAGACACGAAAACAGTCTCCATCACAGACGACCGTAAAGTGGTGGGTGCCCATCATATGGAATACAGGGCAGATGCCCTACTTTCCGAAACTGATTTTTCAGGTATAGACGCCTTGATCTTACCGGGAGGTATGCCCGGAGCATCCAATCTAAACGAGTCTGAGACGGTAAAGGAGGCCTTATTGCAACAATATCGCCAAGGAGGTATCGTAGCCGCTATCTGCGCCGCTCCAATGGTATTGGGCGGTCTTGGCTTATTAAAAGGCCGTAAAGCGACTTGCTACCCCGGGTTCGAACCGAAATTGATTGGTGCCACGGTAACAGGCGAGGCTGTCGAGGTAGATGGAAATGTGGTAACCGGTAGAGGACCGGGCTTGGTATTCAATTTTGGCCTAGCTTTAGTATCTGTACTAAAAGGTGACGCGGTTGCGGAGGAAGTTGCGGCCGGATTACTATTATAAGATTTAGATCATCAGTCGAAACCCAATAGAATAGGGAACGTAATCCATTGAGTTATGTTTCCTATTCCATTGAGTTTTATCACCTATCCTATTGACTTACGAGATATCCCCCAAAGAGCTCACTGCCCTATTCTATTTTGATCGTTTCAACCGCTTGTCGCTTCGTCCCATCCATGGATACCGCACGATAACGAACCGTGGAGAAATCAATGGAACGTAAATCTATATTCCGAATAACGCTATTGTACATCGTACGGTAATAAATCACATGGTTTCGCATATCCGTAACCGAAGTCCATTGAGTAGCGCTCGGTATATCGCAAGGTACTTGCCCTAATGGGAATTCGATCCCTACGGGAATATCAAAATTATTCAATATCTGGAAACACTGGAAGACCGTTTCCAATGCGGTTTCTTGTTGTGGGGCCGAAGCTTGGTAAAAAGCCGCACGAACGAAACGTGACGGTGGAGTTACGTCGCCCGGAATCCCAAGGAAACCGCTTCCCGCACCCAATGAAGACAACTCGATATTTCCTAATTGTTGATTGGGGGCCGTACCCGGGAAAAGATTAACATAATTATTCAGGTTCGTCAGATGCCACTCGAAACTGGGAGAATTAGTCAGAACTCCTAACGTATTCTCATAGAAGTGTAGCTCACCCTTAATAATCTCAAGAACCAGTTGACGCCCCGACGGCTCGGCAAACCGCCAATGAACGGTAGACGCACGGGGATCTATATTGATAACATGCACTTTCTTAACAGCCTCTTTCACCTCCTCTACATTTGAACATTCCCCCAACAGCCAAGACACTAATTGCAGATCAGAGATACTTTTATCCCGAACTGCGGCATTATATTTCTCATATTCACCGTACTTTGGAAAATAAAACAATCCAGCCGATAACCCAACCTCATTAAGTCCTTCGGCGATAAATTCCTTTTGCTCCACTGCCAAGCCCACATATCCATAACGTGCCGTGAAAGTCATTCCATCAACCCCATCCGGGGTATACGATCGTTCGGTGTATCCTATTGGAACCACGACATACTGGCTGTTCAAATTACTTCCACCCCATTCTATCGTACGTGCTACAATAGTCGTACTGTCCTTGCTTTTTAAGGTAATACCGGTGCAAGCCTCTGCAGCGGAAGGATTAATAAGCAAGCCGGCAATCGCAAATAAAATAAAGAAATATCTCATAAACATCATTTTTGATAAAAACAAGCGACAGGAGAAGGTTGTTTTCAAGATTTCAAGACTTTTTTGTATGTTTGCGGTCATTTTATCAAAAAGTATAATATGAATAATAATCTAAAAGGTTTCGCTTATGGAATAGCGACTTCTGTTACATTCGGTTTAATCCCTTTGTTTACATTGCCTCTTATGGAGAAGGGTATGCGGTTTGATTCAATATTGTTCTATCGTTTCTTATTCGCGGCCATCGCCTTATCGGGTATGCTTCTAGCGAAAAAGGAATCTTTTAGAACAGAGATGCGGAACCTACCGATATTGATTTTATTAGGCGCTTTCTATACAGGTTCGGCTATGTTCCTGTTTTGGGGATATAATTTTATGGCGGCAGGAATCGCGACAACTCTACATTTTACATATCCAATATTTGTAACCCTTTTCATGCTTTTTGTATTTAAAGAAAAAACATCATGGATTACGCTCTTGGCGATTGGGCTCGCTATTTGTGGAGTAGCCCGTCTATCCATTGATGGAGGAGAGATGCGATTAAACGGGCTAGGCGTAATCATCGTATTACTTTCCGCCGTCGCTTATGCCCTCTATATCGTCACCGTCAATAAATCGAGGGTACATGATATGCCGGGACGAAAACTTACGTTCTATGTATTTATCGTCAGTACCTCTTTATTTTTCATAAAAGCACAGGCAGGAACAGGAATCCAACCCATTCCAGACCTGCCCTCTTTTATTAACCTCGTCTTATTAGCCTTCTTGCCAACCGTAGTATCTAACATTACATTGGTACAAGCCGTACACCATATCGGTTCCACCCTAACTTCCGTACTGGGAGCAACAGAACCCGTGACAGCCGTCTGCGTAGGTGTTTTAGTCTTTGGAGAGCCTTTCACCCCTCACCTCGCTTTAGGAATCTTACTGATTATCGTAGCGGTTACATTGATTATCCTGTCCAAATACATACAGAAAAATCTCCATGAGGCCAAGCGATTGTTCAAAGCACGGCACATCTTAAGAACCAAATAACAATACAACTGAAAGCAACACGGCATAGATAAATACATTCCGTGCCGTATGCCCTAAAGTTCTATTAAGCTCACGGCCTTGATACTGTTTCATCTCCAGCCATGTGGCGGCAAACAGCACGCTAAAAGCCGCGAATAAACAAACAAGCCAAGGTGAGGCATCCATCAATAAAGGCAGCGTGATCAAAAAAGCCAATATACCGTTCAGCAAATAAGTTACCAACCCGAACGTACGCCCGAATAGCACAATCGTAGTCCGTTTACGAGCCGCCTTATCTTGCTCATAATCCCGGTAATTATTCACGATCAAAATATTAGCGGACAACAGCCCCAATGACAACGAAAGCAAGAATGACAATAAGGAAAACGATAATGCTTGTACATAATACGTAAAACAAACCGGAATAATCCCATAAAACAATACGACACACACATCCCCCAGCCCGTTATAAGCCAAAGGAAATGGCCCTGCTGAATAAGCCAAGACACAAATCGCAATAGCAATTCCTACACCGATGAGCTCCCAGCCGGCAAAGAACAACAAGAAACAGCCACATAGACAAGAAAGCCCCAACGTGATAAAAGTCCCCCATAGCATTGCCTTAGGAGTTATCCAACCGGAAGCCACCGCTCGCTCCGGGCCTAACCGGTCCTCCTTATCCGCCCCCTTCTTAAAATCAAAATAATCATTGGCAAAATTACTGGCTATCTGGGCAAGTAAAGCCACCAAAACACAAAGGATCGCCGGAGCCAATTTAAATACTCCATCCCTGTAAGCCAGCGCACACCCAACTAATACCGGACTAAATGATGCCGGCAACGTTTTCGGACGTGCCGCCTCTAACCAAGCTTGAATTCTCGATCTGTTATTCTCCATTCTATTGTTTTATTCTTAAAATAACTACAAAAATAAAAAACAAATAACATATACTGTTGTTATTATCTAAAGAAATACTTGTATATTTGCGCCATGAAGAATTTTCTATTCATATTAGGTCTGTTGATTAGCTTCATGCTGTTTGCTCCCGAAGAAGGAACAAAGAGTATGGATGAGGTTATGTCTGCGACTAAAGAGGCCGTTATGAAAGAAAAAAACACGGCAGATGCCCAACGTCGTTTCGAAGTATTAAGTAACGAGCTGAAAAGCAGCAACTGCTTAACTCCCCGCAGGATTTCACAAACGACAAACAACACTATCGAAATACGGATATGGAAAAATATGGAGAAATCCCTTCAAGACATGCGTTTGAGAGGAGTAAATCAACTTCATAGAGTATCTCAACATATATCCACTTATCAGATCATAAATTTATCCACACTTCTGTGTCGTATGGGAGAGCATGTCTTTGCCCTACGAAAACTCATTATTTAGTTTTTAATTGTTTCATATTTGTATCTTTCGGTAAGTCATTGATATGTCTTATCGGCAGGAATATTGCATTTATTAAATCAATATTTCCGGGGAGTTATTGCCCATTTACATTATTATAAACAATTAAAAACTACAATTATGACAACTAATAAATCAGGTAAAATACGTATATATCTTTATGTTCTTCTAACAATCGCAGGTTGTGTATTCGCATGCAGTTCTATCATCCCTAACGACTATATTAAATTAGTAGTAGTTATGGGCACTCTATGTGTTGGTCTATATGGCATAATGAAAGGACTGAGTAGTACCGGGACGTCATCGGAAGAGGAAGTCTTGGAAAAAGAATAATAAAATACAACAATTATCGAATCCTAAAAAAATAAGAAGATCATGAGAATAAATAAAGATTTGGCTGATGCAATCATGATGGTTTCATTTATCGTATTGGTATTAGTCGGAACTACAACATTTGACAATGAGGTTACTAAAAACGTAACCATGGGATCCCTCGGTGTGATTACGGTAGCGATGTTAGTTCTTCGCGTCATAGGATCACGCCAAAAGGAAGAGGAAGAAGCCTTTTAGTAGTTAGTCCATTGGTTTCCTGTTGTTGTCCCGGGGTGACCCGGGATTATCTGAGATACGTTTTTCTATCTACATTATAATAACTTGCTGTTTGACTTGGGTATAGCGTTTTTACGCTTGACAACAGGAAACCGGACTTATATACCTTACACTTTTCGACTGAACTTTTTCTCTTTGACAAGACTAACTGCGGCAGCGGCGAAAAACAAGAAAACACCTCCCGTTAACAAAGCGAACACGGCATGCCCATGATAAACATTACGTACAATCCATCCATGAATGATTCCATTCGTGATCTGAGGTATCGTTATAAAGAAATTAAATATACCCATATAAGTACCCATCTTATCAGCGGGAAGACTATCGGAAAGAATAGCATAAGGCATCGCCAATATACTTGCCCACGCTATACCGATGCCAATCATGGAAAAGACCATCATTCCTGTGCTATTCAACAAATAGAGAGAAACCAGCCCTGCCCCTCCTAGGCATAAACAGAGGGCATGAGTCATTTTCCGACCTAAATGACGGGCAATCGGGATCAATAATAAAGCGAATAACATCGCCACAAAATTATAGATACTGAATAACTCACCTACCTTATCGCCAGCCATCGCATATTCGGCGGAAGCAGGATCTGTTGCCCCATATACATGTTCAGCGATAGCAGGCGTAGAATAAACCCACATGGAATACAAGGCAAACCAAGCGAAAAACTGGCATAAACCTAACTGTAACATTATTTTAGGCATATGAAAAATATCATGCATGATCTCCATAAAACCATTGCTATCCCGCCTTTTTTCAATGACCTCACCACCGGAAAGCCGAAACTCAGCCATCTCTTCCGGGGAATATTCCTTTGTCTTAAAAATTGTCCATAATACGCTCGCTAATAAAATCGCCGCACCGGCATAAAAGGCGAATTTAACATTATCGGCAACCTCACCAGCAACCGCCGTATTAGATAAACCAAACACCTTATTCATAATACTCGGCAACAAGGAACCAACGACAGCACCGATGCCGATCAAGAAAGTCTGGATCGAGAAGCCAGTCGTATGCTGCTCATCGGGTAGCATATCCCCTACCAAGGCACGGAAAGGCTCCATCGTTACATTGATGGAAGCATCCATGATCATCAACATACCCGCACCAATCAATACGGGAGATAAAATAGCCGTCTCTGTACCGGGTGACAAGAACAATCCCGCATTCGGCATCAATATCAAGGCAATCGTCGTAAAGATAGCTCCTACCAGAAAAAACGGACGCCGACGTCCTAAACGGCACCAAGTTTGGTCGGAATAATGACCAATGATAGGTTGTATGATCATACCTGTCAGCGGAGCCGCTAACCAAAATAAGGATAGTTGCTCTACATCCGCTCCATAGGTTTGAAGTATTCTACTTGAATTTGCGTTCTGAAGGGCGAAACCGAATTGAATGCCCAAGAAACCGAAAGTTAGATTCCAAATTTGCCAAAAACTCAAAAATGGTTTTGTTTTCATGAGAATTATGTTTTTTAAGGTATTTATTTGTTTGGTGACAAACATACGGAATTATTCCGAAACAGGACGTCGTCCCTATTCAAATTCATGCAAAGAAGTAAAGCAAACGTTTTCGGAAGCCACTTTTTTAACGGGTAGACTGTCTCACCACCAGATTTGTCTTGATAATCTTGCTCACGATACGATCCCCGTCACGCACGCCATTCAAACGTTCTATCAGCAAACGCATAGCGATAGCTCCCAACTCATAACCATGTTGATCCACGGAGGTCAGCAGGGGATCGCTAACTTCCGCTAAGCTATTATTCGTAAACCCACAAATCGAAACCTCATCGGGTATCCTCAACCCCTTGGCCTTGACAACATTCAGCACCCCTATAGCAGTCTCATCATTTACGGCGAAGAACGCATCCGGACGATTGGGTAACGACAATAATTCCGGGGTCAACCGAAGCGCCTCGGTATAATTATCACAAATCTTGATTAACTCTTTATCTACCGGTAATCCATTTTTACGCAAAGCATCCTCATATCCCATCCTACGATTATTAGAGATCGCTAAATGAGAAGGAGATCCGAAAAAGGCGATTCGCCGGCAACCGCTACGAATCAAGTATTCAACAGCGGAGCAAACCCCGGCATAATCATCAACGACCACCCGGTCTGTCAAGATCCCCGTGCATATACGATCGAAAAACACCATGGGTATATCGCTATCGATTAGTTCTTGAAAATGATTGTAGATCGTCGTCGTTTTAGCGACAGAAGCCAAGACACCGCAAACACGTGCTTCCAATAAAGCTTGCGCACCTTTTACTTCTTTCTCATAATTCTCATTACTTTGACAAATAATAACACGATACCCTCCCTTTTCCGCCTCATCTTCTATACCGGATAAAACAGAAGAAAAGAAATAATGTACGATCTGCGGTAAAATAACACCGATTGTTTTCGTATTATTTGTCCGTAAACTCAAGGCTAAGGCATTGGGCTTATATTTATGTTCACGAGCGTAAGCATTCACTATATTCTTGGTTTCTTGGCTGATATCCGGATGATCAGCCAAGGACCGAGAGACTGTTGACGGGGAAATATGCAAGGCTTTCGCTATATCCTTTATCGTGATTTGACGCTTTTTCATGGTTCTCTTTTTTATAAAATCAAAGATATGTATTTAGGTCATATAATGCAAACGTTTGCGAGAACGTTTGCGTAAATTTATAGGGGTATCGACAAACATTTTAACAACATGAGAGGTTTGATAAACATACATTTGCATTCATATACTATGGCTAAAATTCAATAAATATAATAGAGTATTAATCTTAAACTGTCTAATGCATGAAACAAAAAATGTATTCTTGCGACGCAAGAGTAATCTTATCTATCTTGATAGGATTGTTTCTCTCCTGCAATGTTTTCGCACAAGACGTCACGATCAAAGGCAACGTGAAAGATGCGAAAGGTGAACCCATCATCGGGGCTAGTATCCTTGAAAAAGGAACTACGAATGGAACTGTTACCGATTTCGACGGTAACTTTATGCTCTCGGCGCCTAAAGGAAGTACGATCGGTATTTCTTACATAGGCTACAAATCACAAGACATTATCAACCAAGGACAAAGTAATTTAATTGTCGTATTACAAGAAGATACGGAAGTATTGGACGAGATTGTCGTAATCGGTTATGGTACGGTGAAGAAAGATGACGCTACCGGTTCCGTGACGGCCATTAAGCCAGATAAGATGAACCGGGGTTTGACCACCACCGCAACCGATATGATCAACGGTAAAATCGCCGGTGTAAATATCACGACTGACGGTGGAGCTCCGGGTTCGGGAGCCAGTATCCGCATCCGTGGTGGTTCTTCCTTATCGGCCAGCAACAACCCGCTGATCGTTATCGATGGACTTCCGATCGACAATGACGGTATCAAAGGGGTATCCAACCCGTTGAGTACGATTAACCCGAACGATATCGCAACATTCACCGTATTAAAAGACGCATCCGCCACAGCGATCTATGGTTCGCGTGCCTCTAACGGTGTGATTCTTATCACCACTAAGAAAGGTGAGAAAGGCTCCCGCCCACGGTTTACGTACGATGGAAACGTTTCTATCAGCACGAAGACCAAATCAATCGATGTTATGGGAGCTGACGAATATCGTAATTTCGTAACGGATCGTTTTGGGGCGGAATCAAGCGCCGTTAAGTTATTAGGAAAAGAAAATACGGATTGGCAGAAAGAGATCTTCCGTACAGCAGTGGGAACCGATCATAATATCACGGTATCCGGAGGCTTGAATAATATGCCTTATCGTGTATCCGTCGGATATACAAACCAAAATGGTATATTGAAAACCTCTAAGTTCGAACGTTATACTGGATCTGTAAACCTAGCTCCCAGTTTCTTCGAAGATCATTTAAATATTAACTTCAACGCCAAGGGAATGATCTCAAATAATCGTTTCGCCGATACGGGAGCTATCGGAGCGGCAATCGCATTCGACCCGACTCAACCAGTCATGAACGGCAACAGTAAATACGGAGGTTATTTCGCTTGGGAAAATGCCGGTGAATTTATCTCAATCGCTACAAAAAACCCGGTAGCGATGCTTCAACAGAAAAAAGAAGAGGCTAATTCTAAAAACTTAGTCGGTAATATCCAAGTTGATTATAAATTCCATTTCCTTCCCGAATTACGTGCGAACTTGAATTTAGGTATGGATATGGCTACCGGTACGCAAGACATTTACTATCCGAAAGAATCTCCATTAGGTTACGTGGATAACGGCAAAACAGGTTATGAGACAATCGACAAATACAATCACCTATTGGATTTTTATTTGCAATACGCTAAGGATTTCAATGAAAAGCATCATTTTGATATCATGGCTGGTTACTCTTGGCAACATTTCCATCGTTCCACAGAGAACGCATACAATAACTTGAACGGAGATAACCCGACTTCTTATATTTTCAAGACAGAAAGTTATTTGATCTCTTTCTTCGGACGTGTCAATTATTCATTCATGAATCGCTATCTTATCACCGCTACCTTACGTAACGATGGCACTTCCCGCTTCTCTAAAGACAACCGTTGGGGATTGTTCCCTTCCGTGGCTTTAGGATGGAAGATCAAGGAAGAGGGCTTTATGAAAGACGTGGACGCTGTATCGGATTTAAAACTACGCTTGGGTTATGGTATTACTGGTCAACAGGATATCTCGCAAGGAGACTACCCGTATATGGCGACTTATTTCGCAGGACAAGACGGAGCCTACTATCAATTTGGCGACCAATTTGTTCCTATCGCCCGTCCCGACGGTTACAACCCGAACTTGAAATGGGAGGAGACTACTACTTGGAACGCCGGATTCGACTTCGGATTCTTAGATAACCGTATCACTTCATCCTTGGATTATTATTACAGGGAAACTAAGGACTTGATCAATGTGATCGACGTACCTGCCGGAACAAACTTCAAGAACCGTATCGTCAGCAATATCGGTTCTTTGAGAAATCAAGGTGTTGAGTTCTCCATCAACGCTAAAGCGATCTCAACCCCTGATTGGAAATGGGATCTAGGCTTTAATGTCGCTTGGAACAACAACGAGATTACCAAGCTAACCGCACAGGATGACGCCTCATCCATCGTATTGACAGGAACCGTAGAAGGTGGTACCGGGACCATGATACAGGCACAAGGCGTGAATCACCCGGCGAACTCATTCTATGTATACGAGCAGGTATATGATCAACAGGGAAATCCGATCGAAGGATTATACGTGGACCGC
Organism: Parabacteroides sp. AF21-43; assembly: GCF_003635435.1. Lineage (NCBI taxonomy): Bacteria > Pseudomonadati > Bacteroidota > Bacteroidia > Bacteroidales > Tannerellaceae > Parabacteroides > Parabacteroides sp. AF21-43. Next base: position 27,000 of record NZ_QTMG01000037.1, on the reverse strand, counting down.
AACGGAGATGGCGTGATCAATGACGAGGACCGTTATTTCTGCCATAAACCGGCGGCCGATGTAACGATGGGCTTTACTTCTAAATTGGTATGGAAAGCATGGGATTTCAGTTTCTCACTTCGTTCCAACCTCGGGAACTATGTATATAATAATGTAGCCTCATCCAATGCGGCATTAAGTGAAGGTAGTATTAACAATAAAGGCTATCTATCCAACCGTCCGCTATCCGCTTTCGATACGAATTTCCAGAACATGAACGTATTGTCCGATTATTATGTACAAAACGCATCCTTCTTACGCTGCGATAATATCACGTTGGGTTACTCTTTCAACAAATTATTCGGCGTATTGGGCGGACGCATCTACGGAACCGTACAGAATCCTTTTGTTATCACGAAATATAAAGGATTGGATCCGGAGGTAGCGAACGCAGCTGATAAGACCTTCGGTATCGATAAGAACGTATATCCTCGCCCATTGGTAGGTATACTCGGTGTAAGTCTTAACTTCTAATTTTAAATCAGGATATCTATATGAATACGAAATTCTTTAAATATATAATACCGGCTTTATCGCTGGTTTTCAGCGTAAACTTCACCTCTTGCCTAGGTGATCTCGATGTTACGCCTATCGATCCGAACCTAAACGTAGAGTTCGATCAGAACGCCAATTTCGCCAAGATCTATGCGGGATTAGCCATCACAGGAAATAAAGGTCCCGACGGACAAGGAGATATCGCCGACACGGATGAGGGAGCGTCGGGTTTGATGCGTATGCTATTCAACCTAAATGAGCTTCCTACGGACGAGGCGATTTGCGCTTGGTCTGGCGACGTGGATGTATATCCCTTGAACTTCGCTAAGTTTACCGCCTCGAACGGTGTGGTATTGAATATGTTCAACCGTCTGTACATCCAAATCGCTCAGTGTAATAACTTCTTAATACAGACAGAGGGCAAGGATGACGAGGAAAGTCTTACACAGCGTGCTGAAGTTCGTTTTATCCGTGCCTTGGATTATTATTATTTGATTGATTTATATGGCAATGTCCCGTTCGTTGATGAGAACACGGGTATCGGTACCTATGTCCCCGAACGGATTACCCGGGCGAATCTCTATACCTATATAGAGAAAGAGTTGAAAGAAATCGAGCCACAAATGAAGGCCCCCCGTGCAAATGTATATGGACGAGCCGATCAAGCCGCCGTATGGATGCTACTTTCCCGCTTATATCTGAACGCAGAAGTATATACAGGTACCCCTCAATGGTCTGCCGCCGCTGAATACGCAAAGAAAGTCATGGACGCCGGTTTCTCTCTGGCTCCTAATTATGGAGATAATTTCCTTGCAGATAACAACACCTCTCCCGAGATGATCCTGCCGATTTGTTATGATGGCGTACAGACTCGCTCTTGGTCCGGATTGTTCTTTATCGCCAGCTTTATCAGTGGTGACATGAACGCACTAGATGATTTCGGGACTAAAGAAGCATGGGGTGGTAACCGTGCCCGCATGGCATTGGTGAAAAAGTTCGCTTCTGATGGAGACTTATCGAAAACAGCTGATACACGTGCCTCTTTCTGGACTACAGACCGTACATTCGAGATCAATAAGCCGACCGAGTTTACAGAAGGTTATTCTGTAACTAAATTCAAGAATATCACGAAATCCGGACAAATCGGTCACGATCCGAATCAGCAGTTCCCGGATATGGATTTCCCATTGTTCCGTTTAGCCGAGGCTAATCTGACCTTCGCCGAAGCCACATTACGGGCAGGAGGCGATAAACAAGCCGCTTTAAGCGCTATTAACCAGCTACGGAAAAGAGCGAAAGCCACGGAAATTACGGCAACCGATCTTACTTTGGATTTTGTGCTTGATGAGAAGGCCCGTGAGTTCTATTTTGAGGCGCAACGCCGTACGGATTTGATCCGCTACAATAAGTTCACCTCCAATTATACTTGGGATTGGAAAGGCGAGACAGCGGGAGGTACTTCAATCTCCAGTCACTTCTCATTGTTACCGATTCCTTCGACCCAACTCGTGGCAAACAGTAACTTGAAACAAAATCCGGGTTATTAATCGTAAAACCTATTAATAAGTAACAATTATGAATAAAGTCAATATATTATCCATCGTGTTTGCGGGCATCTGTGCTTTTTCTGCCTGCACGGACGATAAAGATCCGGTTATCAATGACCTAAAGGACTCAGAAGGTAATAATATATCTTTTACCCTCAATGCTCCGAATAACAGTTCATATACTTTAATGCCGGAAAATGCCAGTAGTATCATCGATATTTTTACCTGTGAACAACCGGATTACGGTTTCGCGGCAGGTGTAACGTATACCGTACAAGTCTGTGAAGGAGGAACTGAATTCGAGAAATTCGAGTCGCTGCCGACTACCGGTTCCGGCGAAAAAGTCTTGATCAAGACATTCGAGCTGAATGATGCCATGAACAATCTGGGAATGGTTAATCCCACCGTAGCTTATAATGTGGACTTCCGTCTTAAAGCATTTATTAACGACAGTGTTCCCGAACTTTATTCGAACACGGTAAACATGGCGATCACTCCATATAGTGGCGCCCGTACCCAAGTTTATTTCGTGGGTGACATATTCGACAACGGATGGAACAATAACGACCCATCGATGCGTATATTCGCCGACGACGATGTTAATAATATGTTATTCACTTACACGGGTTTCGTAAAAGCCGGTAGCGCATTCAAGATCATTCAAACCCCGGGTGATTGGGGCATTCAATGGGGTTACGACAGCGACGGAGCATTAAGCAATGACGGCGGTAGCGGTAATATCGAAGGCTTCACGCAGGATGGCTATTATACGATCACGTTAGACTTGGCTGGTAACAAATACAGCATCGAACCTTATACCGGAGCGACAACCGAATACAAACAAATCTCCCTGATTGGAGACTTCAATGATTGGGGTGGTGATCTAGATTTACAACAGGCTAGTTACGACAAGCACATCTGGATCGGCGAGAAAATAGAGATTCCGTCCGATGGCGGTTTGAAATTACGTGCGGATCATGACTGGGCCGTAAGCTTCGGTGGCAGCAATAGTTTGTGGAACGATAAACAAGGACAATTCGCCAAATTTGACGGAGGTGATAATGTAAAGGTTTCCGCCGGTACCTATTTTATCAAGTTTAATGACTTAACGAAACATATCATTCTACTAGCCGAATAAGGCATTACTTAAATTACCATCCTTTACTTGATTTAAAAGTCAAGTAAAGGTGGTAATAGATAAAAGTAACGCTTGTGTTTATGAATTATGTCTCAAAAGATATGTTTTAGAACATGATTTTGTTAAATCACGTTAAGCAAATGAGATTTCCAAACTATTCGTTATGCTACATAACATAAAACCTCTATATTTGCACTGTGTTTTTCATGGTATTAGATTTAAGGTTAACAATGAAGATTGGCTGTCCGTGATGGATAGCCTTTTTTTGTTTCCTTCTAATAGTACATATTGGATTTGATGCCATTGCTGACATACAACAAACCATTCTTTCTTGTGATATAAATATTGTTTTCTCTAGCCAACCAGCCAATAGCCAAGGCTAGGTCCTCAATACTTAAAGACAATTTACGGCTTAACTCTTGCGTAGATATTTCATTTACCTCGTTTAGCGCATGCCACACTTTTCCTGCGTTTAGTCCAATTCTTCCTTTTTCCATAATCAAAATACTTTTCTAGTAAACGAACTATATTCTTTTTGTTTCCTCTTTCCTACGATTAGTAGTCATTTGTAAAGTTCGCCCTTAAATTTTAGGGAATCAATATCCATTCTTTCGTTTCTATGTTCTATTTTTATTATCTTGAATAATAAGTATTTATTAATTCCTATATTTGAGACGAATTACCGATTAGATATGGAAAAGGAAATGCTCACATTCGATATCACGAACGATTTTATCGTCGGAGATCGTATCACAAAAGAGACGCTAAACAAATACAGCAAGCTGCCTCATAAGATAAAGGCAGGTTTGTTTCTCCTTTGTGTAGAAGGTTCCGTGCAGGCTTCTATCAATCTAGCGAAGTATACGATTAACAAATATGATTTCGTGACCTTAGTGCCCAGCAATTTTATCCAGTTCCATGAAATATCGGACGACGCTCGTTTCTATTTCGCCGGATTCTCTTCGGAGTTTATGACAAACATCAATTTTATTAAATCAACCATGAGCTTTCTTCCCGTTATCACGGAACATCCGATCATGCCGCTGGAAGAATCTGTAGCTCAATTATATATTGACGGATACCGTTTATTGATACGTGCGCAATCCTTATCCCCGTCTTATTCTATGGTAAATAAAAACCTAGTCATCGCTTATCTCACGATATTCATGCAAGGAACGGCTGAGTTATATAAAAATCATAGCCATTGGACAAATGGAATCCGTACGCGCACCAATGAGATTTACCGTAAGTTTATCCAACTTGTCGTAGAGCATTATACCACCGAGCACAGCGTTTCTTTTTACGCCGCTCAATTAAATTTGTCGTTACCTCATTTCTGCACGACTATTAAGAAAGCGATCGGACTTACTCCCTTGGAAATCATTTCCTCCATTATCACGATGGATGCCAAGGCACAATTAAGATCGACAGACTTAACCGTAAAAGAGATCGCTTTCTCTTTAGGCTTTAACAACCTGTCTTTTTTCAACAAATATTTCAGGCAGCATACGGGAATGACACCTCAAGAATATAGAAGAATGAAAATTCCCTCAAGCACGTAGCCATCACTTCTTTTGTAAAACCATACGATCGATATCGGGCATCCATGAGTTTCCATTCGATAAGCGTATGCGATTCATCCCGGGTTTCAAACGGATCTCTATTTGCTCGCTAGCGACCTCATGCGCAGGATGAGCCTCTACATTTTTTACGACAACTCCATTAACTTGACAAATTAATTCTCGATTCTCCGCACACTGATAATCCACGGACATCAAGTATAAACCTCCCTCACGACTGTATACATTATGCCATTCCAGATAATTGCTATCACGATTACCTAATCCCGTAACCTTCGCACCTCCAGAGCAATTCCCGTCATCCTCATAAATCGCCGTTCCAAACGCTTTGTGATTTTTTATTTCTTGATAGTCTTGCAGCCAAGCACATTCCGCCTCATAAACCGTCCGTTCTCCCCTTTCCAGTCCATCCAGACGGAAAATACGTGTCCCATGCGCAGGTATGGTTACGGAAAAATCCCGATCCTTGTACTTTCCAAGATCTCTCCTTTCAAATAAGTCCCGTACACTCACGTCGCCCCGCAAATAGAAATCGGCAAAATCCAGATGAATAGTCCGTTCCTCATCCGTAGAGTTATAGACGGCGACAGCGCATGTATTCCCATTCACTTCTTCCAGATCCTTTGTCAAGATATACACTCCATCCATTTGCTTAACGACATAAGCTTGCAAGCCTAGTACGTCTTGATTTAACGCTATCAGTTCCTCGTTTTTCAGTAGCCGCAAAGATTTCTCAGAGATGGTAGTCAGATCACAGCCGATCAATAAAGGGGAACTCATGATACACCACATTCCAAAATGAGTTTTATCTTCTTCCTCACTCATTCCACGGCCGATCTCAAGCATATCCATATCATTATATTTTCCTTCGCTCGCATAAGCGGACAAATATAGATTCTGCCGGATAATATTCTTCACGGACTCCCAGCTAGGATTTATATCTTGCGAGATACGCCATGAGAAGGCAACGTCATGCACCCACGTACCGGGAAAATCCCAACGACATACATTCATACGCACATCTTTACGGCTGGTAGCTAGTATCGCATTATGGATCGCCGTGAATCGCTCTTGCTCATCCAGACCTAATTGATCGAAATTCTGTTTGGCATCGCCGCCACAAAAGTCGATCTTAATAAAATCGAATCCTATTTCCTTAAAGAAGTAGTCTGCGTCCTGACGATCGTGCCCATAAAAGCCGACATTGATCCCTAAAGAATCCTTATCCCAAAAGGAGCCGCAAGTATTCCGGCCCGCATCGGAATAAATACCCGCCTTAAACCCTAACGCATGGATATGATCTACCGTCTGCTTCAAGCCATTCGGAAAACGGACCGGATGAGTGATTAACTCCCCGCTCGCATCCCGTCCCCCAAAATACCCGTCATCAATATTGATATATTTATATCCAACCTCTTTCAAGCCATTCCGCGACATCGCATCAGCTTGTTTCATTATCAGTTTGTCGCTGATATTCACTCGATAGGTATTCCATGAGCTCCATCCCATCGTGGGAGGATCATACGCAAAAACAGAAGATGCCAAGAGAAGCAAGGCGATTGATATATAGTTTCGCATGGTATAAAATTTTCATGTATAACGTTCTTAATCAAACAAAAATAAGAAAAGTGCATCAGACCGCCAAATCGGGATAAACGAAAAAAGGGAAGTATGCCTTTTTGACGTGACATACTTCCCTCATTTATATAAACTCTGTATTTGGATTACCAGATAACCACCCGATCAGCCGGAGCCATAAACATCGGATCGCCCTCTTTAATGTCAAAAGCGGCATAGAACGGGGCGATATTACGCAAGGCAGCGTTCACACGCCATTTTCCCAATGAATGCGGGTCGATCTTGGTACGACGACGGATCTCCTCGGGACGGATATTTTGTCCCCACAACGTCGCATACCCCAAGAAGAAACGTTGCTCATTCGTGAAGCCATCGATCGGGGCCGGAGTCTCTTTGCCCTTCAAGCTATTCAAATAAGCTTGGTGAGCGACCAACAAACCTCCGTGGTCGGCGATATTCTCACCCAACGTAAAACGTCCGTTGGCATGAAGCGTATCTATTACGATAATCTGGTCATATTGATCAACCAATTTATCAGCACGCTCCTTGAAACGAACAGCATCCTCGGCAGTCCACCAATCGATCAAATTACCATCCTTATCGTAGTTACGTCCCTGATCATCGAATCCATGCGTCATCTCATGGCCGATTACCACACCGATAGCGCCATAGTTCACCGCATCGTCGGCATCCGGATTAAAGAATGGAGGCTGAAGGATCGCGGCCGGGAAACAGATCTCATTCGTAGTCGGATTGTAATAAGCGTTCACGGTCTGCGGATTCATATGCCAACGAGACTTATCGACCGGCTTATCCACGTCCGCCAATTGATAGGCCATATCGAAGATGTTAGAACGGCGAACATTCGCCCAATAAGAATCGTCCTTGATCTCCAAATCACTATAATCACGCCATTTGTCCGGATAACCAATTTTCACCGTAAAGGCAGCCAATTTCTCTTGCGCTTTCGCCTTAGTCGTATCGCTCATCCATTCCAAGCCGTTGATCCGCTCGCTCAAAGCAGTCTGCAAATTCCCCACCAGCGTCAACATCTTTTCCTTGGAAGAAGCCGGGAAGTATTTCTCTACATACATCTCGCCGACAGCCTCGCCCAACGCACCGTTTACCGTATTCAACGAACGCTTCCAACGAGGTTGTTGTTCCTGCTTTCCGGACATTACCTTTCCATAGAACTCAAAATCAGCGTCTACAAAATCATCACTTAGGTATGGAGCCGCCGCGCTCAATAAATTAAACGCCAAATAATATTTTTGCTCATCGACCGTCGTATTCCGCAAAGCCTTATTCATATCCTTATAGAAGTTGATTTGCTTCGCGTCCAACTCTTTCAGCCCGGCTAATCCCATGGATTCAAAATATACATCCCAATCCAACGGGGATTCTATTTGCTTGAAATCCTCGTAAGGCAATTTATTATAGTTTTTCTGGGAGTCACGCAAATCCTCACGGCCATAAGAGATCTCGGCGATAGCCTTCTCTATTTTCATCACGGCATCCACCGCCGCATCCGCTTGCTCCGGACTTGAGCCGGCCAATGTAAATAATTTATTTATATAAGCCCTGTAAGCATCACGCATCTTGGCGGAGCCTTCATCTTCCAATAAATAATAATCCCGATCGCCCATTCCGATACCAGCCTGATACAGCTGGACGATATTCATGGCACTATTCTTCTCGTCAGCGCCCACGAACAAAGCGAAGAACGGAGCCATGCCTTCCTTATGAAGCGTAGCCACCATCTTAGAGACATCCGATTTCGTTGCCAGCGCATTGATAGCGGCCAGTTCCTCTTTGATAGGAGCCACTCCATCGGCATTCAACTTCGTGCTATCCAATCCCATCGCATACAAAGCGCCGATCTTCCCGGCGACACTGCCCGCCTCATGGGGCGTAGCGCTAAGTTCCTCGATCAATACCCGGAGCTGCTCTTGGTTATTCTCTAGTAATTGGTCGAAAGTTCCGAAACGAGCGTATTCCGGTTTCAAAGGATTATTCTTTATCCATCCACCACAAGCGTATTCATAAAAATCCGTGCCTGCGGCAACCGTGGTATCCATATTCGCAGGATTAATAGCAGCGATCTTCACTACCTCTTTCTGAGGAGTGTTACAACTCGCTAAAGCGACTATCCCAGCCGCTAAAAACGGAAACATTTTTCTCTTTCTCATTTTGTTTAGTCTTTTGCCTTAAAACCTTACAAAGATACGATAAATACACAAAAGAAAAACATGTACGTGTTTCTTTTAAAACATGTACGACTTTTTCCGAAAACACGTACGTGTTTTTCGAACGATAAAAGGATTCATGTATTCAAGAATAAGTGTATCTTTGCCAACAAATCATTTATATCATGAAGAAACTAATAATCAGCGTTTGGGCATTTATCGCCCTTCCCTTATTCGCTCAGCGAGACGCGAATATCCGTATTTATCCGGAGCAAGGTAACCAACAGATCAGTAAACATATTTACGGGCAATTCGCCGAACATCTAGGGAGTTGTATCTACGGTGGCTTATGGGTGGGGCCGGAGTCCGACATCCCTAATACCCAAGGATACCGTACGGATGTCTTAAACGCGTTGAAGAAACTACAGATCCCGAACTTACGTTGGCCGGGCGGTTGCTTCGCCGACGAATATCATTGGATGGATGGAATCGGCCCCAAGGAAAATCGCCCGAAAATGGTGAATAATAACTGGGGAGGGACGATTGAGGATAATAGTTTCGGAACCCATGAGTTCTTGAATCTATGTGAGTTATTAGGTTGTGAGCCTTACATCAGCGGAAACGTGGGAAGCGGTACGGTTGAGGAAATGGCTAAATGGGTGGAATACATGACCTCGGAAGGAGACAGCCCAATGGCCAACCTACGCCGGAAAAATGGCCGGGATAAGGCATGGAAAGTCAAGTTTTTCGGCGTTGGGAACGAGAGTTGGGGATGCGGGGGCAGTATGCGACCGGAATATTATTCCGACCTTTACCGTCGTTACTCTACGTATTGCCGTAACTATGATAGCAATGTCTTGTTCAAGATCGCCAGCGGTGCCAGCGATTATGATTACAACTGGACCGAGACGCTGATGAAACAAATCGGCGGACGCATGGATGGTATCTCTTTACATTATTATACAGTAGGAGATTGGAACAATAAAGGCTCCGCTACCGATTTCAACACGGAGGATTATTACTGGACCTTAGGAAAATGCCTTGAGATAGAGGATGTCGTTAAAAAGCATATCGCTATCATGGATAAATACGACCCGAAGAAAAATATAGCCCTCATGGTAGACGAATGGGGCACTTGGTGGGATGTGGAACCCGGTACGATCCCCGGCCATCTGTTCCAGCAAAACACGATGCGCGACGCTTTCGTGGCCGCTCTTACCCTACATGTCTTCCACAAATATACGGATCGGGTAAAAATGGCCAATATCGCACAGATTGTCAATGTATTGCAATCCATGATCCTCACGAAAGGCAAGGACATGGTGCTTACGCCCACTTACCATGTGTTCGAGATGTACAAGGTTCATCAAGACGCTACCTTTTTGCCGATGGATCTAATCTGCGACAAGGAGAAAGTAAGAGACAACCGGGAAGTGCCGGTCGTAAGCGCCTCCGCATCCCGGGACTCGCAGGGTAAAATCCATATCTCGTTGGCAAACGTAGATCCCCGGCAAAGCGAGAACATCCATATCGACCTGCAAAACGTAACGATAAAGAGCGTGAACGGGCGTATCCTGACAGCGTCCTCCATAAACGACTATAACACATTCGATTCGCCGGAGAAGGTCAAGCCGGAAGTTTTCAAGGGAGCCAAGGTGGAAAAGGGAAAGTTAAGCGTCAGCCTTCCTCCCATGTCGATCGTCGTATTAGAAGTTTTATAAAAAGACGGACAATAACATGGCAATGTTTCTATAATTATTAACTTTGCCCGAAGAATTAAAAAACACATTAAAGAAACGCATTATGAAACCTACATTATTTGTATTGGCAGCCGGAATGGGTAGTCGTTATGGAGGATTAAAACAATTGGACGGCCTAGGTCCCAATGGCGAGACCATCATGGACTATTCTATTTTCGATGCTATTCGTGGCGGGTTCGGTAAACTTGTATTCGTTATCCGCAAATCTTTCGAGAAAGACTTCCGTGAGAAAATCATCTCCAAATATGAGAACCATATCCCGGTTGAAGTCGTATTCCAAGACTTGAACGATCTTCCGGAGGGCTTCACTTGCCCGGAGGGACGTGAGAAACCGTGGGGAACCAACCATGCCGTATTGATGGGCAAGAAGGTTATCAATGAGCCTTTCGCCGTAATCAACGCCGATGATTTCTACGGACGTGACAGCTTCGCCGTATTAGGCAAGCAATTGTCTGAGATGAATGGCAAGAAGAATGATTATTGCATGGTAGGCTACCGTGTAGGTAATACGTTGAGCGAGAGCGGTTCCGTGGCACGTGGTGTTTGCGCCACGAACGAGGAAGGTTATCTGACAGGCGTCGTGGAGCGTACCGCTATCGAACGTATCGACGGAGATATCCAGTTTGTAGACGAGAACGGAAAGAAGGTCGTATTGGAAGAAAATACGCCGGTATCCATGAATATGTGGGGCTTCACTCCCGATTATTTCGAGTATTCCGAGGAATTCTTCAAAGAGTTCTTGAAAGCGAACATGGGTAATTTAAAGAGTGAATATTTCATCCCGTTGATGGTAAATAAATTGATCACGGAAGGAACAGCCCGTGTGAAAGTATTGGATACAACCTCCAAATGGTTCGGCGTAACTTACGCAGCGGATCGTCAAGGCGTTGTGGATAAGATCCAAGCCTTGGTAGACGCAGGCGAGTATCCAAGCAAATTATTCTGATTATAAGGTTCTTATGGCTGATTCCTCAGCAGGAAGTAACAGCCGTGGCCTAAGACTTTTATCGTATCACCCTTGTGAAGCGATCTTTTCACCTCTGTGAAACGATCTTTTCACGGGGGTGATACGATCTTTTCACTCCTGTGAAAAGATCAATACCTCCTAATGAAAACGATACTATATATATTTCCATTACCCAAAAGACCTAGTCCAAAGCTTTTGTATGTAACCATTCAGAAAGCAAATCCGCGACCTCTATATTATTTAAATCCGACATAGGGAAATGGGTATTGCCATGTAATCCTACCTCCGGTAAATGAATAACGGTGACATCCCCACCCAGATCATTCAGCATTTTTGCCCATATCTTCATCAAGTACAAACGGCGTGTCCATTCATATAACTCCGGACGCTCATCAGTCTCGGGTAAATTATCTCCATAATAAATGACGATAGGGACCTTGGTATATTCCATGAATACGGACATAGGTACTTCAATGCCTTCCATTTTCTTGGAAAGCGTAATAAACTTAGCCTCCTCCGGCAATTGCCCTTCCGGAAAAGGAACCGCTCCACCCGGTTCGTATGACGCGATAGCTTTAATGTTTCTCGTCTTAAGCAATGTATTCCATCCAACGGGCCCGCCTTGCGAATGGGTAATAAATACGCCCGGGCCTATCTTGTCGAACAAAGCGGCGTAGGCATCCGAATAGACCTCAAAATCCGTCGTGCCAATAGTCGGCGTCATTTGACGAAAATATTGGTCCAAGGTTTCCTTATCCCGCTTAAACTGTACTCCTTCAAAATAATCCGGCCAGATACCTACACGAAAACGGTTAAACCAAACCTCCTCGTCAAACGCCGGGGAAATTGTCACGCTCTCCGTACCTCTACCGGCGTTCCCTCTACGAGGCTGATCGACAAGATAGACACTAAACCCGCAACGTAAGAAAATATTCTGGAAGCCCTCACGCCCGTCGGGTGTGGTTTCCCATGTCTTAGAAAACTGCCCTACACCATGGGCGAATACCAATGGGTATTTCCTCGCTCCGACCGGCTTTTGATAAAATACGTACGCATGGTCGCCATGATAAGTATGCCCTAATGAGTCAACCAAGACCGTACCTCCAATAGCGAAGCTGCCTTGCTCATCCACCATCAGGACACGCTCATCTCGCTGTTTACATCCAACAAGCAAAAGAATGATACTAAGTATAAAAACAGGTCTCATATTTCCGATAGCTAAATCTATTTCTGTACTTTTGATTCTTGTAACGCGTTATAACGGCTTCCCACTACAGGGATAGCGGAAACCGCATCCTCCAATTCCCTCATCTCACCGGCGGTGAAAATGATATCCGCAGCACGTAAATTCTCCTCCAGATGAGACAGCTTCGTAGTCCCCGGTATAGCTACAATCCAAGGTTTCTTATTCATTAACCATGCCAAGGCAACTTGCGCGGGCGTGATCCCCCGTGTCCTCCCAAAAGCATTCAGCACTTCCACGATCCGCATATTGGCACGGATAGCTTCCGGTTGGAAACGAGGTAAATCTTGACGATTGTCGTTTTCCGGATCAAACCGAGTATACTCGTTAATCAAGCCTCCCAAAAAGCCTCGATTTATCGGACTATAAGGAACAAAGCCAATACCCAGTTCCTCACACAACGGCAATATGCTATCCTCCACGGCACGATGCATCAAATGGTATTCACTCTGTATAGCCGTAACAGGGCAGATCCTATGGGCACGGCGGATGGTATCGGCATTCACCTCACAAAGCCCGAAATGTAATACCTTGCCTTCTCTGATCAATTCGTTCACAGTCTCAGCGACGACCTCAATCGGAGTGTTCGGGTCCGCACGATGCTGGTAAAACATACCGAGAGTTTCTACTCCAAGGTTGCGAAGCGAATTCTCACATACCTTACGTATATTGTTGGGAGAACTATCTTCCTCTGTCTTGATTTGTACGCCATCCACAAACTTATGCCCAAATTTAGTAGTTACAAATACCCGGTCCGAATAACCTTTCAACGCTTCGCCAACTAATCGTTCATTCGTTTGATAACCATAGCTCTCTGCCGTGTCGAACAAAGTAACGCCACGATCGATGGCCTCATGTACCAAAGCGATTACTTGCTTCTTGCCGGGATGCTGGCTGCGATGATAATTCAATCCCATACAACCGAAGCCAATAGCCGATACGACCATGGAAGCCGTACCGCTTCCCAAGGTTCGTTTTGCGCTAATTCCAGCCGCGACCTTACTACCTAAAGCCAAGGGCTCTTGCTTATCCCGGCTCTCATTAGCTACCATTTCATTGGATATAGAAGAAACACACATCGCGGCTCCCGACAGCATCGCCGACCTTAAAAATCCCCGACGATTTATTCCATTGTACTTTCTCATAACTTATGATCTTTTAATAAATAATCTATTTGTCGCAAAAATACCATGTTCCGACATCCGGACATGTACCAAAAATACGGATAGATATACCAATTTCATCGCTCGGAAGACAAAAACATAGGAAAAGAAGTACATTTGCGAAAACTAAAGAGATTAAGCCATGAATGAGATAATGAATATCAACACAGTACAACAATACAACGATTATTTCGGCATAGAAACCAGACATCCATTAGTCAGCGTTATCGACGGACGTGAAGCAAAGCCCCTGCGCTTTTGCAGAAAGCTATATAACCTTTATGCTATATTGCTGAAAGACACGGACTGCGGGCAACTGAAATATGGACGAAGTATATACGACTATCAAAAGGGAGCGATGCTCTTTCTTGCCCCGGGCCAAGTATTGGGTTCGGAAGACGATGGATTATTACACCAACCGGAAGGATGGGTATTGGTATTCCACCCCGAGCTTTTACGAGGAACGCCATTGGCCCATATCATGAGGGACTACTCCTACTTCTCTTACTATGCGAATGAGGCCCTTCACCTTTCGGGACAAGAGCGCAAAACGGTGATCGAATGCATGGAAAGGATAAAGGAAGAACTGCAATACCCTATTGATAAGCACAGCAAATCATTGATAACAGATAATATAAAGCTATTCTTGGATTATTGCACACGTTTCTATGACCGCCAGTTCATCACACGTGAGAATACGAACCAAGACACATTTGCCCGATTCGAGGCATTATTAAACGAATACTTCAATTCAGGAAAACCAGCCCTATATGGGATACCGTCCGTACCCTATTGCGCGGAGAAACTCTGTTTGTCCCCTAACTATTTGAGCGATTTGCTGAAAAAGGAAACTGGCTTATCGGCATTGAAACACATCCAGCAAAAAACACTGGAGATTGCCAAGGAACGAGTGTACAATACTAAAAAGACAATCAGCGAGATCTCCTGCGAGTTAGGATTTCCTTATCCGCAGCACTTCAGTCGATGGTTTAAAAAAATGGCAGGCTGTACGCCTAATGAATATAGAGCGGCCAATTAATAGGTTTCCACCAGCCTGTCATCCAAACCTGTCAATTATACTCCTTATCCGTCACAGCCCGAAGTTGTACGGCATGATTCTCGATCGCATGTTCCGTAACGGTCATACATACGATAGAGCTACCCGGTGTCGCCCCATTCCAATGGCGTACATTAGGAGGTGTCACGATCACATCGCCTTTCCGGATCACACGTTTCTCTCCTCCTTCCTCTTGATAATATCCTTCTCCATCAAGTACTAACAAGGTTTGTTCGGCATCCGGATGGTAATGCCAGAAATTACGGCTGTTAGGTTTGAATATAAAATGCGCGATCATCGTATTACCTGACTCCTTCAACAAGGAGACATAGACATCCCCCGTATTATACTCCGACGAAGCCTTTGCGTCGGCAGGGAAAATCAATGCCTCAGCCGTCTTTACGCCTTCCTCCTTTTTCCCCTCCAAACAAGAACTAAAAGAAAATAACACAGCAGACATCACGATCACGAAACCAAAGAACCGGCTATAGGATCTATCATTCATACCATTACTTAAATTTGTCTCCATCATTTTACTTTTTCATTTATATGACAAAGTTACTTATAGATACCATAGCCTCTGTATATATATTACAGATGTTTGTAACGCTATTACGGTTTCCTACCAAAGAAATCATGTTTAGACCTATTCCTTTGATCATAGATATCGATATTTATTCTTATTTTTGTCCATCTAAAACTAATAGAAATAAATATGAGACGGATTCTTACGATGTTGTTTGTTTCGGTATTTATGCTTTCGCTATGCCCGCTGCATGCGCAAGAGACTGAGACATTGGTGCTGATTGATACGGATATGGGTAAGATCAAGGTGAAACTGTTCAACGACACGCCGTTGCACAGGGATAATTTTATCAAGAACGTAAAAGAACACCGTTACGATGGATTATTGTTCCATCGGGTTATCAAGCAATTCATGATACAAGGAGGCGATATCAACTCGAAAGACGCTCCTTTGGATGCGCATCTGGGCGACGGAGATTTAGATTATACCATCCCCGCCGAGTTCGTGTATCCGAAATATTTCCATAAGCGGGGAATGCTCTGTGCCGCACGTACCCCGGATGAGGAAAATCCTGAGAAGGCCTCATCTGCGACTCAATTCTATATCGTGACCGGAAAGTTCTTTACGGAGATGGAGTTAGATAAGATGACCAAGGAGAAAGGCATCGAGTTTACTCCGGAGCAAAAAGAAGCCTATATGCTGGAAGGCGGAACGCCTCATCTGGACGGGAACTATACGGTGTTCGGAGAGGTTATACAGGGTATGAAAGTCGTGGATAAGATACAGTTCGTCGAGACGAACGCCGATGACAGACCCACGAAGAACATAAAGATCAAGTCAATGAAACTCATAGAAAAATAAGTATAAAATGGAAAATCAAGCAACTGAGACAAGGGTGCTTATGCACACCAACAAAGGAGATATAAAGCTGAAATTATATAACGACACGCCATTACATCGTGATAACTTTATCAAGTTGGTAAAAGAAGGGCAATATAACGGCTTACTGTTCCACCGTGTGATCAAGGATTTCATGATACAAGGAGGTGACGTGACTTCCAAGGATGCCCCGATGAACAAGCAACTGGGAGCGGGCGATCTGGGCTATACCGTTCCCGCCGAATTCCGTTACCCGAAATATTTCCACAAGAAAGGAGCCCTTTGCGCCGCACGTACCGGAGACGAGGTGAACCCGGAAAAGGCCTCTTCCGCCTCCCAATTCTATATCGTAACGGGGAAAAAGTATTCGGAACAAGAGTTGAACCAGATGGAAAAGCAATTGGAAGGCCGTCTGAAACAAGAGATATTCGCCCGCCTGCAAAACGAGAACAAGCCTAAGATCATGGAATTCTATCGCAGTGGTAACAAGGAAGAACTGGCGATCCTTCGTGATACCTTGATTGGCAAGACCGAGCTGGAGGCCGAGAAGCGGAAAGACGAGGTAAAGTTAAACCCGGAACTCCGTGAGGCTTACAAGAACGAAGGTGGCGTACCGTTCCTCGACAATCAATACACGGTTTACGGCGAAGTGGTAGAAGGCATGGATGTCGTAGACGCCATACAGTCCTCCAAGACCAACAAGCAAGATCGTCCGACCGAGAATATCGTCATTAACTCCGTAGAGATCTTATAATGCGGTTATCGGCTTCATAAACAGACGAAGGGTTATCGTAAATACCAGTAATAAAAGAGCTATCTTGAGAAAGATCATACATATCGATATGGATGCCTTTTATGCCTCGGTGGAACAACGAGACAATCCGGAGTTGCGAGGAAAACCCCTAGCGGTCGGGCATGCGGAGCAGCGAGGCGTAGTAGCTGCCGCTAGCTACGAAGCCCGGAAATATGGGGTACGTTCCGCCATGGCGTCTCAAAAAGCCAAACGTTTATGCCCGGACCTGATATTCGTACATGGAAGGATGGACGTATATAAATCCGTCTCACGCCAGATCCACGAGATCTTCCATGATTATACGGATATCATAGAACCGCTTTCCTTGGATGAAGCCTTTTTGGATGTCACTGATAATAAACGAGGCATCTCTCTCGCTGTAGATATCGCCAAGGAGATCAAGAAACGGATCTGGGATAATTTGAACCTGATAGCGTCAGCGGGAGTCTCCTACAACAAATTTCTAGCGAAAATAGCCTCGGATTATCGGAAGCCCAATGGATTATGCACCATCCATCCAAGCCAAGCCCTCGATTTCATAGCACGTCTTCCCATTGAGTCCTTTTGGGGAGTAGGCCCCGTAACAGCCCGAAGAATGCATACACTCGGTATCCACAACGGGCTGCAATTACGGGAATGTTCGGGGGAGATGCTTACCCGCCAGTTCGGAAAGGCGGGAATACTTTATTATGAGTTTGCCAGAGGTATAGACAACCGTCCCGTAGAAGCGGTACGAATCCGGAAGTCGGTAGGTTGCGAGCATACGCTAGAAAAAGATATCTCCCGCAAATCCTCTGTTATCATCGAGCTTTATCACGCAGCGACCGAACTTATCGGCAGGCTGGAACGTTCCGGATTCAAGGGAAACACACTGACCTTAAAGGTCAAGTTCCACGATTTCAACCAAATCACGAGAAGCCTCAGCCGTCCGGAAGAGTTAACAACCTTAGATAAGATCCTTCCCTTGGCCAAGGAATTACTGAAAGAAGTGGAATATACCGAGCATCCCATCCGACTGATCGGCCTATCCGTATCCAATCCCGTAAAAGAGGAGCCTCATACGAAAGACCGTTGGGAACAATTAAGTTTTGAGTTCAGCGACTGGAAATAACACTTGCCCTAGAAGGATAGCTTCATCATAAAACGTATACCCTTTGTCTGGATGCCTGGATGATCCTTATAGGTCAAACGCCATACATAATCCAAACGCAAGAACTTAAAGATATTCTCGATACCGACACCCGCCTCCATATAAGGAGTAGACGGGTCCATCAGGTAAGAGCCCTGCGGGAATAAGAACAAGCCCTCATTTTGCTCACCGATATACGGATTATTCTTATCCGTCAAGTGACCGAACATACCCCGGAAAGAAAAGACCTCTCTCCATTTTAACTTCTTGATAAGCGGAATACGGTTCAATAAGGCTCCGTTCATGAAATAAGTAATATCCCACGAAGCGTACTCATCATTGATGAACTCCATCGCGTTCATATTCGTATAAGATTCCGGTTGCACCAAATACGACAAGTTTGCGTTCGGCAAGATCAACAAAGGATAAGGGGCCTTTGTCCAAACTTTACCTGCCTTAGCGAGAATATCCACATAACCGAAAGCAGAGAACCAGAAACGTTTCTGAATACCGAGCTCCGTCTTCTGATAATCATACGAACTACCTAATACATCTTGGAAAGCCATCGTATGGTTCAAGGTGAATACCGGTGCGTCAAGCGTAATCGGATAACGGTAATTACGAGTCTGGTAGAATTTCTCATTCGGGGCGAAACGGAACTTAAACTCCACTTCCGACATCCGGTAGGAATCGGTAGCCGTGATCTGGCCATCCGGACCGATACGGTCGAACGCAGCGTAACCGGTTGAGTATTCCTTAAAATTCCGAAGTACCGCCCCATAAGCCCAGCCGTTATAATGCTCACGGTAATAGGTCAGTTCCATATTCCTTAAATAGGTGGCACGCGTATCTTTCTGCCGCTTCAAGGCCAAGAACATATTATCCTTGTTGGTATACATATACTGCTGACCTAACTGGTTGATATCATATAGGTACTCGAAGCGAATAGAATGCACGGGAAATTCTTTCCGATAATCCTTCTTATCGATAAAAGAATATTCTACGATACCATCATATTTCAACTTGCGGTCTTTCGATCCATAAGCCAAATAACCATCCAAGAAAAGACGTTTACTGAACGCCGTTGTCGTGGTTCCACCGACACGGAAGCGGGCCCCCTCAATCGCGTTACCACTGATATAGGTGTTCATCGGACCAAACTCGAACTTGCTCTTCTCCGGAATCTTATTCGTCGCGATATAACCGGAGGTAAGGATCGAAACAACCTTCTCCGTCACATAGAAAATAGGAACGGAACGAAGTTTCGCCATTAGCAACTCCACGTTATTCTGCTTACGAGTTCCCGCCTCAGTAGGACGATTCTCCTCCCAGAAATCCGCCGAACGGCGATAAGCTTCCATCGGTATAATAATAGGTGCGCTCTCCTCGAATACTTTAGGATCATCGGGTCCCTCAAACGCTTGATTCGAATAGATATTCAAACGGCGGGCATACATTCCTTTCGATTTCTCCGTCAATTTGAAGTCCACGTTGATATCATCTTTCGTAATGATACGAGTCCCATCCGGGGCACGGTCGAAAGTCTGCTCGATCGTCATTCCACCGACAAAATTCAAGTTGATCTTCTTCGGGACATTCAACTTAACCTTCTGCACGAAATAAGTAGAATCCAACGTGATAAAAAGATGTCCCGTAAAACCGAACGTCTCCGGAGTAAACGGAGCGAAACCCAAATCCACACATTTCTGTCCGGCGACCTCCACCGTGTCTAGCAAATAATATTTATAGAAGTTAGGCCCCATCGTAGACATCGGGCTAACAAAACGGTTCAAGAACAATGGAATATCATTCTGGAAGATATTCACTTCCCGGAATACCTCATTCAAGAACTGTTGCATACCGTCTCGTGAGAAGACCTCATCCACACCAGCCGCTTTCGTAGCCAGAACGACCCTCTTTTCCGTCTTCGGGTCTTTACGGTAATAAACGGTCTGGATTTTCTCACGTTCGGATACCGGCAAGATCGTCTTTCCCACCTCCAACGTATCGATAAACTCAGTCAAGAAGTCAAACTTTCCCGCCTTTCCATCCTTTTTCGGTTTCGGTTGGTAATCGTTCATAGCGAAGACCATCTTCTCGTATTGATCATACCGAAAATAATCATGATTATGAGGATCGTTGCTCTCCCGACGTGCGATAGCGTTTTTGATAAAGGTAACCGCAGGATTATCCTTCTTCCGATATCTTTCCTTTCCCGGCTTGATAATCACCTCCGACAAATTAATACTTGTCGGAGCTAACTGAATCTTCAAATGTTCCGCTTTACCCGGAACGAATTTCAATTCTTTCTCCGTATAACCCAGATAAGAGACCTGTAAAGTACGTACCTTAGATGAAGAGGAGAGCGTAAAAGCCCCATCCAGATCTGTCGTAGCACCTATCGTAGTTCCCTTCAAAATCACAGCCACATAAGGCAAAGGTTCTCCCGTAATAGAATCAGTCACGATTCCTTTTATCATGTAGTTCTGGCTCTTCGCTACCCAAGCGAACGCCAATAAAAGCCATATAAAAACAATTCTCTTCCCCATCAGATCTGACACCTCATTAAACTCCGCAAAAGTACAACAGGATCATTTATATAAATGTTCCAAAACACATGCAATATATTCCAATTAGCAACAAAACAGGCAAAAATACACACGTATATACGCAACGCCCCTCAACAATATAGGCATAGGCCTGTATCTATACCAGCGTAAGCCAACACCTATACTGGCGTGTGCCCTCGCCTATACCGGCGTGGCACGAACCTACGAACGACTAATCTGAAGCCCCTTATTCGACAAGCTCATCTCCACGAACCGGGCGTTCGAATTGGGTGGAGAAAGAGTCAATATCTTTCGGATTTGCAGGGCCGCACCCGGGTCTTTCG
Organism: Parabacteroides sp. AF21-43; assembly: GCF_003635435.1. Lineage (NCBI taxonomy): Bacteria > Pseudomonadati > Bacteroidota > Bacteroidia > Bacteroidales > Tannerellaceae > Parabacteroides > Parabacteroides sp. AF21-43. The sequence continues at coordinate 6,027 of NZ_QTMG01000037.1, read as the reverse complement.
CTACGATATATAAGTAACCACCACCGCCTGCTCCCGGAAGTTTATATCCCAAGGCATAAGCCTGTATCTTGGAGATAATAGCTTCCACCGCCACCGGATTCGTTCCGGAATCGAGTGCCTTATTTTGCTCCCAAGTCTTTCCGACCAATTTACCATAAGTCACGAAGTCTCCGCATTGGATCGCCTCGTACATATCAAGCGCATGAGCTTTCATCTCGGACAAAAGACCTAAATGCGCCTCGCTATTCAAGAACATACCTCGTACGATTTCCGATAAAATATCTTTTGCCGTACGAGTAATTCCCGTATAATAAAGAAGATGACAAGGCCGGTATTCCGGATCAGTAAACAAGTATTCCGGCAGCCAACGTACCAAAGGATTCTGATTAAAACCCTCGTTCGTTTGCAAGAGTTTCAAACCGTGCAATACGCCACCGTATTGATCTTGCCATCCCCCGCCGGTAGTCAGTAATTGTTCTAAAATCAAGGTGCGGTTTCCGATCTCATTCTTATCCCAAGCCAAGCCACAAAAGTCAGAGATAGCGCCCAGCACAGTAGCCGCGAGGATCGAGCTAGTGCCTAAACCGGAACCCGCCGGTATCGCCGCCAACAAGGTAATCTCCAGCCCGCTACCAAAAGCTTCCAACTGGACATCCAAAGAAGCATAAGCCTCCGCCGAGAATTCCGGGATAAATCCCGCCAAGGCCAAAGCCGCTTTCGGAATGGAAAACGGCGACCCTACCTTATTATAATCACGAAGCTCATCCCATGAGGAGATAACCTCCATCGCTCCCAGATCGATCGAGCGAAGGATAATCTTATGGGTATCGGAAGGCTTGATATAGACTTGTAGCGGTGGTTGCCCGTTTAACTCGATCGCCACGTTCACCACGTTTCCACCCGCATATAAGCAATAGGGCGGCGTATCTGTCCACCCACCTGCCAAATCGATACGTACCGGACTACGTCCCCATACGATCTGGTCCCGATAGACATTCAAACACGGCTGCTGCTTACTTCCGAGGACGGAACCGACCAGCCCCTCCCGCAACAAAGCGAAAGCCTTTTGCTCCTCCTCCTTATACGCTACCCCCGAGATCTTCATCACCTGAGAACGGAACATATGATTATGTATCCTTTTCATCAACGGATTATCCTCGGGAAGGGCTTTCGGTAAGACAATCTTGTCTTTGGCGAAGCTTTCCGCCGCATCCGAAAGATCCAATTGATAGAATACACTTTTCTCATGATTAGCGGCCAATAATAACCAGTCTTTTTTACGGAAAACTTCTCGCTGAGCTACTAAACGGCGTAAATTCGCTTGATCGGACAAATCATTCGCCGATAATTTTCGGGCGGAAAGCCAAATATGCTTTCCCTCTTCCCTATCCGGCTTCGTAATCATCCAGCGCAGCACTTTTCCCAGCTCATCCACGGTTTGGCAAACAGGAAACAAAGGTGCGTTTTGTATATCCTCATTCCCTCTCAAGGTGATCCCTCGCTCCATCGCCCAAGTCAAGATAGGTTTCCCCATAAACAAGGTAGACACATCAGACAAGGCCCCTTTAAACAAGTCATTAAAACCATAGGGCCTTGCCGCCCAATTAGCTTCCCCTACCGGGACAACATCTACACAGACACCTTCCGGAAGAGATAAGTTCCAATTATTCTCCGGAACACCCGTTATAATTTGCTGGCCACGTAACGTCCAATTCTCACCGATATAACTATTCTCTATCCATAATTCCGAATTCTCAGCGGTCAATTTCTGGTGTAACACCGCATTCTGCACAAACATGGCGGGATGTGGTTTCACCTTACGCTGCATGATCGCACGTTGATCCCTAACTAAGTTCTGTACCGCCAATGTAGAGGAGATCAACTCACGGCTAGTTCCATAATGATAGAACTCTCCACCCGGAAGCGGCAGAATCGCTACTGAAAGCTGATTCAACTCCGAGTCCGTGATACGTGGATTCTTCCCCAAGGCCAACCCGAACTCAGCATATAAATCATACGCCTTCATCGCCTTGCCATCCTCGGTATAGGAATGTTTCATTAATAACCGCACCGCCTTGTCGCTTAGCAGCCAGATACCGATATCCATCAAGAATAAATGACTACCCGCCAATTCCCCCAAAGTTTCCAACGAAGGCTTCTGTAGCATGAAGTCCAGAGTGTCCGGAGACTTACGGCTCGATACAAAAACCCCGTGATTCTTGGCCAACGAAGGCTCGACCCATAAACCGTAACAAACCACATCTACCTCAGGAATCTCCTGCAAAGGCTGGTTAGCACGGATATATACGTCACCGCTAGCGATCAAGGTATGAAGCGATTCCGGTGCCTTTTTCATGATCCGTTCATAAAGAGGTAATTGCAAGGACAATAAGTTCTGGGATAACCTCTGCCCTCTTGCCCAGCGAAACACAGGGATCGGAGTCAATATTTTCCCGGATGGCGCATATCCGGGCAAACGGCGGCTTTGCCCTCCGGCATGCAACAAGATACGCTTCTCCTGTCCCAACCACTCTTCCGTCGGTACATCCGGAGCCTCTTTTTGCCGGGAGGCCTCCAACAACCAAGTTGTTCCTCCCCCGGACCCTAAGCGGGCGCCTACCGGATCCGAGGTGCAAAACCATTCCTCTGTACTTACATGCTCTACCGCATGGAAACAATCTACCAAATTTGGAGGTAAAGACAATAACTTTTTCATACCCATGATCATTCTAAGACTCCATCTTATTTTTCGAAAGCAAAAGTAACTTAAATTTTCTATACGGATATCCATTAACCCTTTTTATTACAATTTGTATGGAGTTCAAGCCCACTCAACTTCTTTAACACACCCATAAAAAAGTTTGTTTTTACTAAAACGCACTATCAATCAATCCGTTTCCAGTATCTTGGTTGTTGTTTAATTAAATATAGGACATATGGTATACGGTTATGTAAGAGTCAGTACAGACAAACAAACTACTGAAAACCAGCGATTCGAGATTGAGAAATTCACAAAATCGAGGAACATGAGAATCGACAGGTGGGTAGATGAGACGATCAGCGGGACAAAAGTAATCGCCGATCGCCAACTTGGTAAATTATTAAAGCAAATACGTAAAGGCGACATCCTGATCACGACGGAACTGTCACGTCTCGGACGTAATCTTATGCAAGTTATGAGCTTCCTTCATCAATGTATGGAAAGAGACATCATTGTATTTACGGTAAAGGAAGGTTACGAACTCGGAAATAACATTAACAGTAAAATCTTGGCATTCGCATTTAGCCTAAGCGCCGAAATTGAACGCAACCTGATTTCGCAACGAACGAAAGAAGCGTTGGCTCGGAAAAAAGTGCAAGGTGCCAAACTGGGCCGTCCGAAAGGAGAGCGACCGGAAACCTGTAAGCTAAAAGGTAAGGAAGAGATGATCTTGCAGTATATTAAAGAACATAAGACTAAAGTATATATCAGCAAGAAACTGGGAGTAAACCGGCAAACCTTGAGGGAATTTCTCAAGACTCATCCGGAAATTCCACGAAAATGGAAAAGAATACAGAAGGATTAACAACTCAAGCAACAATTAACGTATGTTAAATTAGTTTAGTTTAGCAGACTTATCGCTCGTTTATTTGTTTATTCCCATTAACTTGCGGAGGAATAAGATAGAAATATACTTGAAATATCCTAAAAAACATTTCATCCTTTATTCCTCTATCATTCATAAAACGCCGCAAGGTTAACATGTATTCAAGACATCAAACATTTGTTTAATCTTTTAATATAAATCTTATGGAAAAAACATTGGTTATTTTAAAGCCTTGTACCGTTCAGCGAGGGCTGATCGGTGAAATCGTAACCCGTTTCGAAAAGAAGGGACTCCGTCTGGCCGGCATGAAGATGGTTTGGCTGACTGACGAGATCTTGAGTGAGCATTACGCCCACCTAAAAGAAAAGCCTTTCTTCCAACGGATCAAGGACGCGATGAGTGTATGCCCGGTAATTGTATGTTGCTGGGAAGGGGTAGATGCCATACATGTAGTAAGAACCTTGGCCGGCGCTACCAATGGTAGAAACGCCGCTCCCGGTACGATACGGGGAGATTATAGTATGAGCGTACAAGAGAATATCGTACACGCATCAGACTCACCGGAGACAGCCGAGATCGAATTGAAACGCTTCTTCAAGGATGACGAGATATTCGATTATGAGCTGAAAAACCTATTGAGTCTTTACGCCAATGACGAGTTTTAAATAAAAAAGAATAGCCGGAAACGAGAGAAATCATTCTCACCTTTCCGGCTCTCATATTTAGAAACCAACATCCTATTCTCCCGAACTGAATGAACAACCTAATTACTAATCTAAAAATCTAATACCATGAAAAACACACTACTATATCTATAACAGGGCATCCCCGCAAAATGTTTAAGAGATTTCATCCTGAAATTAGAAAGCCGATAAAAAACGTTTGTACGCCTCCAGTTGCCTTTCAAAACAGAAAGTTGTCTGGGATAATCTTAAGCAGTTCGCTTTTAGCTGTCGATACTCCTCATCCGGCAAGTGGCTCATGGCCCGTATATTTTTAGAAAGTCGCTCATAATCTCCGGGGGCCGAGACAAGGCCCAACTGATTCTCCTTTACAATCTCCTCGCCCTCGCCGCCTCCACAAAACAAGATAGGAACGCCTAACGGCAGCAAATCAAATAATTTAGAAGGTACCGCCCCCCTTATACGAACCGTCAAGGGGATAATGGAGGCATGGTAACGTGTAAGCTCCTCACGCATCCGTTCCTTGGGCAAAGAGCCATGATAAAAGACCCCTTTATCATGTGTCCTCACATAATCCTCTATCTCCAAGGCTTGATTGCCCCCTCCAAATAAATGAAGCTCCGCTCCCATCCCTTTAAAATCGATACGCTCTATCAACTCCAATATATTCTGCGCCACGCCCAGCAAACCGGCATAGACGATCCTGAAAGGCTTCCGAGAAGAAGGGGGGTGATTCGGTAAAACAAAACGATGCTGTAAATTCCGATACAAGAACGAGGCCTTGCCCGGCTCATACCGTTTTATATAATCCACGATCTCCTTACTCTGCCCTTGACAGGCCGTGGCCTTACGATAAAGGAAACGCTCGATACGCCCCATCACCCCATGATAAACGCCCCCCTCTTTCATGGCCCCCAGCTCCACGGCCGACAATGGCCAAAGGTCTGAGACGTTCAGTACCACCTTTTTCCGGTAGCAACAACGAAAAAGCAACATGGCCGAGGCCGCCGCCAAAACAGGAGGGGTCTGGATGATCACCTTATCATAAGATTTTATACGCTTACGCTTGAGAGCGAAACACCAAAGGGTCGTGGCGAAAGCGCACATACTGGCAAGACGGACCAACGGTCTCCTCGAGATCGAGGCATACGTCCAGTACCTGAAGACCGTTATCCCGTTTACATCCTCTGTCTTGGAAAAAGCCCCCCTATATCCATCAAAGATACGTCCCTTGGGATAATTGGGTAGGCAAGTCAACACATCCACCTTTATCCCTAAGCCGGACAGTCCTTCCGCCATGTTCGTAATGCGTGAGGGTGCCGCACCGATCTCTGGAAGATAAGAGGGAGAAACGATCAAGACCCTCATTCCTTCCGGTTCAAAAATTCCACGATCCTTCCACAAGCCAATCCATCGCCATAGGGATTGACCGCCTTGCTCATCGCATCGTAATAAGCCGTATCATCAAGCAACGCCGAGACCTCGCT
>NZ_QTMG01000037.1:0-260 GCF_003635435.1 Parabacteroides sp. AF21-43 | reverse complement strand
CTCATCGCATCGTAATAAGCCGTATCATCAAGCAACGCCGAGACCTCGCTCACGATCTTGTCATAGTCCGTACCGACCAGTTTCACCGTACCTGCCGCGAGAGCCTCCGGACGCTCGGTCGTATCACGCATCACCAACACGGGCTTGCCCAAGCCGGGAGCCTCCTCTTGGATACCGCCGCTATCGGTCAGCACTATCGTTGATTTCTCCATCAGATAGACAAACGACAGATATTCCAATGGCTCAATGAAGAACATATT
>NZ_QTMG01000036.1:708-49382 GCF_003635435.1 Parabacteroides sp. AF21-43 | reverse complement strand
GGTGCAAAAGTAGTGCTATAAAACATAACCTCCAAACTTTTCCGGTATTATTTTTCAAGTTTTTTTCACGAGGGGGATCGCGTACATTAATAATACGTCGATATCCATTCTCGGCTCACGTGGCCCACCACGTGCACTTAAAACAAGTGCTCCACGAGTACATTTGCACGTATGAAAACGACAAAAACGATCTTGGCCCCGATAGGAAATCACACAGAAAAAACGGCTTTTAGCTCATGAAATCATGCGAAATGCACTTGGTTTTAGTGCTTTCGGATCACGTAAACGTGGGTAAGGACCCATTATATCGCCCCCCAAAGACCCAAAAAGCCGAAGAGGGAAGAACCACACAAACAACTGTATATCCACATGTTAAGGCATCAGGAAAATTCCCCGGCAAAAATCCTAGGGCGCAAAAGGCGCATCTTTACGCTTTCAAAGAAACATTTTTAGAAAAATAATATTTACATCACTCTACAGACAAGAGGGGTATAAACGTTATTTACAGAAAAAGTTTTAGAAACATACGTAAAGATGCGCCCCTTGCGCCCTAACCTATCAGCAACATCCCTAATACGGGATACAAAAAAGTCAATGGGACACGGCCGTAAAGTCATTGAGAAACCATCTCTATTCCATTGACTTTACCACCGTTTCCCATTGAGATACTATCGCAAACCAGACACTTCAAGGACGGAAACTCATTCCCCGAAAAGAAACTTACAATCCCGTTCGGCCGCCGGTCTCGTCCAATCCTGCGGGATCATTTGCCATTGGTTTAAAGGTTGTGGGCTAAGTACGCCCTTTTCCTTTATATATTGAATCATATAATAACGGAGGTCTTTATCGGTCGAATGAATGATACGACTCTTTAACTCGTCTTGGGGAATACCGGCCCCTTTCGTCAATAACTCACCTCCTCCATTACCTCGGTAAGAGTTGAGAGCTACTTTATACGTTTTATTCTCGTCGAAGGGCCTGTTATCCGCCATTTTCAAGATCGTAATCTTCTCACCCTCTGGTTTCGTTACATCCACGGTGTAAATGATACCAGCTGCGGAGTCAAAGTTAAAACTGAAGTTGACGAATGAGACATAATTCTCCTGTCCTTTCTTTCTCTCTTTCAATAATAAGACATGATCGTCCGGAGATTTCATCCGGTTGGTCCACATAGCGTATGATTCCTCCAAGAAACCTTTGATCTCGGCTCCCGTCAAATTCATCGTATAAAGCATATTCTCATATTTGTAAAGACTGAACATATCGCTGATCGTGATATCCCCTTTATCTATTTTTGCGTCAAAGGATAACGGGGCGGCAAAAGAGACGTCCGCACCAGTCAACTCCAATTGTAAAGAGTGAATAAAATCAATAAAAGCGGATGGCCCAAAGTAAGCGGGACGGGTCGCGATACTCTCCGTAAAAGTTCCCACCTTCTCGGAGACAAAATCATTCACCGCTTTGTATTGCGGAGCGAATTTCTCCATAAACTCCTCGCTAGGCTCCAACTTATCCACATCCGTCAAAACACCCGATACTTGTTTATCCAAAACCTTTCCATGCTCCATCTTTAACACGACATCAACGGAACCGACTACACGCCCATTACTTGCCGGATTTATCAGTAACACGGAATCTCCCTCGATATTCGCCACCTTACCACAATACCGGCGATGATCATGCCCCATCATAACCACATCGAAGCCCGGAATGCGCTGGGCAACCTCCATCGACGCATCCTCACGGTACTGGCCGGACATGGTACGAGCCTCATTTCCCGCATGAAAGATACCTACCACAACATCCGGTTTCTCCTTCTCCTGAATGATCTTCATCCATTTACGGGCCGTCTCTTCCATATCGGCGAAATAAAGACCTTGCCACAGAGTCTCCGGCAACCATACAGGAATGGCCGGAGTAATCATCCCCAGTACAACGATCTTCACACCATCACGCTCAAATACCTCATAGGGCTTTAAATAGTTCTCCCGGTCGGAGGTACGGATAATATTGGCACCCAAGATAGGGAAATCACATTGTTTGATCCAACGATCGAAAACGGCATGGCCAGCCTCTACATCATGGTTACCCATATTTCCCGCATTGTACCCCATATAATTCATCATGGCGGAAGCTATATGCGTAGAGACCGTATCCATGAAATTGTAATAATACGCCGAAGGTTGTCCTTGCAAGATATCGCCATTATCCAATAGCAAAAGGTTATCGCCATACGCCCGGCGTTCTTCTTGCACGAACGAATATACCCGTGCCAGACTTCCTCCCCACTCCCGCTGCTCGATAAAATTATACGGGAAGAAGTTTCCATGGATATCACTGGTTTCCACTAATTTCAACTTTACTTCCTTCGTTGTCGCCGACAGACCGAGAGCGACCAGCAGCAATAAGGCAATTGAATAAACTCGTCTCATATCAGGATTTTAGATAGATTAATGACGCGAAGATAACGAAATAACCTGTTCGCCCGGTTTCAACGGGATTTCTTTTCCATCCCAGATAAATATACCCGTAGTACCTTCCGGCAAGACCAAACGGGCGGTTCCCTCACCTCTCTCATCCAATTTATAAGCGGCGGTCACGCTTCCAAGCGGATGTGAGATCGTACCGGAAACCTCCTTCAGTTTTCCCAAAGACGGAGCGATCCGTATCTTCCTAAATCCGGGAGCATCGCTATCTATCCCCAACAAGATCCGGTAAAACTCGATATTCGGACTGGCTCCCCAAGCATGGCAATCAGAACGGGATGGCTCCGGCATCTCTGCCCATGTGGTCAATCCCAACGCCATCTGATCCCGCCATATTTGTAAGTTATCCAAGAACTGATCCCCTAAACCGGAAACTTTCAACGCTTGATTCAAGTAATAACGGAAATAGATCGTACACTGGATCAAGCTCGTATCCGCCAAGGTTTGGTTCATCACCTTTACGGCCTCCTCCCCTTTCGTAACCCCAGTCAAGATCGCCAAGGCGTTCACATGCTGGGAATAGCTGCGATGATCCTGCGTATCGGCGAATAGATTACGGGCAGCGTCCCAATATTTCGGGCGGATCGTCTTACGCATCTCGGTAGCGATCTTCCGGTAATGATCCGCCATGGCAGGGAGGCCGATCGCTTGTTCCATCTCCGCCGCAAACTCCAAGGTCATTATATACATCAAATCTTGGAGCGCCGAGTTTCCCTCTTTCTCCCGTATCGGCTCGCCATAATCAAAACCGGCCGCCCAATCCACGAAGAACCAATGAGGAACGTACGACAAACTATAATCCGGCTTCAACCATTGCTCGTACCACGACAAAACCTGACGGTAAGCGGGAAGCAAGGTCTTCATGTATGCCTCATCCCCACGGTACATCCAATAATCGTGCCCCATACAAATCCACCAGAGAGAGAACGAGGATATAAACTGATGTACGCTAGACGGATATCGGCTCATCGTAATCCCTTCCGCCACCATGGACTGCCGTCCTTGCTCTATGGCATTCTTCACCATATAAGGGTCTGATGTATTATACATGGAAATCATTGCCTGTATGCGTGTATCCCCGAAATATTGCAGTTGCTCGTAATACGGGCAGTCCATATACGTCTCATTGGCGCACAGACGGGCGGTACGCCATCCTATCTCGAGCATACGGCCCAGCTCCTCATGTCCCGGAGCGGAGAAAGTGGTCTCGTTACGGAAAGGATAGGCAGAGAAAGTCCCATACATATCCTCGATCACCAAAGGCTCGGAAGCCGTCTTCACTTTCAACTCCACATATCTCCATGTACGCCACCACAGGGAGGTGAAGAGACGATTATCTCCCCCATCAGCCAGTATCTTATCCCCGTACCCGATAAACTGCTTATCCGTCAACTCGTCCCGATGTCCCTTGCCATTCAACGCATACGATTTAGTGGTCGATTCCTCTTCTTGCTTATAGAGGGCTTCCGAATAACCGATATGGATCTCGGCCTCCTTTCCTTTGCTGAAGGCTAAGGAGAAATAACCCGTCGTCAGGTAATCATTATCCAGAAGCAAGCGGACCTCCGTATTCGCCGGGATCGTCAAAGCTTTTGGCCAGTAAGGAAATCCTTGCGGGCATTCGATCCCTTCCGACCGGCGGAGCTTGGCCAGACGCTCGATCCGGCTGTCCATCGGAGGTATCGGGCTAGGAACCAGCAACCGTCCCGGGTAATCTCTCGATCCTTTCGTGGCACCCTCCATGCCCCGTACGGCCTTCTCCCATTTCCTGTCGTCGTAATCCGGTTGTTCCCAGCCCCAAGGATAAGCGGAGGCTTCCAGTTCCTCGCCCGGGCCAGCCACGTAATACCCCAATACCTGCCATTCGGTCCAAGGAGCATACGCCTTATTACGCAGGCAGACCCAAGTGGTATCCGTATTTACCACCGCCTCATGCCCCGTATTGCCTTGCAGGATAAAACCCGTCTGATCGTAACTGATCTGGGCGACAGGTTTCCGCTCGGCATAATTCCAGACAACGGAGGCCAGCGTATTCTTCCCTTTCTTCAGATAAGGAGCCAGATCCACCGTCTCGAAACTCCAGTTATAGATATCCCCACGGGCCGGGCCCAAGGATACCAATTTCCCGTTTACATATAATTTATACCGGTTATCGGCGGAAACATGGACGATAAACCGGGAAGGAACCACCTCCAGATCGAACGATTTACGAAAATGATAGACCCCATATACATTCGGGGCCTCACCCGGGTAGGAGATCCAACGGGCTTTCCATCGTCCCTCGAAAAGAGAAGGATCGATCTTCTCCTGATTATACCCTTTCAGGCTAATCTGGGAGGAAAGGGAGAAGGCTTGAAACACAAAAAGCAAAAGGAATAAATAGGTTTTCATACAAACACGGTATTATTTGAGATTAACGATCCGAACAAAGGTACAAAAAAAGAGAAAGCGCCAAAAGAACTTTTGCCTTTTGACGCTTTCCCTCACAATATACCGGATGCCCGGTCCTCCATTAGAAGAATATCTCCGGCTCCCTGCGCGCGCTAAAGTTCTTATGGAGCATCGCCGTGTAAGGAGTATCGAAAGTACGTGCGCCCTCGGGACACTCTTTCACGCAGGCGCAACATTTGATACATAGGTTCGGGTCGCTATACATACCCTCGTCTGCCAAGGATATCGCATGCGTAGGACACACATCCACGCAATACTCACATTGCGTACATAAATCGTTATCCGTAACAGGAGCTTGAGGAGTGGAAGGGCCTTTCACCCGATACGGGAAATTACCTTTCACCTCCAAGGCGGACAAGCATTCCACGCAGGAAACCTTCTCCAGCTCCTCGATAATCTTTTTCCCGAATTCCGTAGCCTGATTAAGATCCGACTCGTCCGGACGCCCCTCGGCAATGGGCATCCCCTTGCGGCTGAAAGAATGCTCGCCGATAAACGCTCCGGCAGCCACAGGTACGAACCCCTGCTCCGACACTAAATCACAGAGCTCTTTCAAGGCATCCTCATAATCCCGGTTCCCATACAGTACCACGGGGACTACCGGCGCATGGTGGGCAGAACGGAACATGCGAAAACGTTCCATGGCAGTCTCCGCCACACGGCCACCGTATACAGGAGCGGCTATAATCGTCAGCTCATCATCAATATACTCTTCCATATCCAGACTCTCACAAGTGACATCAGACTCGGACATCGAAGTGGCACCCATTCCTTCCGCTATCGCGTAAACGATCTTGGCGGACGTGTGTGTCGGAGAAAAATAAATTAAATGTATGTTACTATATTTCATGATTCTTATTTTAACGCACCCTCTATTTTAGTCATTAACTCAGCAAATTCCTCATCGGTATAGCCTTTGCTCGTATAAATGATCTTCCCGTCTTTTCCGACCAAATAGCCACGAGGGATCAAGTTCTTGGCGAAAGCGCCGAAAATAGCCCGGTCCTTATCGGGATACAAAGGAAAATCGAAGCCTTTTTTCTCGTTATATTTCTGTAGATCGGCATCGGAATGCTCACGCCCGATCACCAAGAGAACGAAGTCCTTGTTGTTCTTGTATTTCGGCCAGAGGGTTTGTTGGACAGCGGCCAATTCTTTTTGGCAGGGAGGACACCAAGTGGCGAAGAAATTCACGAGGATCACTTTTCCCTTTAACGAAGCGGACTGCAACTTACTCCCGTTGTCGGAAACAATCGTAAATGACGGCATGGTATCACCGACCTTCACGATATCGGAATTATCCTCCTGAGCTTTGCCTACGAAAGCCAATAACGCTAGTAAACTAGCCAATAAATACTTCTTCATAACCTTAATCATTTCTCGTTTAGGATTCAGCGACAAAGATACATTAAAATTCTCATCAAACCGCATAATTCTAAGGCTTACGAAAGTTCTACGATGCCGTACCTACCCCTCGACAGTGCCTACGGAGTTTTTTTGATGCCGTACCTACCCCTCGACAGCTCTTCTAAAAGTTCTAGGGGGTTAGATGTTAAAAAAAACGTACGTGAAACCCGGAGATGTCACGTACGCTGATACCATGCAAACCCGGAGAAAGATTTACCGCAAACTTTGCGCTAAGTCATAACCGGCTTTCAATGCCTTTAGGTTCATATTAACTATATCCTCGCCCTTACGACCGAATATCTGACGGATTCCCGCCTCGATCTTATCATACTCGATCCCGATAAATGGGGTAGCTGCACCCAACATCACGATATTGGCGGCACGGACAGAACCCGCTTCCTTGGCGATCTCCTCCACGTCCAATACGACCTTGTGAGGGAGCTTGTCCAACTCGGCGTTCACTTTCTCGATCTCCGGATAGTTCGGGATGTTCACGAATGGACGGGAGTTCGTCACCAGCCAACCCTCTTTCTTCAGGTAAGGCAGATAACGCAAGCTCTCCATCGGTTCCAAGGAGATGATCAAATCGGCGTGGCCCTTCGGGATCAAGTCCGAGGCGATCGGCTCGTCGGAAAGACGCAGGTTAGACTGCACGTCTCCACCCCGTTGACTCATACCGTGTACTTCCGCTTGCTTCATATACAGACCTTCTTTTAAGGCGGCTTCTCCAATAACGGCGGCGATAGAAAGGATACCCTGTCCTCCTACACCTGATAGTATAATATCTGTTTTCATTTCTTGCTTGCTTTTTTCTTTCTGGTTAATGTCTGGATACACTCACGGCGGGGGATCAATACGGATACGCCCTTGTACTCGATTTCCTCACGGATGATAGACTTCATCTCCTCGAAGTTCTTTTTTAAAGGAACCATCACACGGATGTGAGCCGGGTCCACACCGATACCGGCGCAGATAGACTCCAGACGTCCTGTTCCGGCGGAATCCTGCCCTCCGGTCATGGCCGTTGTCTCATTATCGGAGATAACGATGGTGATATTCGTGTTCTCGTTCACGCAATCCAGCAAACCAGTCATACCGGAATGGGTAAACGTAGAATCGCCGATCACGGAGATAGCCGGGAATACACCCGCGTCGGAAGCGCCCTTCGCCATCGTGATGGAGGCGCCCATATCGATACAAGAATCGATCGCACGGAAAGGAGGCAAAGCTCCCAAGGTATAACAGCCGATATCGCCAAACACCTTAGCCGTACCGTTATACTCGGCGATCACCTCGTTCAAGGCCTCATACATATCCCGGTGTCCACAACCTTGGCACAATGCGGGCGGACGTTGCTCAACCACCTCGGGGATCGCGTAATAGCTCTGGATCTCCTTACCCAAAGCTTTGCCTACCGCATCTGGCGTAAGCTCGCCGTCACGCTGAAGCGTACCGTCCAGACGGCCATGAACCGTCACGCCTTTCGCCAAGAAACCTTTTAATTGCTCTTCAACGACCGGATATCCCTCTTCCAACACCAAGATCTCCTTACACTCGCCAACGATCTTCTCCACTTGCTTTCTCGGAAGCGGATACTGGGAGATCTTCAATACGGGATGCTCGAAACCGTCCGGATAATTCTCGGAAAGATAATTGAAAGCGATACCCGTCGTGATGATACCCAAGTCTTTATTTGGGGCATCGAAATACTTATTATACGCGGAATTCTCGGAAGCTTCCGTGAAAGCCTCTTGAGACGCCAGCAAACTCTTGAAACGTTTACGAGCCAATGCCGGGAGTAAGATAAAACGTTGACGACCGTCTTCCGGACAATTCATCCGGTTCTCCGGCTTCAACGGGCTGGTTACGACACCGGCACGAGAATGCGCCATACGGGTCGTTACACGCAGCAAGATAGGATACCCTAATTTCTCGGATAACTCGAATCCATGATATACCATATCATAAGCCTCTTGCTGGCTGGATGGCTCAAACATCGGGATCATGGCGAAATTGCCATAAATACGGTTGTCTTGCTCATTCTGGGAAGAGTGCATGGATGGGTCGTCGGCCGTAAGGATGATCATACCTCCGTTGATACCGCTCATAGCGGCGTTCATAAAGCAATCGGCGGCTACATTCAAACCCACGTGCTTCATGCAGCAAAGCGCACGTTTACCGGCATAGCACATACCCAAAGCGGCTTCCATGGCGGTTTTCTCATTCGCGCTCCAGCGACAATGGATACCTCTTTCCTTCGTTACCGGAGAACCTTGGATATATTCTGTGATTTCAGTAGAAGGGGTTCCCGGGTATGCGTATACCCCGGAGATTCCAGCGTCTATAGCGGCTTGCGCTATGGCCTCGTCCCCCAAAAATAAATGTTTTTCCATGTGTATCTGTTTTCTTAATATTGACTATTCACACTATTTAGCCGCCAAAGGTAATGAAAAATGTTCAATTTAGAATGAGAGACTTATGATTTATACTAGATCCATTACCGTATCCGGCGCCTATTCAACTCCGCCCGATACCGGTTGGCATTACGGTTATGCTCCGCCAACGTCACGGCGAAATTATGCCGTCCCGAGAAATCCTCCTTAGCGCACATGTATAAGTATTTATGTTTCGTATGATTCAATACGCTATTCAAGCCCTTGATAGTAGGAATCCGTAGAGGACCGGGAGGCAGGCCCGCATATTTATAGGTATTATAGGGAGAATCTATTTCCAAATGCTCAAATAAGATACGTTGCAAAGAAAAATCCCCCACCGCGAACTTTACGGTAGGGTCTGCCTGTAAAGGAATACCAGCATGAAGGCGGTTGATATAAAGGCCCGCCACGATTGGATATTCGTCCGATGCCGCCGTCTCCTCTTCTACGATAGAAGCCAAGATAGATACCTCGACTGGAGTAAGCCTGATCTCCTCTGCCTTTTTCAATCGTTCCGGTGTCCAGAAAGCGTCATATTCACGCTTCATGCGACGTATAAATTTATCCGCGGATATATTCCAATAAATCTCATAGGTATTAGGAATGAAGAGGGCATCGATCGTTTCCGGGGTAAAACCTAAAGAGTCGCAATACACAGAATCATTCAATAGACGCAGGAGATTTTCCTTCCCGAACATCAATTGATCACTTATACGTTCCGCCAAATCTTCCTTGAAACGGATATTATTAAAAGTAACCCGGGCCGCTACTTGATGTCCTCTCCGCAAATCATTCAATAAGGTTAAATTACTCATGCCGGGCTTCACGGCGTATCGACCGGTACGCATGGACGCAGGATACTTCAACAATCCACTCAATTGCTTAAAGCTACCGATACGGAGACAGTTCGCCGAATCCCTCAACTGCCGGCAAAGATCATCAAAATCCTTTTTATCATCTATATAGACATAGACCGTCTTATCCGGCTTAAAATTCGGAGCCCAAGCCAAACGGTACACCCAAAAGCCTCCACCACCTATCAAAACAACGAGAATCGCTATCAAGGCGATAACTATCGGACGCCTCGATAAAATTTGTTTGTTCAAATCCATGAATAATCTATTGAATATCAGAATAAGGCACAAAAGTAGTATCTTTTTTCGAAAAAAATGATGTGCAAAGCCTTGTTTATTTAAAATTATAGTTCTACCTTTGCATCGCAATTCTAAGGAAGAAGCACAGAACACACAAGGAAGTGTGGGTGAGTGGCTGAAACCACCAGTTTGCTAAACTGACGTACTCGTAAGGGTACCGGGGGTTCGAATCCCCCCGCTTCCGCAAAGAGCCAACTAATAAATTTATTAGTTGGTTTTTTTGTTTTTAAGCCAACCGAATTAAAGTGTTTCATATATTTGTCATATTTGAACTTATCGTAAGTCGATCTGTTATTAAAAGGAGATAATTAAATATATACATTATGACAATTGCTTTTATCCGAACATATAATAATAAGCAAAACTCCGAGGTCCAAGAAGCTGTGATCCGGGAATTTGCCGAATCTCAGAAGATAGAGATCGGGAAGTGGGCTAAAGAGGTGGGAAATAGTCCTCGTGCGAACCGCAGACTGGAAAGTATTGTCAAATCTTTAAGTCCCGGGGATGAGATACTTGTGTCCGATATATCCCGTGTGAGCCGTAAGATGATCGAGATCATCCATATCATTTTGCTTTGTATAGAGCGAAAGGTAACGCTTCGTAGCGTAAGCGACGGATATGTGTTCGAGGATAATATCGACAGTAAGACTTTGGCCTTTACCTTCGGTCTGGTCTCCGAGATCGAGCGAAAGCTGGTCTCTATCCGTACGAAGGAAGCCCTTGCCTTGATCAGAAGTAAAGGTGTGGTGCTGGGCCGTCCGAAAGGTAGTCAACAAATGGGACGCTTGGAGCCTTATAAGGAACAAATCGAGAAAGACTTGAAAGACCCGAGCTTGACTTACGCCCAGATAGCGGAGAAATACAATGTATCGCTAAGTAGCTTCAAACGCTTTCTGAAAGAGTATCTTCCCGATAAGAAAAAGAAGAAGAAGAAATAATGATTCAATGTGCCAATATGCCAATGAAATACCAGAAGTGGATAATTTAGATATTAGCATATTCGCATATTGGCACATTGAATCATTATTATTTCTCTATACGGATACGGGCGTCTACAGCGAACAAGCCTCTATCCGTAGCCACCAACGGATTTATATCCATTTCCTTTATCTCGCTGGCAAAACGCAATAAAGTAGAGAGGCGAACGATAATGTCCGCATATTGTTGCTCGTCGATGCCCTTTTGCCCACGCGTACCTTTAATGATCGGATACCCTCTCAAAGAACGAATCATTGAATAAGTCTCATCATATGATAACGGTGCCAAACCATAAGACACATCCTTCAATACCTCCACGAAGATTCCACCCAACCCGCAAAGTACCACATGGCCGAAACGATCCTCATATTTAGCTCCCAAGAATAATTCCTGTCCTTTCAACATCGGTTGTACCATGATGCCCGTAACACCCGGCAGACGCATCATACGTTCATACTCGAACAATAAATGCTCTTCTCCACGGATATTCAAGGCCACACCACCGATATCGCTCTTATGCACAGGCCCTACAACCTTGGCTACCACCGGATATTTCACCTTCTTGGCAAAAGCCAGCAACGCATCCCTATCATCCGAAGCATATTCCTCCACTAACGGGATATTAGCGGCACGCAACAATGTACGCACTTCCTCCGGATTTAAATAACCGCTACCCGGCAACCGATCTATGATACGACGAACTTCCGGTACATCCACGCCATATAGCTGGATATCCGTGCTCATCGGTTTCGGCGTATTGATCACCCGTGAAAGGGCAGTACCCAATGTCACCTCGTCCGAGAAGTTCACATGGCCTTTCTTGACAAAGCTCTTCACTTCCGGTCCGGCCGTTACGATAGACGGTAATATCGGGAAGATCGGCTTCTTGCACTCTTCCATCTTTTTATGAAGTACCTCGTAGGTATCATAAAGTTTTACCAAACCGGGACTACCGAAGATGACCATCATCAAATCCACATTATCGAAACGATTCTCACAGAAATCGATGGCTGTAGCCAAATGTTCCGGTGTCCCCGTACCGATAATATCAATCGGATTACCGACAGCGGCACCCGGATACAGTTTGGATTTCAACTCATCAGCGATAGGGCCTTCCAAACTAGGAACATTCAAACGCCCCTTGGATAAAGCGTCCGCCAGCATTACCGCAGGCCCTCCGGCATGTGTCACGATCGCACAATTCTTCCCTTTCACGTCTTTCAAGGTAAAGATACTCGCCACGGTAGTCAATTCCTCACGGCTAAAACAACGCACGATACCCGCCTTACGGAACAAAGCCTCCACGGCAGAGTCCGAACTAGCGATAGCGCCCGTATGCGAAGAGGCAGCTCGCTTTCCCGACTCCGTACTTCCCGCCTTGATAGCGGCGATCTTGCATCCCTTACGTATCAAGGAAGACGCATGATACAACAATTTATCCGGTTGCTTGATTTGCTCGATATACAACATCTTGATCTTGGAATCCAATACCGGATCAAAGTTCCGATCCATATATTCAAGGATATCCTCTACTCCATTCTGCTTGGAGTTTCCAACCGACCAAACAGAAGAGAAACGCAGCCCTTTTGTCAGCGCCGACTCGATAATGAACAAGGCCGTACCGCCGGAGCTAGAGATGAAATCCACGCCATCGGGATGGAATTCCGGTATCGGTTGCGTAAACACGCCATGATAATTCATATTCATCAACCCGATACAGTTCGGGCCGATCAAGGAAGCTCCCGCCTCATTCACGACATCCAGCATCTGTTGTTCCAAGATACCGCCTTCGTGTGTCTCCTCGCCGAAACCGGCTGAGATCACGATAAAAGCTTTTACCCCCTTTTGCCGGGCCAGCACTTCCATCACCTCGGGGCACGATTTACTCGGAATCGAGATGATCGCCAACTCCGTCTCCGGGATATCATGTACAGAAGGATAAGACTTGACGCCTTGCACGTCTGTCTCCTTGGCGTTTACCACACATAATTCTCCTTTATATTTTCCATCCAACAGGTTTCGCACGATACGACCGCCCGGTTTATGTACGTTGTTGGAACCTCCCACCACTACGATGCTTTGAGGATTAATCAATTCTCGGTTAATCATAACATTTTGATTAGTTAGATTCAATGAATGGGAGCAAATATAGTTTTTTTCTCCATTTATTCATTAAAACCCGTGGTATTTATTTACACTTTGCACTCTCTGTCTGCAACCAGTCACACCATGCATCCATCCCGTCTCCTTTCGTGGCGGATACCTCGAATATCTGGAGATGGTGATTTACCTTCAAGGCGTTTTCCCGAAGCACTTCCACTTTTGTATTCAGATAAGGAGCCAGATCAATCTTGTTGATTACGCAGATATCTGCCTCCTGAAAGATATGTGGGTATTTCAACGGTTTATCATCTCCCTCCGTCGTACTCACGATAACGACTTTCTTGGACTCTCCGAGATCGAACATGGCCGGACAGACCAGATTGCCGACATTCTCTATAAAAAGGATCGCTCCCTCCTTCGGATTCAGATGCTTAACGGCATGATTGACCATGTCGGCTTCCAAATGACAGCCGGTACCGGTATTTACCTGAAACACGGGAATCTCCAACGCCGCTATACGGTCGGCATCGTTTGAGGTTTGTTGATCGCCTTCTATCACATAGATCGGTCGCTTCGCTTTCAAACGGCGGATCGTCTCTTCCAGCAAAGTTGTCTTACCGGATCCGGGCGAACTCATCAAGTTCAGGCAGAACAGGTTCTTAGCCTCGAAATATCCCCGGTTTCGCTCCGCCAATAAGTTGTTACGTTGAAGTATATCTTGTTCCAGATTGATTACGATCCCTTCATCAGGATGGTGATGATGTTCATGGCCATGAGAATGCTCATGCGCATGATCGTGATGGTGATGATGCTCTCCGCATCCGCAAGTTCCGCACATAGTATTTAAGTTTTTATTTCATTAATATATCATTCCTTTTTAATAACAATCGACTTCACCCGAAGTTCCTTCCCTTTAAGGATTTTAACTAAATAGGAGCCACAATGGGGACAAGGGGAAAACAAGGCGTTCATTGGGAAAATGGTCTCACAGTCGCTACACTGTCCTTCCCCCTCAATATAATGACGGATAATCCGGGCCTTTTCCAGCTTGCTACCTTTTATGGCGCTATCCAATGCGAACGCTAAGGTTTGGATCTCTACGCCGGACAAATGTCCTATCTCTAACTCCAACTCTTCGACCACCGAGGCTCCCCGGTTATCCGCTTGTTCCTCGACCAGCTCCACGATGCTACGGGCTATAGACAACTCATGCATATCTGATCTCTTTTAAAAGGGAGTCACCGAGGCGATCGTTAATTGCCCCACGGCTATCCCCCCATCGTTACAAGGTATACGAGACGGAATATAGACGGGGACCCCAGCCATGATGAACTGTCTCCTCATCGACTCCGTCAATAATTTATTCTGGAAACATCCTCCCGAGATAACCACTTGTGTCGCTTTCGTCCGTTTAATCAACAAGCGGGCTTTCTGCACAAACAAGGAAGCCAATGTCGTATGGAAACGGGCGGATATCAAGCTCACCGGGACCTCGTTCGTCTTATCATGCAATAATGCCTCAAACAAAGAATAAAAAGAGATTTCCTCTCCCTCCGCCGAGACTGGATACGCATAAGCGTTCCTCTCTCCCATCGCCGCCTGCTCCAATAAGACCGGAGCCTCCGCTTGGTGGCTGGAGACATCGCAAATCCCCAATAAAGAAGCTACCGCATCAAACAGCCGGCCAGCGCTGGATGTATAGGGTGTATTCACACCTTTCTCCATCATTCGTTCAAGCATAGCGATCCTTTCCGTGCCTATGCGTTCCACGAAATCGGCCGGATAAGGAATACCCGACGGTTCGTCCTTGAAATAATGCCACAAATAGGCGACAACCATTCGCCATGGCTCCTCAGCCGCCTTGTCGCCTCCCGGTAACGGGACATACTCAAAATGGGAAAGGCGACGGTATTTCGCTCGGTCACAAAAGAAGAACTCGCCTCCCCAAACCTTACCATCATCACCCAGACCTGTCCCATCCATCACGATAGCGAGAACCGGCTCATTCAATCCATGCTCCAACATACAAGCAGCGGCATGAGCATGATGATGTTGTACCTTTAATAAAGGTAAGGAAAGAGATTTCGAGATACGTTCCGCCTCTTGGCTGGAAAGATAATCCGGATGCAGGTCACAAACCAATCGCTGGAGATTGAAACGAAACAAATGACGAAACCGCTCCATAGATTCCGTATAGAACCGGAAAGTCTCCCAGTTCTTTAAGTCGCCAATATATTGACTTTGCAGGATCGTCTCTCCTTTTCCCAAAGCGAACGTGTTCACTTTCTCCGCACCGAAAGCCATGATCCCTTCCACATTTGTATCCGTGAAAAAGGGTTCCGGCACATAGCCTCGGGAACGACGGATCAAGCAGGGTTGTCCTCCGCAGACCTGCAACACAGAATCATCTACCCGGTTATGGATCGGGCGATTATGATGCAAGAGGATCGCTACCTTTCCCGCTAATTGCGCCTCCGCATCCTCCGGGGTGATCGCTATTGGCAAATCGCTTAGATTCCCGCTGGTCATTACCAACGCAGGTATCCCTGTACGAGCAAACCAATCGTAATGAATCGGCATATAAGACAACATACATCCTAGCGTATGCATGCCCGGATTGATTCCGGAAGCTAACCGGCTCCGTTGCCTCAGCAGCACGATCGGACGGCGCCAAGAGACGAGGCATCGCTCCTCCATCGGTTCCGTAGCCGTATAGACCTGCAAATGTTCCAAATCACGGAACATAACAGCGAATGGTTTGGTATTCCGCTGCTTTATCTCTCGCAGACGGGCAACCGCTCTCTCGTTCGAGGCATCACAAATCAAATGATAGCCTCCGATTCCTTTAGCCGCAATAACCTCTCCACCAAGCAATAGACGAGAGGTAAGTTTCAATAAGGTCTCATAATCGATATAAGTCTCCTCGTTATAAGTCGCGTAATAAGTCGGGCCACAATGATTGCAAGCGACCGGTTGGGCATGGAAACGGCGATCGATAACATTCGTATATTCTTTCTCACAATCGGGACACATAAGGAAACCGCCCATCGTTGTCTGCGAACGGTCGTAAGGAAGGTCCCGGATAATAGAGAAACGAGGGCCACAATGCGTACAATTAATAAAAGGATATCCGATTCGATGGGGTTGCGTAGTCCGGTCTCGCATACAATCCGCACAAACAGCGATATCCGGGGAGACCTGCGTGACCTCATCCGATTCTGAATGGCTGGGCGTAATCGTAAAATCGTCAAAATCATCTTCATCCATTTCCGTAGATGTATAGGAGATCCGATGGATATAAGCGACACGAGGATGCTCGGTCCGTATACGACTTATCAGCAAATCCCGATCATCCGGAGTAGCGGCAACCAATATACGTACTCCATTATTCATATTCTCCACACAACCTTTCATCCCCAGATCTTTAGCGATCCGGTAGATAAAAGGGCGAAAACCAACCCCTTGAACCAAGCCTTGAATAATCAACGCATATACTTTATTCTTCGCCATAGCACAAATATACAAATAAATGTCTAATCAGACACGAATCGACTATCGTATTTACTAAAGAGATATTATCCATCATCTTATAAATAATATTTATCAATTTTATCTTTCCCTCTTAAACATATTAAGTATCTTTGAGGTTATTAAATAAATTGAAACGATATGTGTTTAGCGGTACCCGGAAAGATTATCTCAATCGATCGAAGCATCCCCGAAATGACCATGGCTAAAGTTGATTTCGGAGGCATCCTAAAGAATATATGTATTGAATGGGTGGATGTGAAACAGGGGGATTATATCCTCGCTCACGCAGGGATCGCTATATCTGTTGTAGATGAGAAAGAAGCGGAGGAAACACTGAAAGACCTTAAAGAATTACAAAAGTGCGTTTCGTAGACGAATATAGAAGCAACGAGAAGGTACAAACTCTTCTGGAGGCCATCCGCAAAAAGGTGACACGACCTTGGTATATCATGGAGATTTGTGGCGGGCAAACACATGCTATCGCCCGTTATCGGCTGGAAGAGATGTTGCCGCCGGATCTTCAACTGCTCCATGGGCCGGGTTGCCCGGTCTGTGTAACACCGGTCGAGACAATCGACTACGCCTTGAAGTTGGCGACACAGCCGAATGTGATCTTAGCCTCTTTCGGGGATATGATGCGAGTTCCGGGAAGTAAGGAGGATTTATTGAGCGTAAAAGCGAGAGGAGCGGATATCCGTATGCTATATACGCCCTTGGATGCCCTATCACTCGCCAAGGAGAACCCGGATAAGGAAATCGTATTCTTCGCGATTGGTTTTGAGACGACCGCACCTGTCCACCTCATGGCTTTGAAAGAGGCCATACGCCGAGGACTTCCGAACTTTTCCATATTGACTTCCTTATTCACGGTACCACCCGCTATCGAGACTATCTTATCAGATCCGGAAAGCAAAGTGAATGGCTTCCTGACAGCCGGACATGTCTGCGCCATCACAGGCAACAGGGCCTATCACCGATTAGCCGCCCACTATAAAATCCCGATGGTCGTCACCGGATTCGAGCCGGTAGATCTATTATATGGTATCTACCGCTGTGTCTCCCAGTTGGAAGCCGGAAGTTATGAGGTAGAGAACGCTTACAAACGGGCCGTTCCCGAGCAAGGGAATGCCGCCGCCCGCCAACTTATAGACGAGATGTTGGAACCTTGCGACCAAGACTGGCGGGGCATCGGAATCATCCCCTCCAGCGGGCTTCAACTTCGATCCGAATATAAAAGATATTCCTCCCGAATGAGATTTCAATTGTGTCCGGAAGAAAACCAGATCGCATCCGAATGCATCGCCGGTCTGATTATGAGAGGTTTGAGACAACCCTCGGACTGTCCCCATTTCGGGAAGGCCTGCCATCCCACCCATCCGCTGGGAGCCCCGATGGTCTCCTCGGAAGGGGTTTGTGCCGCTTATTATAGATATAAATAGAAAGATATGGATATACACTTGAATTGCCCGATTCCTTTTACCGACTCAGACCGTGTGTTACTAGCGCACGGAGGGGGAGGACGCATGACACACCAACTGATCAGCCAAGTATTTTATCCGGCTTTCCGGAACCCATTATTGGAGCAGGATCATGACGGATGCGTGTTCCCTATGGAAGAAGGGCGACTGGCCTACTCTACCGACTCCTTCGTGGTAGACCCGATCTTTTTCCCCGGAGGAGATATCGGTGATCTGGCGATCAACGGGACCGTTAACGATTTGGCTTGTTGTGGTGCCCGTCCTTTGTATCTGACCGCCGGGTTTATACTGGAAGAGGGCTTGCCTCTAGCAGATCTTCAGCGTATCGTACAATCCATGAAACGTGCGGCGGAGCGTGCCGGCGTACAGATCGTAGCAGGAGACACAAAAGTGGTGGAACGGGGCAAATGCGATAAATTGTTTATCAACACCAGTGGGATCGGGATCGTCCCTCCGGGCATACGAATCGCCCCAGACCAAGCGACTCCCGGCGATGTCGTCATTTGTAGCGGCCCGATTGGTCTACATGGTATCACGATCCTTTCCGCACGGGAAAGCTTGGGATTCGAGACGGATCTAAAAAGTGATACCGCTTCGCTAAACATTCTGATTTCTGAGCTGTTACATACTATAGGAGAGGTACATGTCTTACGTGACCCCACCCGAGGTGGCGTAAGCGGAACCCTCAACGAGATCGCCCAAGACGCTGGTGTGGATATCCTGCTGGACGAAGACGCCCTGCCTATTCCGGAAGCGGTACGTGCCGCATCCGAGATGCTAGGATTAGACCCACTTTATATAGCGAACGAAGGATTGGTTCTTGTGATCCTGCCGGAAAGCCTTGCGGAACAAGCGTTACCCCTTATGAGACGTTTTGAGGAGGGCAGGCAAGCGACCGTTATCGGCCGTATCACCAAGCAAAGCGGAGAGCAAGCCCGGGTCAAGATGAAGACATTATACGGTAACTACCGGATCATCGATATGCTAAGCGGGGAGCAACTCCCCCGTATTTGTTAGAATACTTAATTGCTGAGATATGGAAAATAAAAGACCGTCCGTTTACGAAGAGTGCCGTCAGAAAGGCATCTCCCGCCGGGACTTCCTGAAGTTCTGTACCACCATGGCCGCCCTGATGGGATTGGAGGCTTCGGGAGTGGCACAGGTAGTAAATGCCTTGGAGACGAAACCCCGCCTTCCGATCATCTGGCTACACCTACAGGAATGTACCTGTTGTACCGAATCGTTTATCCGTGCCGCCCACCCGATCGTGGCTACCTTGTTGTTAGACAAGATTTCCCTAGACTATACCGAGACGCTGATGGCCGCCGCCGGCGAACAGGCCGAGGCCGCTAAGGAAGAGACCATGAAAAAATATTACGGCAATTATCTGCTGATGATCGAGGGATCGTTACCTACAAAAGACGAGGCTTATTGTTGCGTAGGCGGCAAGAGTGCCTTGCAGATCACCGAAGAGGCCGCCGCAGGAGCTAAAGCGATCATCGCTTGGGGCAACTGCGCTTCCGCCGGTTGCGTGCAAGCGGCGAACCCGAATCCTACCGGCGCTAAAGGTATCCATAAAGTCATCAAAGGTAAACCTATTATTAATGTACAAGGCTGTCCTCCGATCGCCGACGTGATGGCGGGTGTCATTATCTATATGTTGACCTTCGATCGTATGCCACAATTGGATGGATTGGGCCGTCCGAAGATGTTCTACTCCCGCCGGGTACATGATACGTGCTACCGCCGTGCGAATTTCGACGCCGGTTTGTTCGTGGAGAGCTTCGACGATGAGAACGCCAAGCATGGCTACTGCCTGTATAAAGTGGGATGCAAAGGTCCAAGCACCTATAACTCGTGCGGTATCATCAAATGGAACGAGGGCACCAGTTACCCAATCCAAAGCGGTCACCCCTGTTTAGGTTGCAGCGAGGAGAATTTCTGGGACAACAGCCCGTTCTATAAACGTATGCCCGATATACACGGATTCGGTATCGAGGCCACGGCGGATCAGATCGGTCTGGCTCTTGGAGCCGCTACCGCCGCCGGTATCGCCGTACATGCCGTAGCGACTAACATACGGAAAAAAGAGCTTATCGACAATGATGAGCCGGAAAGTAAATCTACGATCTAATAAAACACTACTATCATGTCAGAAAGAATTGTCATAGACCCCATTACCCGTATAGAAGGCCACCTGCGGGTAGAGGCTGAAATAGAAGGTGGCACTATCAAGAACGCCTATAGCTCGGGTACCATGGTGCGGGGCATCGAGAATATCGTAAAAGACCGGGATCCCCGGGATGTATGGGCTTTCGTAGGCCGTGTTTGCGGCGTATGTACTTCCATCCACTCGCTTGCCTCGGTACGGGCGGTCGAGAACGCACGGGGTATCGTGATCCCTCCCAACGCCAGTATGGTTCGTAATATCATGCAAGCCGTATTGTATATGCATGACCATACGGTGCATTTCTATCAATTGCATGCATTGGATTGGGTAGATGTGGTATCCGCCTTAAAAGCCGATCCGAAAGCCGCCGCTTTACTTGCCCAGCAACTTTCTCCATGGGCAAAGAATACCGAGGGGTATTTCACCGCCACACAACAACGGCTAAAGAAGTTCGTTGCCAGCGGGCAGCTTGGTATATTCGCCAATGGGTATTGGGGACATCCGGACTATAAACTTACGCCGGAACAGAACCTTATCGCTACCGTCCATTATCTGGACGCATTGGAATGGCAGAAAGAGGTCGTCAAGGTACACGCCGTGTTCGGGGGCAAGAATCCGCATCCAAACTATATCGTAGGCGGTATGCCTTGCAGCATCGACTTAAATGAGGCCAATGCGATCAACGCAGATCGACTCGCTCTGGTAAAGCAGAAACTAGAGGAGGCGAAAACATTCATCAATCAAGTTTATATCCCGGATTTATTGATGATCGCCAACGTTTATAAAGACAAATGGAGTAAGATTGGCGGAGGAGTACGAAACTATTTGTCTTACGGAGACTATCCGATGTTCGATCTCGGGGAAGTGGAAAGTTATAAGATCCCCAGAGGAATTGTTTTGGATCGTGACCTAAGTAAGGTACATCCCGTAGACGCTAACTCCCCGGAGGAAATCAAGGAGTACATTTATCATTCATGGTATAAATACACGCAAGGAGACAAAGCCGGTTTGCATCCCTACGAGGGAGAGACCCATCTGGAATATACCGGCCCTCGTCCCCCCTATAAGTTATTGGACGTAGAGGATAAATATAGTTGGATCAAGACACCACGGTGGAAACAGGAACCAATGGAAGTGGGTCCGTTAGCCCGTTTGATCGTAGCTTACGCCGCAGGGAAGGAACCCCAAAAGAGTATCGTAGACGAGACTTTACGTCAGCTCGACTTGCCGGTAGATGCTTTATTCTCTACCCTAGGACGCACCGCTGCTCGTGGATTGGAATGTAAAATGGCAGCAGACTGGGCCCTTGAGTTTTTCAACCAATTGATCAAGAACCTAGAGAACGGGGATTCCCGGATGGCAAACAGTGCCGAATGGGAACGGGAGAACTGGCCCGATCATGAGCAAGGCGTAGGATTGGCCGAAGCTCCCCGTGGAGCATTAGCCCATTTCATCGTGATCGACAAGAACCGGGTAAAGAACTACCAGATGGTAGTGCCTACTACTTGGAACGCCTCACCGAGGGATGAGAACGGCGTATTGTCCGCCTACGAGTCCGCTTTGATCGGTACGCCGATATACGATCCGAAGCAACCCTTAGAGATTCTTCGGACGATCCACTCTTTCGATCCTTGTCTGGCTTGTGCCGTGCATCTGTATGACGAGGAAGGAAAATATGTGCACCAAGTTGATACATTCTAAAAAACAATAGAGCCATGAAGAGTCGTAAGAAACGTTTAAGAGAAGTGTATGTATGGGAATTACCCGTACGTATCTATCATTGGGTGAATGCGCTCTGTATCGTCATACTCTGCGTGACAGGCTTTATCATCGCCGATCCTCCCGCGATCATGTCCGCTTCGGAGGCTTATTTCAGCTATTGGTTCGGCGTGGTTCGGTTTATCCATTTCGTAACAGCGTTCGTATTCTTCTTCAATTTCGTATTCCGGCTTTATTGGGGATTCGTCGGGAATCGTTATGCCAGATGGAATAACTTCATCCCTTTAAAGAAATCCCAATGGAAAGAGGTATTGGAGGTGATCAAGGTAGATATCCTGATGATCAAGAACAAACCGGTAGACAGTATCGGGCATAACGCCTTGGCCAGCTTGATCTATTTCGGTACGTTCTGGGCGTTCTTGTTGCAAAGCATCACGGGTTTCGGCCTGTACGCAAAGATGAGCCAGTCCTTCTTCCCGCAACTGTTCGCGTGGACGGTTCCCTTGATGGGTGGGGATTTGATGGCTCGCCAGATTCATCATTTCCTGATGTGGTTCTTCATCCTTTTCGCTATCGTTCATATTTATCTGGTATTTTATCATGACTATATCGAGCAACGTGGCGAGACTTCGTCCATCATCGGTGGCTGGAAGTTTATCGAGGAAGACATAGCGGACAAGGAAGAGGTAACCGAGACTGCCGAGACTATCACTAAGATCGCTAAAAAAGGATGAAAGCGGAGAAGGAAACATTAGTATTAGGAGTAGGCAATTTATTGCTGAAAGACGAAGGTGTAGGCATACACGTTATCAAGGCTTTAGAAAACGAGAAGCTCCCGGCTCACGTCCATTTGATGGACGGGGGCACGGGAGGGCTTCATTTATTAAGTTGGCTGCAAGGATATGACCGTATCATCATGATCGATGCCACGCTGGATAATAACCCTCCGGGCACCGTCCGTCTGATCCAACCTCGTTACGCCACCGACTTTCCCCCGCTCATGAGCGCCCACGAGATCGGTCTAAAAGATATGATCGACGCCATGATCCTAACCGACGATCTCCCGGAAACCCATCTCATTGTCATCTCCGCCCTCAATATCAACGAGGTCGGAATGGATCTGACACCCGAGGTAAAGGCGGCGGTTCCGAAAGTGATCCGGATGATACAAGAGATTATTTCAATACATAATAGAGCATACCGGCAATAGCGGCCCCAGCTATCGGCCCTAAAACAGGTACCCAAGCATACTCCCAATGGCTGCTGCCTTTTCCCTTGATCGGCAAAATAAAGTGTATGAACCGGGGAGCTAAATCACGGGCAGGGTTAATTGCGTAACCGGTAGTTCCACCTAAGGAAAGGCCGATTACCCAGACTGTAAACGCTACCGGAATGGCACCTACCGAACCTAAACCTATCGGCAAGGTACTATTGCTTTCGTAGGTTAGTTCTCCGTCCGTTATAAAAAATACGACAAACATCAAGGCGAACGTACCGATCATCTCACCTAAGAAATTAATTGGATAATCTTTGATAGCAGGACTCGTACAGAATACGCCTAATTCCGCATCCGGATCATCCGTAGCGTTGAAGTGATCCTTATAAACCAGCCAGACCAATAAAGCGCCCAAAGCGGCACCTATCATTTGCCCGGCTATATAAGTACATACATCACACCAAGGGAAAGTCCCTCCGATCGCCAAGCCGATCGATACCGCCGGATTCAAATGTGCGCCACTATAAGGGCCGGCTACCACAACACCGATAAATACGCCTAAAGCCCAAGCGGTCGTTATCGCTATCCAGCCCGCTCCATTGCCTTTTGTTTTCGACAAACAGACATTCGCTACAACTCCTCCTCCCATCAAGATCAAGAGCATAGTCCCTAATAATTCCGCTAAAAATGGAGACATAAGATAATAATTTAAGAATTTGTTAACTTGTTAATCTGCCTATAAGATGATTTTCATTATTCAGCCCAATTCTGAGAACGCCCCACCGCCTTATGCCATTCGTTCAATAATTTACGGGCAGTATCCTCTTTCATTTGTGGGTTAAAGACCTTATCCAAGCACCATTGTTCTTTCAGTTCATCGATATCCTTCCAATAGCCGATCGCCAAGCCCGCCAAATAAGCGGCTCCCAAAGCAGTCGTCTCCAATACATTCGGACGTACGACCGGACAGCGGCAGATATCGGACTGGAATTGCATCAAGAAGTTATTAGCGATAGCACCGCCATCTACCCGAATCTCTTTCGGCTTGGCGTGAATATCGTTTTCCATGGCCATCAATACATCATATACTTGATAACAGATGCCCTCCAAAGCCGCACGGGTTAAATGAGCCGCCGTAGTTCCGCGGGTAATCCCGATAATAGCGCCACGTGCGTATTGATCCCAATACGGCGCACCCAAACCCGTTAACGCCGGCACAAAATAAACACCCCCATTATCACTGACGGATTTCGCCATTTGCTCCGTAATCGAGGCATTCGGAATCAAGCCGATCCCATCCCTCAACCATTGAACGACGGCACCTCCCACAAAGACACTACCTTCCAGCGCATAGGTCGTCTGATCCCCTAATTTCCACGCGATCGTTGTCAATAGGTTATTCTGGGAAAGAACGGGTTCCTTGCCGGTATTCAGGATCATAAAGCAGCCGGTTCCGTAGGTTGTCTTGATCATACCATCCTCTACGCAGAGCTGACCGAACAGAGCCGCCTGTTGGTCGCCGGCCATACCGGATACCGGGATGCCTTTCTTAAAAATAGGGGTTGATGTCTCGCAGTAAACCTCGCTACAGGCTTTCACTTGCGGTAACATCGAGGCAGGTATCGTAAACAAGTCCAATAACTCTTGGTCCCATCTCAAAGTACGGATATTGAAAAGCATGGTACGGGAAGCGTTCGTCACATCCGTAATGAATTGAGCGCCCCGGGTAAGTTTCCAAACCAGCCAAGTATCTACCGTACCGAAGCATAGCTCTCCCCGCTCCGCACGCTCCCGGATACCCTTTACGTTATCCAATATCCATTTTATCTTCGTGGCGGAGAAATAAGCGTCGATCACCAATCCGGTCTTCTGCTGGATACGTTCCGCCCAGCCTTGCGATTTAAGTTCCTCGCAATAATCCGCCGTACGGCGATCCTGCCATACGATCGCGTTGTATACGGGAAAGCCAGTCTCCCGGTCCCAGATGATGGTAGTCTCCCGTTGGTTAGCGATTCCGATACAGGCGATATGGCTATCCGTGACATCCGCTTTTGCCATCGCCTCCTTGATGACAGACGATTGGGTGTACCAAATCTCATTCGGGTCGTGCTCTACCCAGCCCGGTTTCGGGAAATACTGTTGGAATGGCTTCTGAGCCAACGTAATAATAGTTCCTTGATGATTAAACAGGATAGCCCGGGAGCTAGTGGTTCCCTGATCGATCGCCAACACATATTTATTTCGAAAATTCATATCCTTCTATATTAGTATCGTTTATCAATTTGTCAATTCAGTATATAATTCGAGGCAACCTCATTAAACGCCTTTACCTGAGCAGAGGTCCAAGTCTCGTCCTTCCCCCATTCCGTAGCCAGAATCCCCGCTACTTTAGGAGCCATCGCCATCGCCGCCCGTGCGTCTAAGAATAAGATACGCAAACGGCGTGCCAATACATCCTCCAAAGTACGAGGCATCTCATTACGGACCAGCCAAGTTACCTCTCCTACCGTATAGGCATAGTCCGGATGCAACTTCTCCGCCATGGCGGGGGAAGAGGCCACTAAGTTACGGATTTCGTCGGCATCCGTACCATATACGTATAAAGGATCGGAGAAATCCGGATTCTTCCGGCTACCATGGATTTGGTAACGCTCGGTAATACAGTCTTTTGTAGGAATATGCATGTAACGTATCGCTAGGTCTAGGGTATCTTGAGCCATTTTCCGGTAGGTTGTCCATTTGCCTCCGATAATGGTGATCAAGCCGGATTTCTCCCGGATCAATTTATGGCTACGTGATATCTCTTTTGTCTTTTTACCTTCGCTACGGGGAGCGGCGAGCGGACGAAGCCCCGCGAACACGGATAAGACATCGCTTCGCTTGGGTGGCCGGGTCAAATAGTTAGCGGCCGTATCGAGTATAAATTGGATTTCTTTCTCTAAGGCTACCGGCTCTTTTTCCGGCGATTCCATCAAGGTATCCGTTGTCCCTACCACGACTTTATCATGCCAAGGTACGGCGAACAACACACGTCCATCCGATGTCTTAGGAATCATAATGGCGCAATCACTTTGCAAGAAAGAGGAATCCAATACCAAATGGACTCCTTGGCTGGGGCGAACGGTCGGGCGTTTACCCGGCTCGTCCATTTGCAAGATCTCATCAGCGAAGACACCGGTAGCGTTGATCACGCAACGGGATCTTACTTGATAAACCGTACCGGTCTCCTCATCTCGAACCGTAACGCCGGATACTTTGCGGTCGCCGTCCTTCAGAAGCCCTATGACTTTCGCGTAGTTCAAGATACAAGCACCAGCGTCGATAGAGCTGCGGACCATATTAATCGCAAGACGGGAATCATCGAACTGGCCGTCATGATAAAGCACCCCGGCGGTCATCCCTTTCGATCGGAGCATCGGAATGGTACGGAGCGCCCGTTTCGGACCGATACAAACCGAACGTCCCAGACCTAATTTTCCGGCCATCACATCATATAGGATCAGGCCTATCGTATAAAACGGGCCTTCCCACCAACGATAACAAGGGATTAAGAAGGTTTGATCTTTTACCAAATGGGGAGCGTTCTGGCGTAGCAGGCCTCGTTCCCGCAAGGCTTCCAGAACCAAGGAGACATCTCCTTGCGCCAAATAACGGACACCGCCATGGACCAACTTCGTACTACGGCTGGAAGTTCCTTTCGTAAAGTCCGATTGTTCGAATAAGGCGACTCTATATCCTCTTGTCGAAGCATCCAGAGCGATACCTATACCGGTAGCCCCTCCTCCGATCACAAGAAAATCAAAGACTTCAGACGGGTCTTCCAACTGAGAAATCATTTTACTACGGTCCATATAGCTCCTCCTTTCTTAAGATTAACAGTTACAAATCTAACCATTAATTCTTAGTATAACAAAGGATTTGGGAAAAAGGATCAGTAGCGCTTTCTGTTTTCCATAAAGATAACTGCAGTTTCTATTGGAAGAAACAAAAGTTTCCTGCTGAAGAAACTTTTGTTTTGCTATAGGGAAACAAAAGTTTTCCTTACGGGGAATTAAAAAAAACTGTAATAGTCTGATTATTATCACTCAAACATCTTATCGATGCCTCCCGTATCCGGTGGGGTCGTGGGGCTATCTTCCTCCCCTCCTTCGCTACATGGGTTCGCATATTTCTCGGGGATCTCGAAAGTCTCGTCTTCCGAGTAGCCTAACGTTTTATCTTTATAAACCTTTTGCATATAAAGGGCGTAAATCGGTAACGCCATACTCGCTCCCTGCCCTTCCGCCAAGCGGTCGAAATGGATGGAACGGTCCTCGCCGCCTACCCAGCAGCCGGAAACCAAGCTAGGCGTAAATCCCATGAACCAACCGTCGGAGTTATTCTGGGTCGTTCCGGTCTTACCACCCATCTCCGCCTTGATACCGTAGCGGAAACGTACACGTCCTCCGGTACCACCGTCGATTACGCTTTTCAACATATGTAGCATCTTATAGGAAGCATCTTCCGTCAGCACCTCACTCATCTGTGGGGTAAAGTTCGCGATTGTATTTCCATATGAATCTTCTATACGGGTCACGAATAAAGGTTCTACCCGGATGCCCTTGTTGGCAAATACCGTATAGGCTCCGACCATCTCACCCACCGATACATCCGGAGTACCCAGACAGACCGAGATAACCGGATCGATATGATTCTTCAAACCGAAAGAATGAAGCAAACGAACAAACGTATAAGGTGAGAGCTGGCTCATCAGATAAGCGGTTACCCAGTTATCCGAGTTCTGTAATCCCCACTTGATCGTAACCATCTCGCCGATTCGCTTCGCGCTGGCGTTACGGGGAACCCACAAACGGCCGTTCTCGTCCATCAACTGCTGCTGCACATGTAGCATCTGGTCGCAAGGACTGATCCCCTCGATCATCGCCAACGAATAAAGGAACGGTTTCATGGTAGAACCGATCTGACGGCGACCGCCATTCACCATATCATATTGGAAGTCATTATAGTCAATACCACCTACATATGCCTTGACCTGCCCGGTGCGAGGGTCCATCGACATAAACGCCGTACGCAAGAAACTCTTATGATAACGAATCGAATCCAAAGGAGACATGATCGTATCGATCGGACCATCCCAACTAAACACACGCATATCGACAGGCTTCTCAAACTCCTCGCGCATATCGGCCTCAGCCATTCCACTCTTTTTCATCGCCCGGTAGCGATCTGTCTGGTGCATCGCACGCATCAACATCGTGTCTACTTGACCGACACTTACGTCTCTTGAGAACGGAGCATAGCTACGTCCCTTCTTTTCCCGGAAGAAAGCCGGTTGAAGATCTTTACTCATATGTTCACGGACAGCGTCTTCCGCATATTTCTGCATACGGGAATCGATACTCGTATAGATTTTCAAGCCATCCGTATAAAGATTATAGTATTCTCCGTCGGCTTTTTTATTTTTGTTACACCATCCATATAATGGATTCGTCGCCCAAGATAATGAGTCCTCACTGAATTTCTGAGATTGCCAAGAGGCGTAATCCTTACGCTCCGGTTTCTTCGCGGTCATTGTCAGACGAAGGTATTCACGGAAGTAAGGAGCCAAACCGTCTTTATGGTCCATACGGGTAAAATGTACGACCAAGGGTAAAGCCTTCAACGAATCACATTCCGCCTTGGTTATGTACCCGGCCTTTTCCATCTGCTCCAAAACCGTATTACGACGGCCGATGGTACGCTTGTTATGGCGAACCGGATTGAAATAAGAAGGGTTCTTGCACATGCCTACCAACGTGGCGGCTTCCTCGATCTTCAAGGTTTTAGGGGTCTTTCCAAAATACACACGAGACGCGGATTGGATTCCCACGGCATTGTACAAGAAGTCAAACTTATTCAGATACATATTTATAATCTCTTCCTTTGTGTAATAACGTTCCAATTGAACCGCGATCACCCATTCGATCGGTTTCTGGAAAAGACGTTCCATCATATTATCGGCACTCGGCGAGAATAATTGCTTCGCTAATTGCTGGGTAATGGTACTACCGCCACCACCGCTTTTTTGCATCAAGATACCCCGCTTCACGATGGCACGAAACAAACCCTGCGCGTCGATACCGCTATGTTCGGCGAACCGGATATCCTCGGTAGCGATCAAGGCTTTCACCAAATCCGGAGAAAGATCCTCATAATTCACGTAAATACGATTGTCTTTGCTATGCGCATAGGCTCCCAACGCCTTTCCGTCCGAGGAGATAACTTGGGAAGCATATTTATCAATCGGGTTCTCCAATTGTTCCACCGGAGGCATATAACCAATTGAACCATTCGCTATCGCCATAAACACCATTACCACCGCCCCTAATATAGCGAGGTATACTATCCAACAAGAAATAAGGATACCTTTTGTAATCTTTGATGCCATCTTTTTATATTTCACGGTATGGATAAAAGACTCATCTTATCCACAACGACCTATTTAAGATCACAAAAATAGAGGAAAATACGATCTTATGCAAGTTGAGGCACATATTTCGCCAACAAATAACCACCAGCTAGTAACCAAACATATAAAATAGCGGCCAAAACAAAGGGCTTAGCGCCAGCTTTCTTAAATTTCTCGATACTAGTCTCCGTACCAAGAGCAGTCATGGCCATTGTCAGCATGAATGTATCTACCTGATTGATCCCATCTACAACCGCATGAGGAAGCAAGTCGAACGAATTGAAACCAATCACGGCCAAGAAACCAAACGCAAACCAAGGAATAGTGATCTTACCACGAGAAGGGGCAACGCCTCCGCCATTCCTCCCCCCGTTAACCACGGACTTCACGGCGGTTCGAGCCAACATGAAACTCATGACCACTAGCACAGGAGCTAACATCATCACACGAATCATTTTCACGATAATAGCCGCATCCGAAATTTCCTTTCCCATAGCGTTACCGGCTCCTACCACATGAGCTACCTCATGCAAGGTCGCACCCGTATAAAGTCCCATTTGCTCCGGGTCTAAATCAAGAATACCCGCACGGTACATCACCGGATAAATAAACATAGAAAGCGTACCGAAAATCACGACTGTCGATACGGCAACCGCCGTCTTATGAGCCTCGCACTTCACGACCGGTTCAGCGCCCAATACCGCGGCAGCCCCGCAAATAGCGCTACCCGTGGCGGTCAGTAAAGCAAGGTCTTTATCCATTTTCATCAATCGCCCCACCCAAACACCGATCAAGATGGTAAGCACCACGATCACCATATCGATCAGGATTGCCGGAAGGCCGATCGCAATCACGCTCTGGAAGGTCAGCTTAAACCCATATAGTACGATACCCGCACGAAGCACTTGCTTAGTACAAAACAGGATACCCGGAACCCACGTCTCCGGCAAATGGTTTCTCAGGCTGTTGGCGTACAACATACCTAAAATAATGCCGACAATCAGCGGACTGAATGACAATTGTTTAATAAACTGGAACTCCGCGATATAGAATGCGGAACAAGAGAAAAGAGCTATCAGCAAGACACCATGTAATACGTTACCTCGTTTTTCACTAAACATAATTATTGATTTATTTAGTACAACATATCATTATTTGATTTCGTTCGCGAAAGTACATATTTTCATCCGATCCCTTACTTCACAAGTTTTTATAGCGAATAACCTAAAGTTATTGCCAATGTTGACTGGCAAAACGCATGAAACTTTCTTCCATACCGCTGTTCTGCCCCTGCGGCTCCACAAAGGAGAAAGTCCGTTCGGCCTTAAAGCCCTCAATTTCTATCACTTTCAAACGTCCTGCCATCAGCTCACGTGTCACCGCCCGAATAGAAAGAATTCCCAAAGCATCGGAATTTTCCAAGAATAATTTGATACTCTCCGTACTACCTAGCTGCAATAATACGTTCAATTGCGACAGTTTGATCTGGTGTTTTGCCAAGGTCCCCTCCAAGACCTCAAGCGTACCGGAGCCGTTTTCACGAAGTACTACGGGCAAAGCACAAAGTTGTTCCAACGTCAGTTCGTCATAAGCAGCCAACTTAGACCCTACATGAGTGACAACCACTAACTCATCCTTCATAAAAGGTATATAATGCATCGTATTTTGACGGGTAGTCCCTTCCACCAATCCTAACGTTATTTTTCCATCTCGCAAAGCCAACTCTATATCCCGGCTATTCCCATTCAATACAGATACATGTATATCCGGAAACATCTTAATGAATAAAGCAAGCACGGGCGGAAGAACATATTGGGATATTGTCGTACTGGCACCTAAATGTAAATCCCCCAGAAAATTATTTGTCAACAGATTCATCTCGAAATCCAATTGACGATACGAAGCCAATAAGGAATGGGTATGCGAAAACAACAACTCGCCCGCACGAGTTAAACGGATCTGGCTACCTGTTCGTTCAAAGAGAGGCGTCTTATACTGAACCTCCAACTCATGGATATGCTTGCTAATAGCGGGTTGGCTAATGAACAATTCCCGGGACGCTTTCGTGAAGCTTAAGTTACAAGCTACGCTATGAAATACTTTTAATCGAAAATCCATGATATTCTATCTTTTGCCGTTTTAATTTAACAAAGATAAAAATAATACTATATATTTGTGGATTGAAACATAAATATATGAATGAATATGAAATATCTATATGTTTTATTGTTGACGTTGACCGTCAATGCATGCAGTGGTCAACGCAATCAAAAAACGGAAGAATCCAATGTAGCGCCACCCACCTTTGAAATGGTCTCAGTCCCCACCCTAATCACAGACCCGGTGGAAAGGGCCGAATATTTAGTGAAACATTATTGGGATAAATTCGACTTCAAGGATACGACCTATATCCATGAACCTCAAGTGACCGAGCAGGCATTATCCAACTATATAGATTTGATGAACTATGTCTCGCCTGCGGCTATGTCTTCTTCCGTAAAAGCGATGATGAAACAAACAGAACAAGACAGTGCCATGTTTCAGTACTTTTCCGAGATGATGGAGAAATATCTATACGATCCGAACTCCCCCCTAAGGAATGAGGAAATGTATATAGCGGTATTGGAATATCTTACCGAATCCTCGTCATTAAGCGATGTGGAAAAGATACGTCCCGCCCATTTGCTAGAGCTCGCATTAAAAAACAGAATCGGGACGCCTGCGACCGATTTCACGTACACATTAGCGAACGGAAAAACCGGGAAATTATACAATATAAAAGCGGATTATCTATTATTATTTTTCTATAATCCGGACTGCCATGCTTGTCAAGAAATAACCAGACAAATGGAATCGTCCTTCTTGATCAATGAATTTTCAAAAAGCAACAAACTAAAGATCTTAGCCGTTTATCCGGACGAGGATCTGGACGCATGGAAAGAGCATGTTTCCGTCATGCCTAAAGATTGGATCAACTCATACGACAAAAGTGTTTCGCTTAAAAACGACGAGATCTACGACTTAAAAGCGATACCCACATTATATCTATTAAACAAAGAGAAAAAAGTATTGTTGAAAGACGCTACTTTTCAACAGATCGAAAATTATTTATCACAAACAACTAACTAATTTAAAACATGAAAAAAATCTTATTGTCCTTGGCTTTCTTAGCAGGAGTGAGCCTAACGGTTTCCGCCCAATTCAAGATTGGCGGCAAGACCATTAATACGAAAAAAGTGATTAATGCCGCAACTGATGTAGCGCATGCCGCTACTCTATCCGACGAGGATGTAGCCAAAATGGCAAAAGAGTACATCCAATGGATGGACACTCATAACGAGGTAGCAGGTCCGGATACGGAAATGGGACAACGCTTGGAACGCTTGACCGCCAATGTAAAGAAAGTTTCCGGCCTAGACTTAAACTTTAAAGTATATAATGTAGTAGATGTAAACGCTTTCGCCTGTGGAGACGGAAGTGTACGCGTATGTGGCGGATTGATGAAAATCATGGACGATGACGAGGTATTCGCCGTTATCGGTCATGAGATCGGGCACGTCGTTCATTCCGACTCTAAAGACGCCATGAAAAACGCTTACTTGACCTCCGCCGCTAAAAACGCCGCCGGAGCTGTAAGTGGAACCGTATCCAAACTGACCGACTCTCAACTGGGAGACATGGCACAGGCCTTGGCCGGCGCTCAATATTCCCAGAAACAAGAGTATGAGGCGGACGAATTCGGTTTCCAGTTTTGTATAGATAACGGGCGAGATCCGTACGGAATGTCTAACTCATTAAATAAATTGTTACAACTGAGTGAGTCGGAAGCTAAATCGTCCAAGTTTATGCAGATGTTCTCAAGCCATCCCGAGACTCAAAAACGTGCCGATCGGGTAAAAGAGAAGGCCGATGAGTACGTGAAAAGCAAGCAATAACTGTTAACGGTCCTTTAGCAGGACGGACTATTATTAAAATAAAGCTAACGTATCAAGGATTTACGCCACGAAATCATGCTGTACAACATAAAATACTATATATTTGCACCGTGTTTTTCATGGTATTAGATTTAAGGTTAGCAATGAAGATTGGTCGTCCGTGACGGATAACCATTTTTTTTGCTTTGATAATCAAAAAAACTTCTACCTTTGCAAAAGATCTATCTATTAAGAATCATGAAACACACACATAAATATTTAATTTTTGCCATATTCATATTTCTTGTCTCTTTGTTAACCCTAGGTTGCCAAGAAAAAGAAGAAAAGAAAGTTGTGCTTATCCATTCTTTTGAGCAAAAGAAAGATACCTACCCGATTTTTAATGAAGTGCTGGAACGAACATTCAATAAGCAAAAAATAAACCCGAAGATTCATACATTCTATCTAGATTGCGAGCAATATCTGGATAGTGCCGAAATAGCCCGAATGTATAATTATATTGACTCGATCAAAGAGATTAAACCCGATATCATATTAGTAAACGATGATCAAGCTTGCTACTCTTTATTAGCTTGCGGACACCCGTATCTAAAAGAAATACCGATTGTTTTCGCCGGCGTAAATTATCCGAATTGGTCGCTTTTAAAGAAGTACCCCAATCTTACCGGACTACACGACAAACAAGACTTCATCAAGAATATAGAATTTATACATAAATTATTCGGAGTATTGCAAATCCAGATTCCTTGCGACCGGACAATCCTTGGAAGAAAATCCTTTAATGACTTTTGGCAACAAATACAAGGACACCCGGAAATAGAAATAATCCGCCTTAAAATCCGGGGGCTAGAGTTAGATAAAATCGGAACAAATGACAGTCTATTTGTAAAGAGGCTCATAGACCTTACCCAAAATGGCACTCAGATACGGTCGCTACCGGGAAAAAACTGTATAGCAAAAATAAATACCCTTCCATACCGAGTTTTACCGGGATCTTCTTTGCTCTTTAATTTGTCCGGCACTCTGGATCAAAGCACTTATCTAGATATAAAATACGATCATACCTCCGAAGCTTTTTATCAATTAGTCAATTATCCCAGCTTCTCCGCTCATTACGAACCGATTCAATATCATCCGGCTAAAAGACGGAATCGATACATCGGAGGTTATTTCACATCCGTAGAAATACAAGCACGAGAACAGGCGGAAATGGCTTCGTTAGTGTTGAAAGGGACCCCTGTCGCAGAAATTCCGATCAAAGAAAGCAGTAAGGAATATATTCTCGTATGGCATACCATAAAAGCATGGGGAATACCTATCGAGAAGATCCCTTCTTATGCCCGTTTAGTCAATATCCCTTTTTATGAGCTATACAAGAAACAGCTGATCGCTTTCATTTGCGTAGCGTTCATCTTTATCAATATCGTTGCCACGGGATTATGGAAGCTATATTCCAGAGAACAGAAATATAAGAAATTAGCGCAAGCCAATTTGGTAAAACAGAACAAGGAACTGGAAGTAGCCTTAGAGAAGGCTAAAGAGTCCGACCAAATGAAATCGGCATTTTTAGCGAATATGAGCCATGAGATACGGACTCCATTGAACGCTATTGTCGGATTCTCGAATCTTATGAACACAGACATCGAGCTTAGTAAGGAAGAACGGGAAAACTTTACCGAGTTAATCAATACGAACAGCGATCTGTTATTGAACCTTATCAATGATATCTTAGATCTTTCCCGTATCGAATCGGGCCGTATGTCATTCTCTTTCCAGCAATATTCTCTAAATGAATTAATAAGCACGATTTACCAGACTTTCCAAGTTTTAATGCCGGAGAACGTAGAACTTCGTATGCAAATACCGGAAAAAAGCATATCCATTCCCACGGATAAGTTTCGGTTGACACAAGTGATTACCAACTTTCTTAGCAACGCTATTAAATTCACGCAAAAGGGATATATATTGATTGGTTATGAATACCGAGAGGAAGAGCGGCATGTACATATTTTCGTAGAAGATACCGGCATTGGTATCCCGAAAGAAAAGCAAGACGCCGTTTTCAATCGTTTCACGAAACTGGATGAATTCGCCAAAGGTACCGGCTTGGGACTATCCATTTGCAAAGTGATAGCCGAACGTTTCGATGGGTATATCGCCGTAGAGTCCGAAATAGGAAAAGGAAGCCGTTTTTCCATTATCCTTCCCCTTAACCCCAAACACACTGAAAGTGATTAATCACATTTATTCGCGATAATCCCGAAAATAATATTACTTTTGCTTTTGTATACAATTTTAAATTTCAGATCTGTGAGTACAAGAATAAAATTAAGGGTTCAAGGATTAGCGAACAGCCAAATTCAATCCGGGGCCTATGCGTTAATTTTGGCAGAGGAAAATGGTCCACGGCGAATTCCAATCATCGTAGGAACCGCTGAAGCACAGTCTATAGCGATCGCTTTGGAGCATATCGTACCTCCTCGTCCATTAACACACGACTTATTCGCCACTTTTGCGCAAGCCTTCAACGTCATTCTTAAGGAAGTCTACATATACAAATTCGAAGATGGTGTGTTTTACTCAGAATTAGAGTTTAGCGACGGTGAGCGCTCGATAAAGCTGGACTCTCGTACTTCCGACGCGATTGCCATAGCGCTTCGCGTAAATTGCGACATCTTTACTTCCGAGGAGATTGTAAAGGAATGCGGTGTCGTACTGGAAGACACCCTGTCCATCCCCGCTGACGAACCGGAGGAGGATGACAATTTATTAGAATTAGAACCGGATGAGATTAAGGACGAAGCCCAGTTAAAGAAATGGTTAAGCCTATTGGATATCCAAGAAATAAACGAGCGATTGGAAGACGCTATAGCGGACGAAAATTACGAATACGCGAAAATGTATAAAGACGAGTTGCGCCGTCGAGAAGAAGAGGAGGACACAAACAAATGATTGGAGAACAAGGAGGATTCGGACTGGTCTCACTTTTAAGAGGTCTGCTTGGGATCATTACGATTTTAGGTATCGCCTATGCGATGAGTTATGACCGTAAACGGATCGATTGGAAATTAGTAGGTGGAGGTTTGTTCATGCAGATCGTATTCGCCTTGGCGGTTTTATATGTGCCGTTCGTCGGAATCCTATTGGAAGGATGTGGCAAGATATTTGTTAAGTTGATGGACTTCACGGATGCCGGTCTTACTTTCTTATTAGGCCCGTATGCCTCTAAAGCGGCAGGATTCAGTTTCTTGCTTCATTCGCTACCGATTGTTATTTTCTTCTCCGCCTTGGTTTCCATGTTTTACCATTGGGGGATTATCCAGAAAGTAGTCGGTGCCTTTGCGTGGGTATTGCGTAAATTCATGAATATATCCGGCTCGGAGGGATTAGTGGCCGCCGGTAATATTTTTATGGGAATGACAGAATCTCCTGTGTTGATCAAGAATTACCTGCCGACGATGAATCGTTCGGAGATATTTTTGGTCATGGTATCCGGAATGGGTACGATCGCCGGTTCCGTAATGGGTACTTACATAGGTATGTTGGGAGGAACAGACCCGGCGGCGAAGGTTTTATTCGCCACTCACTTGCTCTCGGCTTCCGTAATGGCAGTACCGGGTTCAATCGTTTTAGCGAAAATGCTTTGTCCGCAGACGGAAGAAGCCACGGACCATGTAGCTATCTCCGGTAAGGAAAAAGAGAACTCGAATATTCTAGATGCCATCTCATCGGGTACGGTTACCGGCGTAAAGTTGATGACGAATATTGCCGCGATGTTATTGGTATTCATATCCCTTGTAGCGTTAGCGAATTATATTACGGAAGGTGTGATAGGACGTTATACCGGACTGAACGACTGGATTGTAAAGATTACGGACGGTAAGGCGCAGGGCTTGACCTTCCAGTTTATACTGGGTGTAATCACCTCTCCTTTCATGTGGTTGATCGGGGTTCCCAGCCAAGACATCATGTTAGTTGGTTCTTTATTGGGACAAAAGACCATATTGAACGAATTTGTCGCCTATTTCCAATTGCAGCAATGGAAAGATGCCGGATTATTCATGTATGAGAAATCGATCTTGATGTCTACTTATATCCTTTGCGGATTCGCTAATATATCGTCTATCGGTATCTTATTAGGCGGATTGGGCGTATTAGCCCCGGAAAAACGAGGATTAATTTCACGTATCGGCCTACCGGCCATGATCGGCGGAGCCCTGGTCTCTGTGCTATCGGCTACTATAATTGGTATGATCCTTGGGTAATTGAGAATTGAGAATTGAAAATTAGATGGTCATGCAGATTTTTTATACACCAGATATAACTATCAAGCCGGAATTACCGGAAGAAGAAGCAGGACATTGTATACGGGTACTTCGTCTAGGTGAAGGCGATGAGATAGTATTGACGGATGGGCAAGGCTCTTTTTATAAAGCGGCTATTAGCCGGGCGCATCCCAAACATTGTGAG
The DNA here is from genome assembly GCF_003635435.1 of Parabacteroides sp. AF21-43. Taxonomy (NCBI): domain Bacteria; kingdom Pseudomonadati; phylum Bacteroidota; class Bacteroidia; order Bacteroidales; family Tannerellaceae; genus Parabacteroides; species Parabacteroides sp. AF21-43. The sequence continues at coordinate 11,401 of NZ_QTMG01000036.1, read as the reverse complement.
GTGACCCTCTTAGAGAGTTGGAAACAACCCGATCTCTGGAACTTCAATCTCCATATAGCCATAGCTCCTACCAAAAACATGGACCGGATGGAGTGGTTCGTGGAGAAAGCGACGGAAATAGGGATCAATGCGATCACCTGTTTGAATTGTCGTTTCTCAGAGCGTAAAGAGATCAAGCCGATTCGATTGGAGAAGATATTGGTCAGTGCCATGAAGCAATCCCAGAAAGCGACTTTGCCGGCGTTAGAAGGAATGACAGATTTCAAGAAGTTTGTCGCCACTCCCTTTGACGGGCGTAAGTTTATCGCCCATTGCGAGGAAGGCGAGAAGCCACTATTAAAACATACGTATCAGCCGGGAGAGAATGCCTTAATCCTCATCGGACCGGAAGGTGATTTTAGCCCGGAAGAAATCAAGCTGGCTCAAGAGAATGGCTTCGAGCCGATCTCTTTAGGAGAGAGCCGGCTGCGTACGGAAACGGCTGCGCTAGTAGCTTGCCATACGATTCATGTGTTAAATCAATAGAATAATCCTATTTCCATTAAAAATACGTTAATCCTCATAAGGGTTATTAAGCAAATTGCTACATTTGTAATGATATTAACAAATCTAATCTAATAACAATTTAAGTAACATGAAAAAGTTGTTCAAATCATTCTTGATTCTTTCGGCCATAGCTATGGCTATCCCCTGTTTCGCTCAAACTCCGAATACATTGACTAAGAAGGAAAAAAAAGCTGGCTGGGAATTATTATTCAACGGAAAAGACTTCTCTGGATGGCGCCAATGTAACGGTACCGCTATGCCCGCAAACTGGGTTATAGAAGACAATGCCATGAAAGTATTTACCGGCGAAGGTAAGAAACCGGGACAAGGCGCTAATGGCGATATCCTTTACCAGAACAAGAAATTCAAAAACTTCGAGCTCTCGGTAGACTGGAAAGCGAGCAAGATGGGAAACTCCGGTATCTTCTATTATGTACGCGAAGTACCCGGTAAACCTATTTATTATGCGGCTCCCGAAGTACAGGTACTAGATAACGTGGACGCAACCGACAACAAATTAGCGAACCACTTAGCAGGTTCTCTATATGACATGCTTCCCGCAGATCCGAAAACAGTTAATCCTGCCGGCGAGTGGAATACGATCGTAATCCGTGTAAAAGATGGAAAAGTAACGCATACCCAAAATGGTAAGAAAGTTGTTGAGTATACTTTATGGAGCAAAGAGTGGGATGATTTGGTAGCTAACAGTAAATTCAAGAACTTCCCGGGCTTTACCGAAGGTATTTCTAAAGAAGGTTATATCGGTCTGCAAGATCATGGCTATCCGATCTGGTTCCGTAATATCAAGATCCGTGAACTAAAATAGTTCTTCGAATCTATCGTATATAAATAAAAAGCCCGGGATTCAGATAAATCACCGGGCCTTTTTATATCTGTTTAATAAGTAAGCCTAATTACTCCCACTCAATTGTCGCATTCGGTTTCGGAGACATATCGTAGCATACACGGTTCACGTTCTTCACCTCTTTCAAAATACGATCCGTAATCTTCATCAAGATAGGCCAATCAACCGGCTCGATCGTAGCGGTCATGGCATCTACCGTATTGACGGCACGGATAATCACGGGCCATTCGAAAGAACGGGCGTTATCACGTACGCCAACCGACTTAAAGTCGGGTACTACCGTAAAGTATTGCCATACCTTTTTATCCAATCCGGCGTTCTTGAACTCCTCCCGTAAGATCGCATCCGACTCACGTACCGCTTCCAGTCTATCACGAGTGATAGCGCCCAAGCAACGTACGCCCAAACCCGGTCCGGGGAACGGCTGGCGATAAACCATGTCATAAGGCAAACCTAACTCTACGCCACAAGCACGAACCTCGTCCTTGAATAATTGACGCAAAGGCTCAACCAACTCAAATTGCAAATCTTCCGGCAGACCGCCTACGTTATGATGGGATTTCACCATCTTAGCCGTCTTCGTTCCACTCTCCACGATATCCGGATAGATCGTTCCTTGAGCCAAGAAATCGATTCCATCTAATTTGCGAGCTTCTTCCTCAAATACACGGATAAACTCACCACCGATAATCTTACGCTTTTGCTCCGGATCTTCCACGTCAGCTAGCTTGTTCAAGAAACGATCTGTAGCGTCTACATACACCAAATTGGCATTCAACTGGTTCTTGAAGACCTCAACGACATCCTCGGACTCGCCCTTACGCATCAAACCATGGTTCACATGCACGCAAACCAATTTATCACCGATCGCTTTCAAAAGTAAAGCGGCTACTACAGAGCTATCGACACCTCCAGACAAGGCCAGCAGAACTTTCTTATCCCCTACCTGACGCTTCACCAACTCAATCTGGTCATTGACAAAATTCGTCATATTCCAGTTTGCCTCAGCCTTGCAAGTATCGAACACGAAAGACTTGACAGCGCCCTTGATCGCCTCGACATCATCCGTAAACTCCGGCAATTTAACCTCGCACAACGCCTTATCGTGACCTGCGGCCATTACAGGAGTGCCCATCTCGTAAATACCCGGATTCACGTCGATAGCTACACCGTCGATAACATTGTTTGGACCACCATTGATAATGATACCTTTCACGTTTGGCAAGGCTTTTAATTCCTCAACCGTGATGTCATGCGGATAAATCTCACTATAAACGCCTAACGCACGAATAGCACGAGCCAACACCGTATTCTCATGACTACCTAAATCCAAGATAACAATCATATCTTGCTTCATGTGACTTTTAAATTTTATTGATTTTACACTTTGTTATACCTAAGACAAATGTCACTCCCACTCGATGGTTGCAGGCGGCTTCGAGCTGATGTCGTACACGACTCTATTTACGCCTTTCACCTTATTGATAATCTCGTTGGAAACTTTGGCGAGGAACTCGTACGGAAGCTGCGCCCAATCGGCGGTCATAGCGTCCGTGGAAGTTACCGCACGTAAAGCTACCGTATTCTCATAGGTACGCTCATCGCCCATTACACCTACGGATTGAATCGGAAGTAAGATTACCCCAGCTTGCCAAATCTTATCGTAAAGTCCCCACTCACGCATCAATGACATATAGATATCGTCAGCGTCTTGCAGGATACGTACCTTTTCCGGCGTGATATCACCCAAGATACGGATACCCAATCCCGGTCCCGGGAACGGATGGCGCTTGATCAAATGCGGTTGCATACCCAACTCCATACCGACACGGCGAACCTCATCCTTGAAAAGAAGACGAAGCGGCTCGACGAGTTTCAAGTTCATCGTATCCGGAAGTCCGCCCACATTATGATGGCTCTTGATAACCGTACCTGTGATAGACAGCGACTCGATCACATCCGGATAAATCGTACCTTGCCCCAGCCACTTGATATCTTTCAGCTTATGCGCCTCCTCATCGAAGACATCGATAAATCCTTTGCCGATGATCTTACGTTTCTTCTCCGGTTCCGTAACGCCCGCTAGTTCTTTATAGAACTTATCTTTTGCGTTTACGCCAATCACGTTCAATCCTAAATGCTCATAATCCCTCATTACGTTCTCGAACTCATTCTTGCGCAGCAAACCATGATCCACGAAAATGCAAGTCAAGTTCTTACCGATCGCCTTATTCAGCAATACGGCCGTAACAGATGAATCCACACCGCCGGAAAGAGCCAAGATCACCTTGTCATCTCCCAATTGCTCCTTCAACTCAGCTACGGTAGATTCGATAAAGGAAGCCGGTGTCCAATCCTTGGCGCATCCGCAAATATTCAAGAAGTTATCCAGCAACTTCGTACCGTCTGTCGAATGGAATACTTCCGGATGAAACTGAACGCCCCACGTTTTCTCACCTTCCACATGGTAAGCGGCAGCCCTCACGTCGTCCGTGCTGGCGATCACCTTGAATTTATCCGGCAATACGGTAATCGTATCTCCATGAGACATCCATATCTGCGAACCCACATGAATCCCTTTCAGTAATTCATCCTCACCATCAATGTGCGACAAATTAGCACGTCCATACTCACGTGAATTAGCCGGTTCCACATTACCTCCGGATGTATAAGCTAGAAACTGCGCTCCATAACAAATACCTAAGACAGGATACTTCCCCCGTATCTCGGTCAAATCAGCCTTAAAGGCATTCTCGTCGTATACGGAATAAGGACTTCCGGAAAGGATCACACCTTTCACATCGGTAGCGTCATGCGGGAATTTGTTATAAGGAACGATCTCACAATACATATTCAACTCTCTGACCCTACGGCCGATAAGCTGGGTTGTTTGCGAGCCGAAATCAAGAATAATAAGTTTCTCGTGCATGCAATTATGATTATTTAATTGAGTGGCGCAAAGGTAGTAATAAATTCGGGAAGCATAAACACACTGGGCAAATATTCTTCCTTATCACGATACTTTTAAAGGATCTTCCCTTGTCCTATTACGCCTTTCTTCCTGAGACATTCATTATCCACCATCCGTTGCACGATCGTCCACCAACTGTTGCATGATCATGCAACGGATGGTGGACAATCATGCAACAGCCATTAGAAGATAAATACCTCAAGAGGAAAACCACAAATCCCCCTAAGGATCCGGCCAAGGGAAGCCATGAAAACAGCGAACCGCCCGACAACCCGACGAGGGTTCCGGACGGACAAAACAAAAAAAGCCTCGAAGCGTTCATTACAAACAACTTCGAGGCTTTCCTCCGAGGTTCCTGGCGGATTCGAACCGCCGTACATGGTTTTGCAGACCACTGACTAAGCCACTCATCCAAGGAACCGAATCAATCAAAAATAAAAGTAATTTTCAATTCTTAATACTGAATTTTCAATTACCAAGAGGTTCCTGGCGGATTCGAACCGCCGTACACGGTTTTGCAGACCGCTGACTAAGCCACTCATCCAAGGAACCATAACTTCAACACAAAACAACTACTTTTGTTTTGCGAGTGCAAAGAAAGAGAATAATATTGGAATTACCAAACTTTTCCTTTCTTTTTTATTTTTCCCTCCGAATATTATAGAAGTAGAGAAAATGAGCTTACCTTTGCCTATCAAATAGATAAATAACGAAAAAATGACTTATACAGAAACTGTAATACCGGGCGTATGGATCATTGAGCCAAAGGTATTGAAAGATGCGCGCGGATACTTTATGGAAGCTTTTAAGCAAGCGGAATTCGAGGCGCATATCGGAAAAATCCAGTTCGTGCAAGACAACGAATCTTGCTCCTCTAAAGGCGTATTACGAGGATTACACTATCAGCTAGCGCCCTATTCTCAATCTAAATTAGTCAGGGTGATCAAAGGACGGGTATTGGATGTAGCCGTAGATGTACGTGAAGGCTCGCCCACATTCGGCAAATATGTAGCTGTAGAGTTATCGGACGAGAATAAACGCCAGTTATTCATTCCACAGGGATTCGCCCACGGATTCCATGTATTAAGTGACGAGGCTATCTTTACCTATAAAGTAGATAATCCATATACTCCGACACATGAACGGGGAATCCGCTATGACGATCCCACGGTCCATGTAGATTGGAGCATCACAGATCCGGAATCGATCAACCTATCCGAGAAAGACACCAAGGCTCCATCGCTGAAAGACGCTGAGCTTAATTTCAAATACTAAACACTGTACAGATATGAAAACTTACCTAGTTACCGGTGCCGCCGGTTTTATCGGTGCCAATTTTATCAAACATATGCTGGCGAAATATGACGATATCAAGATCGTTGTCCTAGACTTGCTGACTTACGCAGGTAATTTAGGCACCATCGCCGAGGATATCGATGGAGTACGTTGCGAGTTCGTGAAAGGCGATATTTGCGACCGTGCCTTGGCCAACCAGCTATTCGAGAAATACAACTTCGATTATGTCGTGAACTTCGCCGCTGAAAGTCATGTAGACCGAAGCATCGAAAATCCCCAGCTATTCCTGCAAACCAACATCCTCGGTACACAAAACCTATTGGACGCCGCACGAAAAGCATGGGTTACCGGTAAGGCCGAGACAGGTTATCCGGTATGGCGTGAAGGTGTACGTTTCCATCAAGTCTCTACCGATGAGGTCTATGGAAGCCTAGGTGCCGAAGGGTATTTCCACGAGACCACGCCTTTAGATCCCCGAAGCCCGTACAGCGCCTCCAAGACAAGCGCGGACTTATTCGTAAAGGCTTATCACGAGACATATAAGATGCCGGTATCTATTACCCGTTGTTCCAACAACTACGGACCTTACCATTTCCCGGAAAAATTGATTCCCTTAATCATAAAGAACATATTGGAAGGTAAATCCCTACCTGTATATGGTGACGGCACAAACGTACGCGACTGGTTATATGTAGAGGATCATTGCAAGGCGATCGACGCCGTAATCCACCACGGGCGTGTGGGAGAGGTTTACAACGTAGGCGGTCATAACGAGAAGCAGAACATCGAGATCGTGAAACTCACGATCCGGACGATCCATCAACTAATGACCGAACAACCGGAATATCGCCAAGTATTAAAGAAAAAAGAGATCGGTGCCAATGGACAAATCTCTATCGACTGGATCAACGACAGTTTGATTACATTCGTAAAAGACCGTCTGGGCCATGATCAACGATACGCCATCGACCCGACGAAGATTACCAACGAATTAGGCTGGACACCAGAGACCTGCTTCGAGGTCGGTATCGTAAAAACCATCCGTTGGTATCTTGAGAACCAAAAATGGGTAGAGGATATCACCGGTGGAGATTACATGAAATATTACGAGCAAATGTATGGATCACGTTGATTCCTCAACGTGACCGTGTGTATGTGGATGAATCTCAGAGAGGCTGTTTCCTAATTCGGGAGCGGCCTCTCTTATTTGTTTCCGGATCGTCTCGCGTATCTCCTCACGCACATTCCTGCGGGTACTATCCAGTTCCGCTTGCTTGGCAGGTTTCAAGAAATCTTTATATTTACATTTCACTATCTTGAACTTGAAATCATCCAGATTCCCTTTTATATCGATACCCAACTTAAACGGTACCGGCGATTTTAAAACCGAGAGATGGTAATCGAACGTCATATCCAAATTATGCGTTCCTCCTACGGCTACTTTATACCGGTCCATCTCCACCAAGAATGGGAATACCTCGATCTTGTTATCATGGATCGCTAAATCTACCGCTATACTATCGATCATATTCCGTTTTTTATTCTTGAACATCAGCGTCTTCGATATCTCGGTAAATGTCTCACCATCCAGCAGCACCATATTCTTTCCGCTCAGGTAGCAAGAGGCATTTACAGACGGCAGCAACACGGACATCGTAGAATCCGCCTTGCAAGTCGCCGTCATCTGGCAATCTACCATGCCTTCGAACGAACGAAGCATAGGTACCAATGTATCGATATCCGGGAACAAACTGATTAACCGTTCCACTAAAATATCATTTAAGGACAACTCAAATCCCATAGTCGCCTCTTGATCTGTTTTGGTCGTATAAATCATCGTCAAATCTCCGGAACCGATATTCGAACTCATACATAAATCGCTCAGATTGATACTTTGATCCCGGATTACAACCTCACCTTTCACATCCTCCAACTTCAGATCCTTAAAATCTATTTTTTTAGCATTTGTATGAAGCGTCAGATCCAAGAATTTCGGAACGACAAATAGTTGAGAGATCGAATCCGTAGCGACACTATCCACGGTATTCGCTAATAGATGATCCGTCTCCAGTACGGAGATACTGTCTTCCGAGAAGGCCCTAACCGAGTTGGATGCCAATTGATCAGAAAACTGCAAACCTTTACCTATAGCTAGCATCAACTGGTTACAATCGATCAGATCGGATTCCAACTCGAAATTCGCTTTCAGCTTTCCTCCCCGTAGCATGGCCCGCCGGATGCCGCTAAGCTCTCCGCTCAAAGTAAGATCGCTCTTTCCTAAATGCAGGCGGGCACCACTCAACGTCATATTGTTAGTATTGAAATTCACGCTTGTCTCATCAATATACATCGGAATGGGGAATAAGCGGCTAAAGCCCCTCAATTGCTTAAACCTCACTTGTCCCCGAGCCTCCCATTGGCGTAAGACACTGTTTGAGGAAGCGACCGAATCCACTTGCGACCGCTGTCTATTCGCCCTTCGGGTGGTCTGCGTGCGCCTGCGCAAGGTATCACCGGCGGCGATACGGCGTTCACGTTGTTGACGAATCGCTTGCCGATAAGGTAATGCTTCCAAAGAGAACTGGCTTTCCGTCAGAACCATACCCGTCCGTAAAGGGATAAGAATATATTTTAAGGTGTCCACCGAGATCGTAGCTCCCGCCATAGGGATCCGCTTATCTGTAGAAGAAGCCTTGATGCCCCCTTTCAACACGGTCTTACCGGCCACCATCCAGGTAGAATCCGGCAACTTGGTGCGCAAATGATCAAATTCCAACCCTGCAGTCATAGGGATAACAGCCGTTGTATCAATAACCGGCGTCGTATTGGCTACCATCTTCAATCCACCGATATTCGTACTGATCTCATCCTTATACTTTATATTCAAGGTATCCACCGATAGATTAGCGCTCAACAATCCTTTCGCATTCAGATATTTACTTTCATTTTCCGTAGATCCTACAAACAGATTCGCCCCAGCGATATACATATCCACGCCTAACGGCTTACTAAACGCCTTGAAGCGATCAACCGTCAAATTGCCGGATGATTTGACCTTGGCGAAGCGGCTATTCACGATATCATCCACCTTAAACACCGTAGATAAATCAGCCATCACGGTACCCTCCAGCAGCAGTGTGTCGGGATTCAAGAACTCTTTAGCCAAACGGGTAAAATCGACCTGCCCTTTCATCTCCGCCCGAATCGCGGGATTCCTCCAGATATCCCTAACCTCGCCACTCATGGTCAGCGAGGTATTCAACCCGATCAATGTCAGCTCCTCCAAAGAGACATACGAAGAATCCGGGTAAGCGCCATTCAAATGTAAATCCACGTCCATGCGCAAGGTATCAATCCCCTGTTCAATACCTTTTACATGATAAGAACCATCCTCTATCTTGCAGCATAAGTTCACGGTCGGAACGATACTATCCCCTAATTCTCCACGGATATCCCCTTCCAAAATAATACGTCCCTCAGCAAGTGTTTTATCCCGATCCTTAAAATATTCATCCGGAATAAAATGTAAGAGATCATTCATATCGGAAACCTTCAACCCGAAAGTCATATCGATCCGTGACGGATTATCCTCGGTAGCCGGCACCATAAAGCCATCCGCCGTAAAAGGCAGGTTATTCACCAGCAACTCCGCGTCCCTCAACCCAATCCGGTGAAGTCCGTCAGCCAACAACAAACGTCCCTTGAAGCGTAACGCTAACTTATTCGCCAAAGAATAAGACGGGCTACGGAATACGATCGAGGAAGAACCGGTCTCCACATCCAACTTATTTCCTCGTTGGGTCAAAAGGCCGTCTATATGTAAAAAGAAACCATCGATCGCCGTATATAAATCCTGCTGCCGGTCATCATAGACAAAATGCCCATTCGTAATATGCACTTGCTGCAAATCTATTTTAGGCAATGGAGATGACGATGATTCATCTACCGAATCCATCTCACTTTGATAAATCTCCCAATTCGCCTTTCCCTCCTCATTCACATAACCATAAAAACGGATACTATCCATGATAACCCGAGGAATCGTCACTTTCCCGCTAAACAGATAATCCGTAGGGTTAAATACGACGATCGCTTTTTTGAAAGACAGCAAAGAATCCGAAGGAATCATCAAATCCTCCTGATGTTCTATAGAATCCTCAGCCTGATGTGAGATCAAACGCCCATTTGTCAACTTCACTCCCAGATAAGGATACGTCTCGAAATAAGTCAACTCCACCCGCTCACATTCCAAGTGCGCCTCTATGAATTCGTTTGTTTTTTCTACGACCAGCGGTGTCAGCTTCTCCGGAGGTAAGACCGCCCATTTCAGTATACCAACCCCGATCAAGGGAAGTATGAAAAAGATCCCGACCAACGCAGACACAACAACCAGCAATATCTTTCTTATTCGTACCATACTCATTCCTTCATCTTATCACAAACAACACTAATTAAATTGTATGAGCAAAAATACGAAATACTATCCCAAAGACAACGCTTATATCATAAAAAAAGGCCCCCCGCAATGAGAGACCTTCTTTTTACATCTTATTTATTTTTCTACAATTTATTTATCCAGAACCTCGTATTTAGAATGCTGGCTCTTGAACTCAGGAACAATCTCCTTCATCCGCTTCACGATCTGCATATCCCCCTCCACGGCACACGCCTGCACCAAGGCATCGATCCGCAGATTGGCGTCAGCGTAGTCATACGCACGGACTTGGGCGATCTTGATTTTCGGATGAAAAGTAGGCTTGGTAGTCTCCTCCTCATTGAGTACCTCCTCATACAACTTCTCCCCGTCCCGCAATCCCGTGAACCGGATCTCGATTCCCTTCACGCCGCTCAGACGGATCATACGCTCAGCCAGATCCACGATCCGTACAGGTTTACCCATATCGAACACGAAGATCTCGCCCCCATTACCCATCGTACCGGCCTCAAGGACTAGCTTACAAGCCTCCGGTATCAACATGAAGAAACGAATGATATCCTTGTGCGTCACCGTCACC
>NZ_QTMG01000036.1:0-698 GCF_003635435.1 Parabacteroides sp. AF21-43 | reverse complement strand
AGCTTACAAGCCTCCGGTATCAGCATGAAGAAACGAATGATATCCTTGTGCGTCACCGTCACCGGACCGCCCCGCTTGATCTGCTCCTTGAATAACGGGATCACGGAACCGTTCGATCCCAGCACATTACCGAAACGAGTCGTCACGAATTGCGTACGCCCCCTCACCTTCCCATCCTTGATGGCTTGATCCAAGCTCTGCACGTAGATCTCGCAAATACGTTTCGAGCAGCCCATCACGTTCGTGGGATTCACCGCCTTGTCGGTCGATACCATCACGAACTTCCTCGTGCCGTATTTCACCGCCAAGTCTGCGATCACCCGGGTACCGTCCACGTTGTTGCGGACACTCTCCTCCGGATTATCCTCCATCATAGGTACATGCTTGTAAGCCGCGGCATGAAACACGTAATCCGGACGATGCTCCTCGAACAGCTCCTCCATGCGTTCACGCACACAAATATCGCTCACAACCGTATAGGATTCTATATCCGGCCACCCACGAGCCATCATCAAGCGGACATCGTGCAAGGGAGTCTCCGCCTGATCTATCAAGACCATACGTTCCGGGGCGAACTGGGCTACCTGCCGCACGATCTCGCTGCCGATACTCCCGGCGGCTCCTGTTATCAGAATCCGCTTACCGGTAAGCTGCTTCCTCACCGCCTCCAAGTCTATCTCGATCTTATCACGGGGCAG
>NZ_QTMG01000035.1:0-57125 GCF_003635435.1 Parabacteroides sp. AF21-43 | reverse complement strand
CTTGAGAATCGAATTTTCCGGGAGATTATACATATAGTTCCGTAAAACGAGAAAAAATATTCGCAAGTAGTTATTCCATAACAAGATAACGGAATATGCCCTTTCATTCTGGCGAAAATTATTCATCCTAATTCATATTCTTAAGGCTAAAACCTGTAATTCACCCGTATGTGAAGGCTATTTCTATCGTATGCGATGGGGATTACTACCGTATGTATCACCTAACGCATACGGTTGCGTCGGCTAACGCATATATTCGCGTGGGCAAACACCACCTTTCTCACCGGAAAAGCGACCTTTTACCTATAAATAAGAGACAAAAAGGCCCTTTTCACCTATTACTTCTCTCTGGTTAGACTTCTCCAAAGAAGAGGTATGTCACACAAACAGCCTTGTTTCGCGCAAACTGTCATGATTATCGCCGCTTCGCTTACCATCCATCCGCAAGGGCTACAATAGAATAATCGACATAGAAAAGCCCCGCAGGATAACTGAAGCGCACCCCAAAAGTCGCTGAGAAGACCTTGTTGGTTCCAGTATAAAAAGGCTTTCCTAGTGATTAGTTATTCACTTCCCAAGCCGTCAGTTAGCGGCTAGGTATAGCCGCCAGTTATTCACTCGACAAGCCGTCAGTTATTCACTTCAGCAGCCAATGAGAGGGCCCGTTTCTTGGTTATCAGGGCCTGTAAAGCACATGTTTCCCGTATTTTCAAAAAACACTCAAATCTCACAAAAGTGAAACTTTTGGCACACCAGCCCTGCCTCCTTTTAAAAAAAAGCGTATCTTTACCGCAAAGGATGAGATAGGATCATCCGTTTAATCATTTAATCATTTAATCATTTAAACCTATAAGCACTATGGGAAAATTTATCAATCCCTTCACCGATTTCGGCTTTCACCGGATATTCGGGCAGGAGGTACACAAGGAGTTACTAATCGATTTCCTGAACCAGTTGTTCTTCGGAGAGCACTACATTGAGGATATCACGTTCCTTAACCCGATTCAGACCCCCGAGACGCTGGATGACAGGGGAATCGTTTTTGACGTGCATTGCAAGGACAGCAACGGAAACCTATTCGTCGTTGAGATGCAAACCGGGGCACAACCCTATTTCCACGACAGGGGACTGTACTATCTGGCGAGGGCCATCAGTAACCAAGGACAAAAAGGGAAGGACTGGAAATTCGTGTTACAACCCGTATACGGGGTATTCCTACTTAATTACAAGATGGACGTGAACTCAAAGTTCCGGACCGATGTTATATTGGCGGACCGGGAAACCGGAAGGATGTTTAGCGACAGGATACGGCAAGTCTATCTCGAGCTACCTTACTTCCAAAAAGAACCGGACGAGTGCGAGAATGATTTTGAACGTTGGATTTATTTATTGAAGCATATGGACACTTTAGAGAGAATGCCGTTCAAGGCAAAAAAGGCGGTCTTCGATAAGTTGCTGGAAGTAGCCGACGTGGCAAACCTCAGCAAGGAAGAACGCATACAATACGACGAGGCTCTGAAACGATACAGGGATTATAAGAATACGATCGATTACGCAGAGGAGAAAGGGATATTGAAAGGGAAAGAATCTACGGCCCGCAACATGAAAGCGGATGGATTATCCCCCTCAATTATCCAAAAATACACTGGGCTCTCCCTTGAGGATATAGAGAAACTATAAAATAAACCCTCCAGCCCTATTCTCGCTAACCGAATGGTTAGAAGAACAAAGGCTGGAGGGCTTGTTTAATATCTATAAGGAAAGAGATCCTTAGATTCTCTCCAATGCAGCTGTAATAAACTCCCAGATCTTCTGTACGGAATGAATATTCACTCGTTCGTCCGGTGAGTGCGGATATTCCAAATCCGGTCCGATAGAAACCATATCCATATCCGGATAAGCACCTTGGATGATACCGCATTCCAATCCGGCATGCATCACCTTCACCTCAGGTTCCTTACCAAATAAATCCAGATAGGTAGATTTCATCAAGTTCAAGATCGGGGAATTGATATTAGGCTGCCAGCCATTATAATGACCGGACTCCTCCACCTTAGCCCCTGCCAAAGCGAATACACTTTCCAGACTTGAGCAAACAGAATCCCTGCGAGACTCGGATGAGCTACGCACCAAGATCTTCACCTCGATCAACTCATCAGATGTCTTCACGATCGCCAAGTTAGAGGAAGACTCAACCGTACCCGGGAAATCATGCAACATGCTAATCACACCATTCTGGCAACCTTCGATCGCATTGATCAAATCATCCTGTATCTCCTCCGGAATCAACGTAGACGGCAATTCAACCATCTCCGCAACGAAATCGATCTTATCCTCCACACCCATATACTCCGTACGGAACATATCTTGGTAATCAGCCACTAGCTCCCAAAGAGACTCCACGTTATCACCCGGAATCGTTATCACGGCAAAAGCCTCACGAGGGATAGCGTTAGGCAAGGAACCACCCGCCACAGAAGACAAACGAGCGCCATAATCGCATACCGCCTCTTTCAAGAAACGGAAGATCAACTTATTCGCGTTCGCACGCCCTAAATGAATATCCACACCGGAATGACCACCTTTCAAGCCAGCCAAGCTAACCTTGACAGCCACGTCACCTTCCGGAATATAAGTATCCTCCTTAAATTGGAAAGAGACATTCACGTTAGCGCCACCTGCGCAACCTACGAACAACTCCCCTTCCTTCTCGGAATCACAATTCAATAAAATATCACCCTTTAAGAAATGCGGCTTCAAGCCGAAAGCGCCGTCCATTCCCTGCTCCTCATCAATCGTAAACAGGGCCTCGATCGGTCCGTGACGCAAGCTATTGTCCGCCAACACGGCCATCGCCAGAGCGGCGCCCATGCCATTGTCCGCCCCCAAAGTCGTCTCACGGGCCGTCACCCAATCACCGTCTATGTAAGCGTCGATCGGATCTTTCTCGAAATCATGCTTTACGGAAGAGTTTTTTTGGGGAACCATATCCAGATGAGACTGCAATGTCACGGTCTTACGACCTTCCATTCCGGGCGTAGCCGGCTTACGGATCAATACGTTACCCACCTCATCTTGCAGGGTTTCCAGTCCCAATCCTTTACCAAAGGATATCATAAAACGGGTTACTGCCTCCATATGTCCGGTCGGACGGGGGATTTGCGTAAGGTCATAAAAATAACCCCATACATGCTTCGGAGATAGATCTTTGATTTCTGCTGACATAGATGTTAATAATTTAGTTCAGTTCATATTTAATACATATCTTGTATTCATCACGAAACAGCGACCGGAATCTCTTTGTTCTCCCGGTTGGTGAGCGGCAAAGCCACCACGCCGAACAATCCGCACAATCCCGTCCATACCGTCTGTACCGTATGAACGACCAAGGCGAACGCCGCCGCGTCATTCTCGTTCACGCCAAAACAAACCAAGGTAGCGATCACCATGAAATGCCACGGTCCGATACCGCCTTGAACAGGCACCGCCACGCCGATACTACTCATCGTAAACGTGATCAGCCCGACCACGATACCCAAGTCCTTGGTAAAGTCGAAAGCATAGAACGTAATATAAAAGTAACAGAAATAACCTCCCCAAATCAATAACGTCTCTATCACGAAACGCATCTTATGCTCCATGTACCAGATACTCTTCATACCGGTCCATACATTCTTCAACATGCCTTTGGCTTTCTGTACCAGCGTAAAGTTACTCATATAAGTGAATACAAACCAAATTACAGCGACAAAAATTATCACCGCCACGTAAATCCATATCGAATTAAACATGGACTGGAACCCTTCGAGCAAAGCCGGGTTCTTGGCGAAGAAACTCGTAAAGAAGCTTATATTAAATATGAATATCATCAAGGTTATCAAACCGACCATGATCGTATCGCTCACACGGTCGATCAACAGCGTACCTAACAGCTTGGTAAACGAGATCTTATCGTATTTCGTGATCATGCCGCAACGCCATACCTCGCCGACACGGGGCAACACCAGATTCACCGCGTAATTACCCAGCACGGCGTAAATCACGTTACTCATCTTGAAGCGCTCGCCCAAGGAACTGATCAGCAATCCCCACCGTAAGCCACGGACGATATTGGCGAACAAGCCGAACAATAAAGAAACCAGAATAATATCATAACGAACCCCCTCCTTGACTACTCGCCAAATCTCAGTGATATCCATTTTCCGATACAAAAACCAAAGGAGTAAACAGCCGAAGGCTAAAGGTAGAATTATCTTCAGAAACGTACGTAGAATGCTCTTAAAATCCATTAGGTATAGGGAACTTTAAATTATTTATTGTACTTTTGTGCATCCGCAAAGATAAGCATAATATTTAAAAACAAACACATTACACCGAAAAGTGGATGAGATTAGTTAAGCCAAAAAAAGCATTAGGGCAACATTTCCTAAAGGATCTGCAAATAGCACAGCGCATTGCGGACACACTCGATACTTTCAAATCCCTGCCGGTCTTGGAAATCGGACCGGGAATGGGAGTCCTTACCCAGTTCTTGCTGGAGGCGGGACATGATTTGACCGTTGTCGAGTTGGACATGGAATCCGTAGATTACCTGAACCAGAATTTCCCCGATCTGAAAGGGCGTATCATCGCCGAGGATTTCCTAAAATTGGATCTCTCGAAGCTATTTCCGGGGCAGTTTTGTGTGATCGGTAATTACCCCTATAATATCTCCAGCCAGATATTCTTCAAGGTCCTCGATTATAAGGACCAGATTCCCTGCTGCTCGGGGATGTTACAAAAAGAGGTAGCGGAACGCCTAGCGGCGGGTCCCGGTAGCAAGACGTACGGGATATTGAGCGTACTGTTGCAAGCTTGGTACGACGTGGAATACCTCTTTACCGTCAGTGAGAAAGTATTCGATCCGCCTCCAAAAGTGAAAAGCGCCGTATTGAAAATTACCCGTAACGACCGTAAGGAGCTGGGATGCGACGAGAAGTTATTCAAGACTGTAGTAAAGACCTCATTCAACCAACGAAGGAAAACGCTTCGTAATTCCATGAAACCCCTATTGGGTAAAGATTGCCCGGATTACGCCTTGCCGATATTCGACAAGCGCCCGGAACAGTTATCCGTGGAGCAATTCGTGGAACTGACCTTGATCAGCCAAAAGCATTTGGAGAAGTAGGCTGGTGATGTCCTATAATAATATAAGAGTCCAATGATCGAACTGACGAAAGATTACATCGAGAACCTGAAAAGCATCATCGAGGCCAAAGATGACGCGAAGGCACAGGAGGTACTTCATGAACTATATCCTGCCGATATAGCCGAGCTTTATCAAGAACTGAACTTGCAAGAGGCCATTTATCTCTATCTATTGATGGATGGCGACAAAGCGGCGGATGTCTTGATGGAGCTGGATGAGGAAGACCGTCATAAATTATTGAAGGAACTTCCCAATGAGCTTATCGCCAAGCGTTTCGTCGATAACATGGAAACGGATGATGCCGTTGACTTGATGCGTGAGTTGGACGAGGATACCCAAGAGGAGATCCTTTCGCATATCGAGGACGTAGAGCAGGCCGGTGATATCGTGGACTTGTTGAAATACGACGAGGACACCGCCGGCGGTTTGATGGGTACCGAGATGATCGTGGTGAACGAGAATTGGAGTATGCCCAAATGTATCGACGAGATGCGCAAGCAAGCGGAGGAGATGAGCGAGATCTATTATGTATATGTAGTGGATGACGACGAGCGCTTGAAAGGTGTGCTCCCCTTGCAGAAACTGATTACCCACCCATCCGTCTCCAAGATCAAGCATGTCATGAAAAAAGACCCGATCTCCGTTCGCGACAGCGACAGTATCGAGGAGGTTACGGAGACGATCGAGAAATACGACTTGGTAGCCTTGCCCGTAGTCGATAGTATCGGACGTCTGGTAGGACGTATCACGATCGACGACGTTATGGATGAGGTACGCGAGCAACACGAGCGTGATTACCAGTTGGCATCTGGTATCTCGCAAGACGTGGAAACCTCGGATAATGTATTCACCCAAACCGCCGCCCGCCTACCTTGGCTGCTGATCGGCATGATCGGAGGATTGGGAAACTCCGTTATCCTCGGTGGTTTCGAGAGCAGTTTCGCCACTAACCCGAAGATGGCGCTATTTATCCCGCTGATCGGTGGTACCGGTGGAAACGTAGGCATACAATCTTCCGCTATCGTGGTACAGGGCTTGGCAAACAATACCTTGAAGGAAGGGAATATCGTACCGCAAATCCTAAAAGAGTCTGTAGTCTCGTTAATCAATGCCAGCATTATCAGTCTGGTCGTGTTCATTTACAATTTCTTCATGCTGGGAGACCGGGGGATTACGGCCTCCGTATCTTTAAGCCTATTCGCCGTCGTAATGTTCGCCAGTATATTCGGCACGCTAGTTCCCATGACCTTAGATAAGATGAAGATAGATCCGGCCTTGGCGACCGGACCGTTTATCACCATTACCAACGATATTATCGGTATGATGATTTATATGTTCATTACTTCCGCGTTAGCTTGATGCCACGGGTGGGCGAACCCCGCCCCTATTATGTTAAAATAATATGTTATAGAACATATCTACGAAATAGCTGTTATCTTTGTAGCGGTTATCAAAAAAGGTAGAAAAACTATGCTAACAGAAGCATTTTACATTCTCTTCTTCTATTTCACGGGAGAGTTTATCAGCTACTTTATCGACGGTTTCATACCGGGTAGCGTAATTGGGATGGTGCTATTGTTCTTAGCCCTTGCGTTCAAGAAAGTAAAACCTGAAAAGGTGAAACGTCTTTCCACGGTTCTTACCCAAAACATGGGATTATTCTTCGTTCCTGCCGGTGTAGGGCTTATGAATTCCTTCGGGATCATCTCCGAGTATTGGGCAGTCCTGCTGATCGCTTCCGTAGTAAGTACAATTTTAGTCATCGCCAGCGTAGCGTTGGTGCAACAAAAACTGGAAAAGGGAAAATAGACCATGGATAATCTGGCGCATTCCGAGATTTTCGCTCTTACCTTGGTAATTGGTACCTACCTGACTTCCTTGGCTCTTTACAAGAAAGTCCATATCAGTCTTTTGCATCCTTTGCTTACGACCATCTTCGTGATTATCGTGGTACTGGAAGTCCTAGGCATTCAATATGAGTCGTTCCAGCAAAGCAGTCATTTGATCCATTTTATGCTGGGGCCTTCCGTAGTGGCCCTTGGCTATGTGTTATATGAGCAAATCCAATATCTAAAGGGAAATGTCGTTTCGATCTTGACTTCCGTATTTGTCGGGGCCATTGTCGGAATCGTAAGCGTAATCATCATCGGTAAATTGATGGGAGCCGACCAAGCGTTGATCGCCACGCTCCAGCCGAAATCCGTCACCACCCCGATCGCTATGGGGATAGCGGAGAAAGCGGGCGGCATACCTTCACTTACCGCCGTCATCGTCGTAGCGGTAGGAATCTTTGGCAGTATAGTGGGCCCTATCGTGATGAGGGTACTGGGAATAGATAGCCATATCGCTAAAGGACTGGCGTTAGGGGCTTCCTCCCATGGAGTAGGAACAGCAGCGGCCATTCAAATCGGGGCCATCGAAGGAGCATTAAGCGGACTGGCGATTGGCTTGATGGGTATCATGACAGCGGTCTTGGTTCCGGTTATTCGGTTGATTTGCAACTATTTTTCCATATAAATACGCAAAACTTTTTGCTACTTTAGCAGGAATGTACTACTTTTGCACCCGAAAAACGTTACGGATTACTCTATAACATATATAAATAAAGAAAATAAATATGATCAATTCACAAGACATTAAGAAAGGAACTTGTATCCGTTTGGACGGAAAACTCTATTTCTGCGTCGATTTCCTTCACGTAAAACCGGGTAAAGGTAATACCATCATGCGTACCACATTGAAAGATGTTGTAAAAGGCGGTCAGATCGAGCGTCGTTTCAATATCGGTGAGAAGTTGGAAGATGTACGCGTAGAACGTCGCCCGTATCAGTTCACTTATACGGAAGGCGAGCATTATCATTTCATGAACCAAGAGACATTCGATGACGTGATCATCGACAAAAACTTGATCAACGGCGTTGATTTCATGAAAGAGGGAGAAATTGTAGACGTTGTTTCTGATGCATCTACCGATACGGTTCTTTTCGCCGACATGCCTACAAAAGTTCAATTAAAAGTTACTTATACAGAACCGGGTATTAAAGGTGACACTGCTACTAACACCTTGAAACCGGCAACCGTAGAGACTGGTGCGGAAGTTCGCGTTCCGTTGTTCATCAACGAGGGCGAGGTTATCGAGATCAATACGACTGATGGTTCTTACGTAGGCCGTATCCGCGAGTAATCCGGGTCTTGTCAAAATATACGGTTCCCGCTTGATAAGCAGGCGGGAACTATTTTTTTAACCAAATCATAAACCTTTCCCGACTATGAAAGAAAAGACAGGAAAACTTTCCATCAAGGAATGGGCCGAAGAAGACAGGCCCCGTGAGAAAATGCTTCAAAAAGGCGCTTCCGTATTAAGCGATGCCGAATTGATCGCCATACTGATCGGATCCGGCAACAATGAGGAGACGGCCGTACAACTCTCTCAACGGATACTTCACTCCGTAAACAACAATCTGAATACATTGGGTAAACGTTCCATCAAAGAATTAACTTCCGGCTTTAAAGGTATCGGAGAGGCGAAGGCGGTCACGATCTGCGCCGCTATGGAACTAGGGAAACGGCGGGAAACCTCAGAGGCGTCTCCTCAAGATGCTATCCGAAGCAGCAAAGACTCCTATCTCCTATTCCGTACCCAACTATGCGATTTACCTTATGAGGAACTCTGGATCGCTCTAACCAATCCCTTAAATAAGGTGATACAAAAGGTAAAAATCAGTCAGGGCGGAGTAAACCAGACTTCCGTGGATATCCGTTTGGTATTAAAAGCGGCGATCAACGCCTTGGCCTCCGGTATAATCCTATGCCATAATCATCCATCCGGCAGCCTCCGCCCCAGTACGCACGACGATGCCTTGACCGAGCGTATCCAAAAGGCGGCGAAGCTGATGGATATTAGGATACTGGACCATATCATCCTGTCCGATAGCGGTTATTATAGCTATGCGGATGAAGGAAGGCTGGTCCGGTGAAACAAATTCTCTTTTCCCCCGGTTTAGTATATAGAAGTATTAATGTATATTCGCGTATAAAACAAAAGAAGATGAACAACGAATTTCTCCAAACAGAAGAAGCGATCGTCGCTATGCTGAAGACGGTATACGACCCGGAAATACCCGTAAACGTATACGATCTTGGGCTTATATATAAGGTAGATATCGATGAGGAAAAAAATGTACGCATCGATATGACCCTCACCGCCCCGAACTGTCCGGCGGCCGATTTCATATTGGAAGATGTCCGTATGAAGGTAGAAGCGGTCGATGGGGTGAACAATGTAGAGGTAAACCTCGTCTTCGAGCCGGAATGGGACAAGGACATGATGACGGAGGAGGCTAAACTGGAATTAGGTTTTCTATGAAAATATATTTCGCCTCAGACGCACATCTGGGAGCCCGTTTCCACAAGGACCCTTTAGCCATCGAAAAGAAACTGGTACGTTGGCTGGATAGCATCAAGGAAGACGCTTCCGCCATTTGGTTTCTGGGAGATCTATTCGACTATTGGTACGAATACAAATACGTCGTGCCGAAAGGCCATGTACGTTTTCTGGGGAAATTGGCCGAGTTAGCGGACAGAGGCATAGAAATACATATCTTTATCGGTAACCATGACATCTGGATGTTCGACTACTTGCCGAAAGAGATAGGCGCCATCATCCATCGGGATACCTTGACAGTCGATTTATTGGGGAAACGTTTCTTCCTCGGGCATGGCGATGAGGTAGATTTCCGGAGTAAGGCATTCCGTCTGATCAGGGCCATTTTCCGAAACAAGTTCTGCCAATGGCTATACGCGGGAATACATCCCCGCTGGACGTTCGGGTTCGCTTTAGGTTGGTCGCTCAACAGCCGGAAGAGTGGACTGGAAAAGCAAGAGGCTAAAAAGTATCAAGGGGAAGACGCTGAATATATGGTTGTTTTCGCCAAGGAATATCTAAAGACGCATCCCGATATAAACTTCTTCATTTTCGGCCATCGCCACATCATGTTGGACTTGATGTTAAGCCGTACCTCCCGTATTCTCATAGCCGGGGATTGGATGCAATTCTTCTCTTATATCGTATGGGATGGCGAGAATCTGTATATGGATCAGTTTCTGGAAGAGACGGACGGACAATCTTATCCCAACACATAAGACAGCGTTGTCTTAACACCTTAGACAGTACTGTCGAAGCACCTTAGACAGCGTTGTATGATGTGCTCATACAACGCTGTCCGGATTCTCCGCTTACTTTACCGGGATATAACCAACCTTCTTCACCGTCGCTTGTCCTTCGGCAGACATCACATAATCGATGAACGGTCGCACCTTTGAGGCATTCTTCGTCTCATAGTAGTAGAACAACGGACGGACAACCGGATAGGTCTTATTCCTTGCGTTCTCCAACGAAGGCTCCACGTAGGATTTTCCGGCATCATACGATACATGGATCGGCTTCACTTCTTTATTCAAATAAGCAAGACCTACATAGCCAATGGCTCCTTTCGTCTGGCTTACGCTTTGGATAATGGCACCTGTAGCCGGCATGCTCAAGATACCGTTCATATAGTTCTTATTTTTCAACACGCTCTCCTTGAAGAACTCGTAGGTTCCGGAAGAAGTCTCGCGGGAATAGGCCACGATCTTCATATCCGCACCACCCACTTCTTTCCAATTCTTGATCTTGCCGGTAAAAATGCCTTCCAATTGCTCCCGGGTCAGATTGGATACCTTGTTGGAAGGATGCACGACAACAGCCAGAGCGTCATAGGCGATCACCTCCTCTTTCGTCTTCTTTCCGGCTTCTTGCAACTTCATGCGCTCGTCGAATTTCATCTTACGGGAAGCCATCGCTATATCCGTAGTGCCTTCCATCAAAGCGGAGATCCCCACGCCGGAGCCACCACCCGTCACCGTTATCTTAGCAGCTTTGTTCTTATTCATGAAATTCTCGGCTTCAGTCTGGGTAAGAGGCAAACAAGTATCGCTACCCTTTATCTTCTGGGCAAACACATTCGTAGCAAACAAACACGCTGCCATGGCAGCTAATAAAATCGTCTTCTTCATTACTTTGTATTTATCTTTTATTTACGATACAAAATAAATACTTCGGTATTTCAATGGGATGAAACAGATATTACAATCCTATGAATTAAAACTTATATTGAAGACGGACTGTCAATACATTATCCTTCCAGTCGTTCTCGTAGCCCTTCACGAGGTTACTTTTCTCATTGAAGTTAAACTCGTAGTAAGCTTGTAGACGGATATGTTTATTGAAATTATAGATACCGCCGATACCTATCGTGCTTTGAGCCAAATCGGTTTTTGAGGTGAAGCTATTTTCCGCCCCGACCTCATTTCCACTCACCTTCGTATTCGGATCGTAAACGTCATATTTCAATACGGCGGAGAAAGGAGAGGCACCTATATCCTGTACCAAATAAAAGAAGTAACCAAGGAAAGGGCGCTTGAACAAAGAATTTTCCGGCAAATTCTCCGGTCGGGTACTGTAGTTAGGGCTTTTACTGCTTCCGGCAATACCGGGTTGGGTACCGATCAAACCTTCCGCACGGAAAGTGGTCTTTCCTAAAGATGAAAGAAAACTAAACTGTCCATCCAAACCTAAATACTGGCGCTTCATATAAGTACCCGTCTCTCCCATATCCCTCTTAACGAAATGATTGCCACGCATCTCATACGCCTCGGTAGTCGGGTTGTAGACAAAACCATGGTAATAGGAGAAACCGGCTCCCCATTTTCCCCAGTCGCCTATCGCCTTCTCGGCACCCAGACGCCCGATGAAATCTTTCCGGCTATCCGTCTCCCGGTTGATACTGTTTCCGGCAAACAGACCGGCATCCAATCGCAAGAAACTCAATGGGCTGGTAGTCTTGGTACGTAAGGTAAGCATCGCTCCCAAGTCACGCTCATCCGGGAAGAAATACTGGATAATAGTCGCTCTCTCCGGAGATTCGAGAGAACTCGTGGAATAACAGACCTCATAACCGAAAGGACGGTTGAACACACCAGCCATCAACTGGCTACGCTTCGTCCAAGGGTCCTTGATACCGATATACAGATCACGGAAACTTACTCCCTTATCATTCACCTCGATCTGGACAGCACCTGTTCCGATCCCATCATTGTACTCGAACTTCATACGGCCCCGGCGGATACCGATCCGGTTAAACCCTTTATCCAAGTTCTCGTTCTTATCGCCCACCTTCAAGGTAGCGTCCTCCTGTCCATATTGGTATTGTCCTTGGATATAAGCGGAAACATTGAATTTGCTTAGCTTCTGGACTACCTTATCCAAGGTAGTCACTTCCGTAGCCAAGGAATCGATACGTTTTTCCACCGACTGATCCACCTCCTGCGCTCCCATACTGAATGGAAGCAGCACTAACATGAGCGCTATAACTTTTCCTAATTTCATTCCTAACTATAAAAACTATATTTGCGTCGCAAAGTTACAACGCTCCTGTTTCACACCCGTTTCACATACATTACAATCCTGTTACAGACGTCTTGCCTAATTATTCAGGGACGAATTTACATAAAATAATCGGTTCGTTCCATACATTGCACATGACTAGAATATTTGCGCGATAATTCTGGTCCATTTCGCACATTTATTGGGATATTGTGCTACCTTTGCCTCGATTATTGAAACACTATATTTATTTTTTTAATGAAGACATTAACAATCGGAGACCTAAAGGCTCGTATTCCAATCATCCAAGGTGGAATGGGCGTAGGCATCTCTCTTTCCGGCTTAGCCTCGGCCGTCGCAAATGAAGGTGGGATCGGCGTTATCTCCGCAGCCGGTCTCGGACTTTTATATAAGAAATTGTCACCCAGCAATTATACGGAAGCTGGGAATCTTGGGTTAGCGGAAGAGATCCGCAAGGCCCGGGAAAAAGCGAAAGGTATCATCGGCGTAAACGTAATGGTAGCTCTTTCCGACTTCGCTGAACTGGTGAAGACCAGTATAGCGGAAAAGGTAGACATCATTTTCAGCGGTGCTGGACTGCCTTTGGACTTGCCTTCTTTCCTCAAGAAAGATAGCGTCACCAAGCTGGTTCCCATCGTTTCCAGCGCACGTGCCGTACGTATCATCTGCGAGAAATGGAAGAATAACTATGATTATCTTCCGGATGCGGTGGTACTAGAAGGCCCGAAAGCGGGTGGACATCTGGGATATAAGGAAAACCAGTTGGAAGACCAGCATTTCTCATTGGAAGAATTATTACCTCAAGTCGTAGAGGAAGTCTCTCATTTCGAGCAGAAATACGACAAAAAGATCCCGGTAATCGCGGCAGGAGGCATTTATACGGGTGAAGATATCAAACGCATGATAGACCTTGGAGCATCAGGCGTTCAGTTAGGAACCCGGTTCGTTACCACCACGGAATGCGATGCCTCGGAAGCCTTCAAACAGACCTATATACAGGCCGAGGAGAAGGACATAGAGATCATCAAAAGTCCCGTCGGCATGCCCGGACGAGCCATCCATTGCAGTTTCCTTGAGAAAGTAAAGGCGGGAATCAAGCAACCGAAAGCTTGTCCCTTCAACTGTATCAAGACGTGCGATATATCACGCAGCCCGTATTGTATCGTCACCGCCTTATACAACGCCTTCAATGGGAATTTCGAGAATGGATACGCTTTCGCCGGCAGTAACGCTTGGCGAGCGAATAAGATCACTTCGGTACGAGAAACCATTACCGAGTTGATGAATGAATGGAAAGCGAAATTATAAGCACAAAAAAAGCCTCCGGGAACGGGGGCTTTTTTTTATATTCGAAGGTAAGTATCTCCATTATTGCTCGGCTAACCAAGCAGCCAGCTCATCCCGGTTCGCAGCGGCATCTTGCACGCCGGCTTGGGCAGCTTGATCGAAATATTGCATAGCGGTCGTATAATCCTTCTTCATCGCATAAGCGACACCTAGGTTATTCCATGCTTCCGGCAAATTAATACCTTGCAAACGACTGATGGCCGGATCGTAAGCACCAGTCTCAATCTCAAGGGCCGCCGTATTTAATTGAGCGATCGGGTCGGTCGGATAAAGACGAACGGCGATATCGAATACCTCCTTGAACTGATCGCTACCTTTATCATAAGAATTGGCTACCAAGAACATCTCATTCAAACTTAAATATTGAGGTTTCGTCTTGATCACTTGCTTGGCCTCGTTCACGTCGAACGGACGTGCGATATAAGCCAAGGTATAATCAATACGTCTTAAAGGAGGATAGTATTTATCCAATAATATCTTATACGTCCGACCTCCGTTCAAGGCATGTAGTTTAGCCTTGCGCTTGTTTATATCTTGAATATCCAAGATCTCCAGAATCTCCTTCTTATTCGCCAAATCCGATTTCGTAACCTCTTGACGTAATCCGATCCAATCCTCACCCATCCAATTTACTTTCATCAAGGAAGGGTCCATCTTCTCCTTATCTTTCATGTAAGCGACAAAAGCCTTGGCACGGCTCTCGGACAATCTCATATTATAATCGTAGCCACCTTCCGGGGAAGCGTATCCGGTAACCTTAAATTCGGTAAAGCTAAGATTCTTATCGTTACGGACTTCCGTTACAATCTTATTCACCTCATTCAGCACGGTAGCGTTATCCTTGAAATCACGTAACAATACGGACTTGCCTACCTCAAAGTTTAAATAAGCGGAATGCGTCTCGCTCCGTTGTTTCACTGGCTCTACCGGAGGAGTAACATAGCTAAGCTCATAAACGGGAGGGGCTAACGGAGGCAATACACGGCTCATCACCCCATAGATGTCATTTGAGACCTCACAAGAAGCGCATCCCGTGGTATTCTCATCCACCATCAAAGTAGCGTTTCGCATCCATCCCGCATAGGGTACGGACAATTCCACCGGAATCAATTCCGGCCCCTTCTTCGTCTGACGGATAATCAAGCTAGGAGTTTGGGGAAATTCATAACTATTGAAACCCAACTCACGGTTCAACGCCTTCATACGTGCCCGCCCGGTAATCACGATCGGGTTAAACTGGTAAGACTGCGATTTATCCACCGATTGCAATACCGGTGTCAGGATGACCATCTCTTGGGATTTCAAACGCAGATTGCTCAGATTGGTCGTAAAATTCATCATAAGCTGGCTTCCGTCCTTCTTTGCGCTTACATTCTCGAAACTAACAGTTCCCCGCACACCGTTCTGTGCCTGTAGGCTCACACCTCCGAGGAACAATAAAGCGATACATATACTCAATAAATGTCTCATATCTCTCTAGATCGTTTTTTAGTGGATAAAATAAATGATAGAAAGGGCCGCTTTCGTTACACCCCAATAGTTCGAGTTCTTGGTCTCGATCTTGGAGCCACATTCCCCGCAATTATACTTATCATAATGTACACGGGCATAACCGGCGCCGATAGCGGCTTCTATACTCCAACGCTTATTCAGTATCCATTGATGTCCCAACGTAAGTCCGCCACCGTACAAATAACCATCATAACGATGGTCCTTCAAATTAGGGAATATGCCAAAGGGTAATTTAATCCCGGCGATATTATACTGTCCGCCCAACGCATGCACGCCAATAAACGTACCGTTGAATTTCTCGCAAGTCCAATAACGCACTTCCGGCATGACAAGCCAATGCTTCAGTTTCTTACCGTCATTGAACTTGAAAGGATTATATCCCGCCGAGACATCCAATGTAACCTTTTTGCTTAAGCCCACCTCGAATCCTAAGTTCGGAGTCGTAGTCGCGTCGTAGAGAAGATTGTTCTTCAACGCGAAATGTTGTGCGCTCATAGATAAGGAAAATAACAATGCTAATCCAAGTAAAAATGCTTTCTTCATTTCTTATAAGCTTAATGATTTGAAGAAGAAACAGGAATAAACGGGTTTTAGTTTTCGATAAGCGTTAATAAGATATGATCATTAAATTTAATTATATTAATAGTAAAGGGAATGCGGAAGGCGCTTTTATCGCTTATCCACATTCCCTTTAACTTACTTATAAATATACGATTACTGTTTAATGTCGCCTAATTCGACCAGCTTATTGACAATCGCATAGATCGTAAGACCGCTGGCACTATGAATTTGAAGTTTCCGAGCGATATTACGGCGGTGGGTGATGACCGTATGCGTAGAAAGAAACAAACGATCCGCTATCTCCCGGTTTGTCATTCCCTTCACGACGCAGACTACGATCTCTTTTTCCCTCGAGCTTAACGATTGTTGCTCGTCATCCCCTTCCGGCTCGTCATCCGGAAGTACCTCGGCGTTCAACCGTTCCAATTTGTGCTTGATCTCATCAGGGCTATCGTATATGTTAATTTGTTCATCATAAGAACGCAATAACACACTGTCTGAGACAGAATATAATAAAGCGATACATTTCATCTCGGCACAGCCGCTTTCCTCCTTCAAATGTTGCAACGTGAAATAGCCGGGCAAAGCCGGATTCACGATCAACACATCCGGTTTGTGCATACGAAGCGAGTCGAAAAGAGATTCCACCGAATGAATCTCCACCATCTGGATACGGAAACCCGGTAACCGTTTCAACAGGTTCTCCAGTCCGCTCCTTATGATAACAGAAGGTTCGGCTATCGCAATCTTTAGATTTGTACTCATCGATTCATGCTTATAATTGTTTTTCCAAAGCCAATATGGCCGGTACAAACAAATAATCCTCCACACGGGTATGTGAAGCCAAGTCTTCCTCCGTGGCAAAAATATCGAACAAGACACTATTCAGCATATTCGTACCCGCTCCCGGATAGTATTTGATCAGGATATTTTTCAACTCCGTGATCTTCATCTCGATCTGATCATGACGCTTACGGAAGATCGTAATATTGTATTTCGGATCTCTCTTTCCTTCCAACAAATTACGGACATAAGGGAAAACAGCACGTTCCTCATAAGACATATGTTTATTTACCTCCTCCGCATACTCATCGAAAAACTTCGTGATCACAAAAGCGACATCCTCCGGGCACCCGGATATAGCGTCTACCAATTTACGACGGATATGTGGCAAGCGGAAGTTCAAGAAGTAATCATGGGCATTATGCAAATAGCGGATCAAGTTCTCGATCGACAGGCATTTGCTGATATTCTCGACAGGCGTATTCACTTCCTCGACCAAGAAATTCACGACCGTCAGGAAAGTACAAGCATCCACCCCATTCTGCCGGCAAACCTCCCCGATATTCTTCTCTCCGAACCCGAGCGCTATACCAAAGCGGCTCATGACTAAAACCATCGGATAGTTCTCGCAGATCAGATCACTCATTTTATCGGTTTCCCGGTACATTCCATTTTTATACATAGGCTTCTTTCTAACTTGTCTTGGTGTTTGAATAGCCAAATATACTCCTTTTTCTTCCATATCTCGTACATTTATTATTATTTCACAAAGGCTTAAAGGACGACTCCGTCGGCACGACCGCTATACACTCAGTCTCTATCAACCATCCGGGACGGCAAACGGGGGCCAAGACTATCAAATGTGGCAAATCCGGGTAATGCGCCTCAAAATACTTCTTAACCACCGCATAATCAGCCATATCTCTCAAATAGGTGATCGCCTGCGTAATATCACGAGTAGTAGCGTCCGCCTCTTTCAGCAACACGCTGATATTTTCCATCATCCGCTCGGTTTGTTTTACGATATCGCCCGGATAGACAATCTCTCCCCGGTTATCTATACTCGCCGTACCCGAGATGAAGACCTGTTTACGATCCCCATACGTAACAGCCGTACCCCGCTCGAAGGTTACTCCATATTCATAAGTAGGATTCAAGTGCGTGGGAGCGTAAAGGAACTGAATCTGTCCCGGCTCCAACCCATCCACCGCATAACTGTCCATCTGTACCAACACCGAGGGATCGGCATGACGTCCCTCGATACCCGTACTAGCGATATAATGCGTCTTCTCCGTAAGATTCTGCGTGATAAAAACTTCTTTCCGGGCTTTCACCACACCGGCGTAATTCACGTCTACGTTTTGCACAAAGAACCAAGTACGGACACAATGAGAGGCCAACGCACAACGCTGCCCCATCAATTGCATCACATAGTCATTCAATAAAAGCCGGGTCTGGTATTCCGAATTGGCCGCCTTATTGAAGGCACCTCCCCCCCAGAGGTGCCTATAACCGTTATGCGACGCTTCCAGCAAACCGGAATCGTGCGTTTGTACCGACATGCCCGTTTGCAAATAAGTCCACATAGCGATCTTTGTTCCATTCAAAGGCGGTTGCTGCACGATAGAGAGCGGACAAAAGGCGCTCTCGCACTCCCACTCCATCACGTTATCCGTCTGATTAGCCGCGTCACTTAAAAAATAACGGCGGAAAACGGCGGTAGCGTCATTCGATAGCTCTTCCTTCACGACAGTCACATAAACCCGCAAAAGGTTTTGTAATTGCTCCACGAAAGACAAACAAGGGTCTGTAATCGATACCATCACCTGATATTCCGTTGTTCCACCTTTGCCCGTGAATGAAGAGATCTGAACCTCTACCGCTTTATCCGTATCTATTTTTCTCGTATAATTCATCATTTTCTTTCTTATCAATTATCCAATGCCCCTCCTAAGATCCAACCTTGGATCAAAGCAAGGACCTCCTGTTTCCCAGAACTATTGAACATATCCTTATGTACCGGATTATCCTCCAATATATCCAGCAAGAAACTATCGTTTATATCACCCGGGGTCACGTAGTTCTTACCCTCTTCCGAAAGGGGCGCCTTGACATTCACTAAGGATTTATAGGCTACATCGTCCCTAAGATCCAGCTGACCGGCCAATCCCGATCCCCCGCCATGACAAGACAGGCAATTCAAGTCGAACACCTGCGCTTGTACACGTTTGAAGCTCGCTAAATCCAATTCGCCCACAGACAAATCAAGCGGTTCGTCCGAATCATCCACCGGAGACGCATAATAGGAGTAAACCAACCGCAATCCCCTACTAATCACAGCGACCTCTATACTCCTCGTATCCGGAGTGACATTATTCAATCGGAGTTTTAGTCTTTTGCCGTCTTCCGCCGGCTTACTGATACGCTGGGTTTGCAAAGGTTTCGACTTATCCTCGCCAAAAGCGCATAACGAGAGCATATTCTCCTTCGGCCAAGCTTTCAGGCCAGTGAAAGAAAGTGACACGGTAGCGGTTCGCCCGGAATCAACCGTCTCATCCGGATAAATCTTACCCTCATCACAACCCAGCCCGAATAACAGGAATAAGGCATACATTATATATAGACTATATAGTTTCATACCCAAAGATTAGAACGTGAACTGCAACATAGCCGTAGCGGAGTGACGAGCCAATCCAATAGCGTCCTCATCCCGGTCATTCTGCGTAGCATGACCGCTACGACCTAAATATTGATACATAACCTGTAGTTTCAAATTATTATTAAAGAAATAATAATTCAAACCAGCGGCGGGCATATTTAACAAACCACCCTCATCCGTAGCGTTTCGATCATAGAAATCATATCGCAAAGCACCCTGTAATTTCGGAGTGATGAAATAGCCCAATTGAGCGTAAGCTCCCCAGAAATTCTTATCCGGCTTTTGCATGATCTTGGTAAAATGCATATTCATATAATAACCTTCGGCTGCTACATACCAGCGGTTCTTGATCCATGCGAACTCAACGCCCACACGGGTGTCGCTACTGGTCAAGAACTCAGCCTCCGCATTATAAGAGGCAGATACGGCGATAGACATCTTATCGTCGTTCAGATTCTCCGGCGAGCCTTGAGACGTTGGCATCTCCCCCTTCGGCATAAAGGCCAGACGACCCGCATATAACAGCGAAGGCAACCATTTATGATCATCGCAGTTTGTCTTAGTCGCCAAATTCACGTCGATACCCGTACCATTAAAAATACCGACTTGATAATTCCATTTATCATGGATCAAACCATGTACCTGTACACCCAAGTCGAATCCCGTGGACATATTCGGTATAACATAATTCACGTCGTAAGGAAGCAATACGGATTGGGAAGCGGAATAAGGCAGTACCGGAAACAACGTCTCCCCCAAAGTACTTAAATAGCCATGCATAAACGGTGTCTTGAACTTACCGACACGGATACGAAACGATTCCTTGATCGCTACGTCGAACCAAGCCTGTTGCAATAAGGCCCCTCCACTCTTAGCGGCATTCAGCGATAAATTGAAAGTAACCCGTCCAAAAGCCTTACCCGTAAAACCGAGAATAGCGTTAGGGATCGCGAAACCAGAGTTCGCTACGCTCTTGGCATAATGGCTTTCCAGCCCTTGGTCGTCATACCGGTTGTAGCAAGCGCTTGCCTGTACCAACGCATAGGGCTTAAACAAAAAGTCACCGGCCTTGGTAGAAAAGGAAAAGCCCTTCTTTCCCGCTAGTGAAACCACATCGTTCTCTACATATTTATCATCCATCTCTTTCTTTGTATCTTGAGCTTTCACGGAGAAAACACCCGCTGATAGAAGCACCACAAGCAACGTCCTATATATTTTTTTCATTTCGATTCTATGCGTTATTTATTCATAAACTTTGTAGGAATTTAATCAAAGCGGCCCGCTCGTCTTTTGTCATGCGAGAGAATAGGGTACGCGACGCAGCCCCTTCCCCACCATGCCACATAATAGCCTCCGTCAGGTTCCGGGCACGGCCATCATGTAAATAATAGGTATGGCCGTTTACGACCTCTTGTAATCCCAATCCCCATAACGGGGTAGTCCTCCATTCATTACCGTTGGCCAAGCCACTGGGATAATCATCCCCTAGCTCAACCCCCATATCATGCAATAAAAAGTCCGAATAAGGATGGATCACCTGATTACCTAATTGAGGCAATTCCGTATTATTCAAAAGGACAGATCCGCGAGGGCGTGTCTTCAAGGAAGTCACATGGCATAAATGACATTTCGCTTGATAGAAAAGTTGCTCTCCTTGAAGAACCGTAGGATCATCCACATTCCGACGGGCGGGTACCCCCAAGGTCTGGAGGTATAAATCCACATCTTCCATATCTTCCGTAGAGACCTGCGCCCCGGTCATGGCAAAACCCATCATATTACTCTGTCCTTCTCCTACCTCATGCGGGAAACGATCGTTCGTTACACCGAGGTCGGAAGAGAATCCCAATTCCACCGTTAAGTCGGCATGATTCGCCTTATTACCAGAGATACCGATCTGCTTCTTTCCCTTTTCCGTCACATAGTTTATACGTCCACTAATACCATATTCCGGATAATTGCTTTTAGCAGCGATCTGCTTTAGCATATCCAAGTCGAGCGCCATCATCTGCCCCATTCCGACATGCCGTAAGGGTTGACGTACGGAAATCCGTAAATCCGACATCGGGATACTATCAGCATACCATTCCTTTATCTCATAATGAGGGGTGACCAACTCATATTCCTCCCCATCGGGGAACGTATATTTTTGGGAAGTAGTAGTAATCTTAACCCTTCCCTCCGGTTTCGTTCCGTATATCGCTTGATCATGTAGTACCCGGCCGTAATCTTGAAAATAGCCGCCACTTTTACGTGATATATAAATAAGCATGGATGAGAAGCCGGGGCCGGACCCTCCATCGGCTATAGCCGGACGGGTCCGCCCGGTACTTTTATGACAGGAACCGCAAGAATATCCGGCATAAAGCGGCCCTAGTCCTCCACCATCCACATTCTCAACACCGCGAGCATCGTCGTACAATCCATCACCACGATTAAATCGCGTCTCTAATTCGCCCGTAACCCAGTTTGCCTGCGTATCGTACGCATCCGGGGCATTGGAGAAAATGGTTGAGATACCCGCGGACAATTCCTTCTCGGAAGCTACCTGCCCATTGGGTTTCTTAACCTGCCAATTTTCCAAGTCCTCGGATTCGCAACTACACAGCAGACTACCGGATAAAGCGAATAATAGAAGTAATCTTCGTTTCATCGTATCGGCTTGTCCGATTAGTTCGTGAACTTAGACTTAACAACGCCCAAACCTGTCGTTAAATCAGCGCAAGCTTCTGTAGCTGTATTGATATGCTCCGTATCCCCTAGATTGTTACGGAAAGGATAGCCGATCGCATTGATAGCGTCGATTGTCTTATCAATTTGAACTACCATCAAACTATCCAACGTAGGATTAATCATTTTAGTCAACGCATGCAAGCTACTCTCGGAAGCGGATTTCTCATCCAAATCACGACCGCCGAAATAAGCGTTCTTGATACTTACGATATTGTTCTTATAGTCGTCCAAGGAATTCCAGCTATACCAAGACTCTACAGCCAAGACACCGGGGTTATTCGGGTCAGTAGCGTCTTTATTACTTCCATTCCATGCGGTCACCGGGTCAGTTATCTTAGCGGAACCTACTTCATTGGAGATTCCAGCCATACCATTATTTCCATTCAGCATAAGCTCAATCGCCTGATACACATTACCAATGGAATAGGCAGAACCGTCATGTTTCTTCATAGCCTCCGCATAAGAAGAAGGAACATCCGAAGTTCCTAAGCCTTTCAACCAACCATTGTATAAGTCTTGAGTATCAGATAACATACGTTCGGACACTAACTTCAAATACTCCAATTCATTCTTTGCGAACGGGCTTGTTTCCAGATCACGAGGCTCGCCGTCTAAGAATAACATCTTTTCCGCCGTATGGAATCCACGTAAATTTTGAGGACCATCTTCCGCATCTTCGTCTACAGCTCCTGAAATCTTGCTGAATTCTCCTGTAGCTATAATCTCCTCTATACCGTTCTTATCCAAAGGCCAGCTATCCAAGCTCGGGTCGAGCTGTGCCAAATCCGCCACACCGAACAAGAATGCCTCACTTTGTTCCCAAGGTACACGAACCGCACGCCAAGCGTCGCAGGCATCCGCTAAATCATTCTTAGAACCAGACGCGATGAACTTGTCTACCGCATTTTTATAGGCGGTCATCTTTGTCAACATGTCCTTATAGGTAGGCAAAGCTACCTCATCAACGAAAGTAGCGACAACCGCACTCATCTGATCTTCTGTTGGTTTTGCACCCGAATCCGCAGGAAGATTCTTAAAGTCATAAGTTACAACATCGGGGTCCTTGCCCGGATCATCGTTGTCTCCACAAGAAGTGAAGCTCAAAGCCACACCCATCAACATCATGGGTAATAAAAGTACTTTTTTCATATTCTTACATATATATTTGTTAATAGTCTATTATCTTGATAAGAACCAGCCGATATAAGCGATACCGACAGAAACCATATTCTGGCTATTATAATCACCCTTACCTACAATACGGTGCGCATAATCCGCCTTTACGACCAGATTAGGCAATGCGTAATAGTTAAGGCCAGCCGTAATCACGCTCTTTTGAAGACGTCTATCCGCCAGTTTATTACTGCCTTTCTCCACGGATTGCATCGGATTATAATATTCGTAGCGAACGAAAGGATAAATTCTAGGGGCTTTCCGACTAAAGAAGGAACCTACATTATAGCCAACCTCAGCCGCATAACTGACAGCGGTCTCCGCCACGGTTGAATTAGGATATCCGGAAGCTGAAGATGAGTTATTGTTTACCTTTGTCAAAGCGTTGCTGTTGCCCAGATGGCCGTAAACGATATTACCTCTGGCGATCAAATTATTGTTCGGACTTTTATATTGAGCGTCCGCCGTCACGATAGTAAGCGGATATTTCTCACCTTGGTTACGCAGCGGTTTGCTACTATTCTTAGAGGGTTGGTTATAATAAAAAGAAGCGCCCACACGTAAGCCTTTAAATTTCTTCACTCCATTATAGTTGACACGAGCCACAAAGGCAGGATGCGTAAATTGAGTTTCCTCGAAAGCGCCTTGCGTACCTTTGCCAACCCAGTTCTCCATACGGAAACCTTGTGGGTCCAGACCGGAAACGACTTGTAACTCGTAATCGAAATTTCCTAAATCACCAAATAGAGCCACACCCGTCTCATGCCAAGTAGAAGGTAATATGGTAGTCTCTCCTTCCGGACGATATACACCGAAAAAGTTCAAGGGTTCATGATGTGCGTTGGTCAAGCCTACCGGTACGATCATATGTCCAAAACGGAAGTTTAAATGCTTGTTCATCAGATAAGAGATATGGAACTGCTCCAAGGCGACCTCGCCACCTTTCTCGATCTCGGTCTCATATTCTCCATTCTCCTCGTACCACTCCACTTCCCGTGCGGCGCCTGTTCCTCCATACTCAAACTCAATCTCGGAACTCAGTACCCATTTGGGAGAGAACTTATAATCAAAAGCTAAAATAAAACGAGGGATAGAGACAGTAGCCCGATTCATATGTGATGTACCTTGAGGTGTCACCCAATTCCAATCATAATCCATATAACTGGCAGCCATCTCACCATATCCTCCAAAACGGAATTTAGAAAAACCGTCGGCATACATCTCCGATGCCTTTACGGTAGAGCTCATATTACTCTCTTGAGCATGTAGAGCGGTAAAGGAAAGTAATCCAATCGCTAATAAATTTGTTAACGTTCTCATTGCGTTTTATAATTTTTGGCAAAACTACAGGGGCTGAGAATTTGCTACAATCGCCCGAAGTAGGTAAAATAAGACCCTAATTACCTACTCATAGGTATCCCGGAAGAATATTTTCAGGACGTCACACCCAATAGGCCCCATTATTGACCCGCAAGACAACTTGATAGTTAATTTTGGAAAATACGGTTTTGTATTATTTCAGAGGTAAGCGTTAGTTATTACAAGCGAGAAGATCATTAGTTCTAAAAATCGATCTCCATGAAAAGATATATAACAATTAATAGGTATGAGCTCTCCTTTTTTACATATATATAGGTATTGCGCACCCTTATAGGCCGACGTATCTTTGCAATGTCAAAAAGAATGTAACACTATTAGTATATCGCAAACCAAAGCCTTCTGCTAATTTTATGTAAGCATATAAGATGATTAACACCGTAGTGTCGGGAAGTTTTTATTGGTTATTTCCGGCATCACATAAAAAGGGCCTCCCTGTGAAGAGAGGCTCTTTTTGTGTTCAGCTATCCGGTTCATTGATGATGTATTGATAGAGATCCGAGTCTCCGGCCTTATTCATGATCTTATGCTTTTCCAGCTGAAATTTTAACTGGTCTAAACCGAGAGGGCCGAATCCCGAAATCTTCAACAAAGAATCGAGCCCTTTCTTCCTAGCGTAGCGCAATAGGTCCTCCATAGTCTCCAGTTCCAATTTTTGGAGGCATTTACGGATGTAGGGAGACAGGGTTAGGCTTGTGACCGGTAGGGAGATCCGTTTGGCCGCATCCGTGGGGATATCGAACGATGATTTCGGAGCATCGAGACTCAAGCCACTTTTGAGGACTGCTTTATAGAGCGTTCTCAGCTCATATTCCATGTTTCGCTTCTCAAGTCGCAGGCGCTCTATCTCTAGGTCTTGACAGCTGATCGTTTTCTTATATTCGGCTAAGAATCCGGTGTTTTCCTGCAAGCGGAGTACTATGTTCTTATATCGGTAGCACATCCTATCGTAAGATATATCGCAGCGTTTGGCTACGTCCAGTATTTTTGCCCCAGAGGTTATTTCCGTGAATATATACCGATCTTGCTTATCATCTATAAATGTGGATAGTTCGGCGATGATTTGTTTAAGTAGGGGAGAGATGTTCTTTAAGGATCGTAGGCAGAAAAGGTAATCGTCGTACTGGGCGATAATCTCGTCGGCTTCCTCCTCCTTGTCTTGAATGACCAGTTGCAAGTATAGTTTTTGAATCCCTAGATGTTCGATATGGGCAATGAAATCACGTAGGTTCTCAGGATCTACCATACGTGTACCGGTTCTCGTATGGAAAGAGGTTATCTTTCGGGATTTTACCCAATCTTCAATCTCCTCGTACGGGAAACCGGTAATACGGGCGGCTTCTTCTATGGATATGAGTTCTGGCATAAGCATAAGATTGTATTACGAATAAAGTTGTTTTTGTTTAGTTAAAATGCGGAATTTGGAACCGACCAATAACGGTAAGTAGATCAGGTATTCTTTTCGCATCTCAATTAAGAAATAAGAGCCATCATGGGACACTCCCGTAATGTCACTATATCTCCGCACGATACCATGTATCTGGAATTCCCTCTCATTACAATAAAACCCTAACTCTGGAAAATACTTGCTGAAACAAGCGGAGTAGTAAATAAAGAGATTCTGGATCTCATCAATATTACAAGCGTCCATAAGCCATTCACTTTACATGATTAATTATTAGATTTACAAGATCCGGACATGTTTTAGAAAAGATGTCCTTCGTAAAGACGAGCGCTATATGGCTTTTGTTAAGTAGTGGTCCTTTCTTATAAAATAAAGGAAGGGCGAGGACTGAACATTTATGTAGACGAAGGTTCGGCTAAGACCCAACTCCCAATAAAGTCAGCCACACGCCCCCTTTATCTGTATACAAAATATATCCATACTATATTAGCATAGATAACACGTATATCCAGTAAAGGGTTGCGGGGCCTTCTTCGTGCATAGGGAGATTTAAGAAAATTAGCCGATTTTCGTCCTACAGCACAAATATCACACGCAACACGAGGCTCTTAATTAAAAAGCCTTTTCTTGTCGCAAATATACGTATTAATAATATTTCAACCTAAGATAATCCATATGTTTTTTAGTTTATCATTGTTTGATACCAATTATTCGCTTTGACTTATCCAGTCATGCAAATGTATAATATTTTATTTGATTTTCAAACTCCAATACCTCACTTCCAAAGCAAGCTAACTTACTTTTTTCGCCCAATTTTGTCTCCAGTTGTAGAGACGCAGCGTGCTGCGTCTCATCCCCTCAAAATGGTAACTTAAAATAATACGCCAATAACCACCAAAGTCTGCGCCTTCACGAGACAATATACCCATAGAACGCAATTTTGCGATTTGTTTTTCTACAGCACGGGAACTTATACCTAATTTTATAAGCCATAGCTTCGGCTGACATAGAAAGGTCGGAAATGACAAGGTCGATGATCTTCTGTGCTGTTCTACCTATATTTTTAGGCTTATCCGCAGTGTCTCCGAACTCACTCTCCGAACTTTTCTTCATTTACAAGAATGTTTGCTGGCATCCACTTGGGTAGGAAGTGAATCCCATGTCATGTGCATACCCTTCAATATCAATATTACCCACTCTTGTATAGGCAGTGCGTGTTCCGTCTTGGTAATAATAATATACAATAAGGTATACAAATGGCACAAATATATAAATTGTTTAATATCAACACCTTAAAAACACGATTGTGATTTTTGAAAAACACGTACGTGTTTCTGTAAAAAGTCGTACATGTTTTTCGGGAAACGCGTACGACTTTTTACAGCATCATTCGATAAGGAGCAAGAGCGTACATGAAAATATACGATAAGCCCCCCTTTTAACCAGAGCCAAAAAGCATTTCTTCCTAAGCTCCATCTCATTGATATTTTGGTGTAGTTACCCTGATTCTGAAATAATTTGGTTATTTTTGTATATAATTAATGTCCATAGAACATGCCATGAATAAGAAATTGCAGATACACAACAGCACGGCTGAATTCTTGATTTTCCAAATAGAAAATAAAGAAGAAGGTATAGAAGTCTTATATCAAGACGAAAGCCTTTGGCTGACGCAGGATGCTATTGCCGTATTGTTCGATAAAAGCCGTTCCACTATCACGGAACATCTACAAAATATATTTCAAAGCCAAGAATTACAAGAAGACTCAGTCTGTCGGAAATTCCGACGAACTGCTTCCGATGGCAAAAGCTACGCAACTAAATATTACAAGTTTGCCATTCGCGGCTATGTCGTTGATAAGAAAAGATTTGAGAAATACCGTATCATTCAAGACCGTCTATTCCAATCCGATTTTGATAAATACCAGACAGATAACCTTCTTGATTTTGATAACGAAATAGAGTCATAATACAAACTCTTTATAGAACATCTAAATAATAAACAACATGAAATCAACACTTATCGTAGGGATCGGTGCCTCGCTTCTTACAGCCGGTATCGCAAAAGCCCAACAGAGACAAGACATTACACCTAGAACGCCAAACGTATTGTTCATCTATGCGGATGACTTGGGATATGGAGACTTGGAATGCTACGACGGCACGCAAGTGAAAACCCCGAATATCAACCGGCTCGCCAAGAACGGTATCCGCTTCACCAACGCTCACGCGACCGCCTCTACCAGTACGCCCTCCCGATATTCCATGCTAACCGGAGAGTACGCATGGCGCCGCCCGGGAACGGACATCGCCGCGGGAAACGCCGGAATGATCATACGACCGGAGCGTTATACGATAGCCGATATGTTCAAGAACGCAGGATACGCCACGGCCGCTATCGGCAAATGGCACCTTGGCCTAGGAGACAAAGCGGGAGAGCAAGACTGGAACGCCCCACTCCCCACCGCCCTTGGCGATCTGGGATTTGATTATTCCTATATCATGGCGGCGACGGCAGACCGCGTCCCCTGCGTATTCATCGAGAACGGGCAGGTGGCGAACTACGATCCGGATGCCCCGATCTATGTCAGTTACCAGCAGAACTTTCCCGGAGAGCCGACCGGAAAAGATAATCCGGAATTATTATACAACCAGAAGCCTAGTTTCGGGCACGACCAATCCATCGTAAACGGAATCAGCCGTATCGGTTACATGAAAGGTGGCGGCAAGGC
The DNA here is from genome assembly GCF_003635435.1 of Parabacteroides sp. AF21-43. Classification (NCBI taxonomy): domain Bacteria; kingdom Pseudomonadati; phylum Bacteroidota; class Bacteroidia; order Bacteroidales; family Tannerellaceae; genus Parabacteroides; species Parabacteroides sp. AF21-43. Next base: position 28,211 of record NZ_QTMG01000035.1, on the reverse strand, counting down.
GCTTTGGAAAGACGAGAATATCGCCGATTCTATCGTGACACACGCCATCGATTTTATCAAGGAGAATAAAGAGAAGCCTTTCTTCATGTATTTCGCCACGAACGACGTGCATGTACCCCGCTTCCCGCACGACCGTTTCCGGGGAAAGAACCCGATGGGCGTGAGGGGCGACGCTATCGAGCAATTCGACTGGAGCGTAGGCCAATTGATGAAAACATTGGATGAGATGGGATTGACGGAAAACACCTTGATCATCTTGTCAAGCGATAACGGACCTGTCGTAGATGATGGTTACGCGGACCGGGCCGTGGAGCTACTAGGCGATCATAAACCCGCCGGACCGCTTAGAGGTAATAAATACAGTGCCTTCGAAGGGGGAACCCGTATCCCGGCTATCGTACATTGGCCAAAGGAGATCAAGCAAGCCGCCGTATCAGATGCGCTAGTGAGCCAGATCGACTGGTTCGCCTCCCTTGCCTCACTGACGAATTCCCGTCTTCCGGAAGGAAGCGCGCCGGATAGCTATGATTATCTGGATACTTGGATCGGGAAAAGCAAGGAAGACCGCCCGTGGGTAATCGAGCAAGCGCTTAATAAGGCACTTTCCGTCCGTACGAAAGATTGGAAATATATCGAGCCGAGTGTAGGTTCCGCTATCATGGAATATGAGAAGATTGAGACCGGATATTCCCCCGAGCCTCAGTTATACGACATGACGAAGGTCTACGAGGAAGGAAACAAGGCCTTGCAACATCCGGAGATCGTTTTCCAATTGCAGGGAATCTTAAAAGGAGTTCGGGATCACACAATCAAGGCTAAATAATGGAAAGAAGAAACTTCATTAAATCATCCCTCGGAATCGGTCTGGGTGCGACACTTCCGGGGATGACGCATAGCAAAAGCGGGAAAGAGGCAGAGACCGCCGTCTCTCCCGCCATGCCCGTAAAGAGCGGTAAGCCGCATATCATCTTGATCATGACCGATCAACAACGGGGCGACGCCCTCGGCTGCATGGGAAACAAGGCGGTGATCTCACCGAATATCGACCGGCTGGCGCAAGAAGGCTCGTTGTTCGTGAGCGGATATTCCTCCGCTCCAAGTAGTACTCCGGGACGGGCCGGTTTATTGACCGGGATGTCTCCTTGGCATCATGGTATGCTGGGATACGGACGCATGGCCTTGAAGTATCGTTACGAGATGCCTCAGATGATGCGGAATCTGGGGTATTATACCTTCGGGATCGGTAAGATGCATTGGTTTCCGCAGAAAGCGCTTCACGGATTCCACGCGACCTTGATCGACGAGAGTGGCCGGGTGGAAAGTCCCGATTTCATCAGCGATTACCGGGAATGGTTTCAATTGCAGGCACCCGGCAAAGACCCGGATCTTACGGGTATCGGCTGGAACGACCATGCCGCCGGTGTCTATAAGTTAGACGAACGGCTTCATCCTACGGCTTGGACCGGACAGACCGCTTGCGAGTTGATCCGGAACTACGACAACGACAAGCCCTTATTCCTCAAGGTATCATTCGCCCGCCCGCATAGTCCTTATGATCCGCCTCAACGTTATCTGGATATGTATAAGGACGCGGATATCCCGAAACCCCATATAGGAGATTGGTGCGGACAATACGCCGAGCCGAAAGATCCTCTCCAAGGAGCATCGGATGCCCCATTCGGTAATTTCGGGGATGCGTATGCCATAAACTCCCGTCGCCATTATTACGCCAATATCACCTTTATCGACGATCAAGTAGGGCAAATCATCCAGACCCTAAAAGACAAAGGTATGTACGACAATGCCCTGATTTGTTTCACGGCGGATCATGGCGATATGTTGGGCGATCATTATCATTGGCGGAAAACCTATCCGTACGAGGGTTCGGCCCATATTCCTTATATCGTAAAATGGCCCGCCGGTATATCCAAATCCATACCGGACGGAAGCAGCATAGAACAACCTGTAGAACTGAGAGACTTCTTGCCTACCTTTATCGATATCGCCGGCGGGTCGGTTCCTCCCGATATGGACGGGCGGTCTTTACTCAAGCTGATCCAAGGCCAGCAGGAACAATGGCGCCCCTATATAGACATGGAGCATGCCACTTGCTATAGCGACGATAATTACTGGGCAGCCCTTACCGATGGGAAGATTAAGTATATCTGGAATTTCCACAACGGAAGCGAGCAGTTGTTCGATTTACGGGAAGACCCGGGAGAGACACATAACCTTAGTGAGGACGCAGCCTATCAGAATAAGTTGTCCGAATTACGCAAGATGATGGTAGAGCATCTGTCCGAGCGAGGAGACTCATTCGTGAAAGACGGTAAATTGATGACTCTCGATACGACCCTATTGTACAGTCCCAATTTCCCGAAATAAGGGACGAGCGAGCCTCGTCCCTACAGTATCTTACGTTTTTTACCTTTTTTTTATCGCGGAATGGATGTATCTTTGCCCAAGAAACTAGAAGAGACTCAACTTAATGCTAGGAATCGTTAGTAAAGGAATCATTATAGGTGTATTGGTTTCGGCCCCCATGGGCCCCATCGGTATGCTCTGTATACAAAGAACACTAAATAAAGGACGTTGGCACGGGTTCGTCACCGGATTAGGGGCCGCTCTATCCGACGTGATTTATGCGGCACTGACTTGTCTGGGCATGGGAGTTGTGGTCAACTTCGTGGAGGCGAACCAAGCGCCCCTGCAATTGATCGGAAGTATCGTTCTCGGCATTTTCGGGTATTATATCTTCCAAAGCAACCCGACTAGGAACCTAAAGAAACACCGAGAAAAAAAATTATCGTTCACCCAAGACTTTATTACAGCTTTTCTACTTACCTTTAGCAACGTGTTAATCGTCTTGCTCTATATCGGATTATTCGCCCGGTTTGGTTTCGTGCTGCCTGAACATTCGTTTTGGCTGCTGGTATTGGGCATTGTTTGCATAGGGTTAGGGGCCGTTCTTTGGTGGTTCGGCATAACATATATTATTGGAAAACTGAGAAAATGGTTCAACGTTAGAGGCATTTGGTTACTGAACCGGATCGTGGGCTCTGTCATTATCGTATTGTCTATTATCGGTGCCCTATCGGTTTTATTGACCTCCTACTTACAATGGCCTTTACTTCAAATCTATAGTTAAAATGAAAAGACTGAAAGTTCCTGTTATCCCCGTTCTGGATGTACTCGATATAACATCCATAGAACCGATTCTTGAGGTGCAATCCCAACGTGAGTTCCTCACCCATGCCAATTGGCATGAGTATCCATATAAGCCGATCACCGCTTTTAATATAGCTCGGACAGAGAAAAATCTATATATACGATATAGCGTGCAGGGTAATTCGCTAAAGGCGTCTTATGAGATGGACAATTCCTCGGTCCATAAGGATAGTTGCGTGGAGTTCTTCATGAAAAAGGAAGGTGACTCGCATTATATGAATTTCGAGTTTAATTGTATCGGGACTTGCGATGCCGCCCGCCGTACCTCACGGGATATCAAGACGTCGCTTTCGCAAGAAGAGTATAAAAGCATCATAAGACTCCCATCCGTGAGAAGAAGGGCATTCGAGGAGATTAAAGGTATTCATACATGGAACTTGATCGTAGTCATACCACTCAAGTTGATGGGGTTAGATCCTAGTAATCTGCCGGAGAAAATACTAGGGAACTTCTATAAATGCGCCGATGAGACAATGAATCCGCATTTCGTAAGTTGGAGTCCGATCGACCTTCCCGAGCCTAATTTCCATTGTCCTGAATTCTTCGGGGAGATCTACCTGTAGTATAGACGTAGCGTGCTGCATGCAGCACGCTACGTCTATACCGGCAAGCCTATGACTTATTGTTCTTACCTAGTTTCAGCTCAATGACGAACGCTATTATCAAGCCGATTCCCCCGAACAAAAGAACCGAAGCCCCATAAGCCGTACCCGCTACCTCATGCCTGTACCAACCATCATCATAATAAGAATTTGTCGCCATACACATATTAATAATAAAGCCTACCAACAAACCTAATCCGATTCCCGCCAAAAGGCACCCGGCCTTTAAGCTACTGAACGAGAAGTTTCGCATGTAGTTAGGCAGTCCCAATTTACCATCGAAAGCAGAGGCATCCAGTTTATCACCGATCTTCTCGATAATCGCCAAACGTTCCCTCTTGCGAACAAACAACTCAAATAATCCGTAAATACCTGCACAAACGATTCCGACAACTAGCGGAACAGAAATAAAATCCATCATAACTGTATAATTTTAATTGATTCATTCATATTGTTTGCTAATTTGACGCAACAGTTTCCCATAGGTTACACCTCCGGGCTGAAAAATATTTTTTATTTTTGTTACCGCAAGTTGTAACCTATTTACCCGGCTTGCGTCCATTAAGTACAATGGAATTGTATACCGATACATATTACATACAAAGGATACAAGCGGGGGACGTGGCATGTTTCGCTTGCCTTTTGGACAAGTATAGCCGTCCGATTCACTCGTTGATCCTCAAAGTGGTACGAAGCCAAGAGGAGGCTGAGGAGTTGGCGCAAGATACGTTTATGAAGGTATTCAAAAACCTCGCCTCATTCAAAGGGGATTGTAGTTTCTCCACATGGATTTACCGGATCGCTTACAACACGGCGATCTCGTCGGTCAGGAAGAAGAGATATGAGTTTCTACCGATTGAGGAGACTACACTTGAAAACGTATCGGAGGAGGAGGTTACGAACCTGTTCGGACAAACCGAATCCACGGAACAGGTTCAAAGATTGGAAGTCGCCCTTGAACAACTTCTACCGGACGAACGGGCCTTGATCTTGCTCTTTTATTGGAAAGAAAAAACAATAGAAGAACTGGTCTCTATCACCGGCTTGACCGCCTCGAATATTAAAGTCAAGCTACATCGCATCCGAAAAAAATTGTTTGTATTATTAAATGAAATGGATCATGAGTAAGATAAACACAAATAAGGAACAACCCGATTTATTGGGGGATTTATTCAAACGCATACCGGAGGAGGAGCTTCCCGCCTCGTTCCGTTCGAACGTAATGCGACAAATCATGCTTGAGTCCGCAAAGGCGAAGAAACGTGACGAACGGTTCAGCCTGTTAGCGGCGATCGTGGCCTCGCTTATCATGATTTCCCTTGCGATCGTATCTTTCGTATATATGGAGATACCCAAGATAGCCGTCCCCACAATAAGCACATCGGCCTTGGCTTTCTATTTATACATAGGGGCCATCACGCTCATACTTCTATTGGCGGATTATAAATTGAGGAATCTATTTCACAAGAAAGGATAAGCACGAAGCGAGCTCCGTCCGTATACGAGGAATCTATGGACAAGGAACCATTCAGCCGCTCGGCGATCAAAAGACAGATAGAAAGTCCTAAACCCGCACCGGGTTTGTAATCATCCAGCTTCTCAAAGCGATTGAATACCGCAGCTTGTTTTTCAAGGGGAATACCGGCACCCGTATCCGTAACGGCTATGTATACCTTTTCCCGATCCGGCGCAAGTTGGAACGATAGGTTAATCTCACCTTTCTCCGTAAATTTAGCGGCGTTTGTCAACAGGTTTGTCAACAGTTGTTGCAGGCGCAGATTATCTACATGTACCACGATTGGTTCCCCAGCGGGAGAAAAAGTCAATTTAACCCCATCCGGCATCCGGTAGCGTACACTCTCCAATGCCATTTGGCAACACTCCAAAAGCGGATAATCCTTGATATTGAAATGAAGGTCTCCAGTCTCCATCCGGGATAAATCCAATACGTCGTTTACCAGATTCAACATCAAATCCGTATTATTCCGGATGATAGACGAATATTCCTCCCGCTCTTTCGCATCGGTAGAAGGTTCCACCAGCAAACTGGAGAAACCTACGATCGCATTTAACGGGGTCCGGATCTCATGGCTCATATTAGCGAGAAAAGCGCTTTTCATCAGGCTGGCCTCTTCCGCACGGGCTTTCTCCCTCATCAATCGTCTTTGGGATTCCAAAAGCAAGTCTTTCTCTCGCTGTAATTGGTTTTTCAAGGATCGTAGATGGCGGTAGTATAAAAACGAGATATAGAGGAGGATCGATAACACGACCGATATAGATAAGATAAACACCAACAAATCTTGTTTCCGGGCGATACGTAACCCGGCTTCCTTCAGTTCCGTTTCTTTCAATTCCTTTTCATGCAACTCATGCAAGGTTCGCAATTGATTCACCTGCCGGAGAAAAGAAGTTCCCCGCCTTTTCGTCAGCGTTCTATAAAGTTCATCATATAGAGCCATAACCTCCTCGAGTCGGCCCTGCTCCTTTAAGATATCCGCCTTGAACTGAATATCTTCGGGTAATCGCTCTGTCTCCAACACTTCATTTATATAACGCAGTGCCAACGGGATATCTCCAGCCGCCTTATAATAACGAGCCTTAACCGCTAGATAAGTATTGATTGCATAGTCCTCCTCTACCAAACTATTGCCGACATAGGAAGAGGCTTTATCCAACGCTTTCTTGGCATTTGCCAAATCTCCTTTCGAAAGATAAAAGCTCGTGTAAAAAGAATAAAGCAGCCAATACTCCCGCTCTAGTAGCAAAACATCACCTTTTTCTTGATTAATCTCATATTGCTCATCCAGCAGGGCTTTATATTGTTCCAAGATTCGTTCCGTCAACGTATATTGTTTCGTTCGGACACTACTTTCCAATTGATAAGAAGTTAACCGGATTTTAGTATCCATGATATCGGGAACATCTTTTATATCCTTCAATAAATCCAAACCTTCCTGAAAAGAGACTACGGCATCGCTATCCCTACGGATACGTTGGTAAATCAGCCCCAAAGTCTCCGAACAGCGAAGCAAGCCGTATTTATGATTCAGATTGCTCGCCAACCGATACAGATTCATCGCCTCACTCATTGCCAACTCATAATTCCCTAGCCAAAGGAGATCTTGACTGGAATAACTCTTCACCTCAAACAAGACATACGGATATTCATGGCGGGCCTTCGCCATAGAATCTACGATATTACAACAATAGACCAAACTATCACGCTTAGACTGATTGTAATAATACTCGGCCATACCTTTCAATCCCCTATATGCGATAGATATGGAATCCACCGCCATCGCGTTCTCATAAAGACGTTGATAATAATCTTTCATTTTGGGATCTTGCCGATAAAGCAAAGCCAACCGCTGCAATATAGGTAAAGTAGACGCTATCGTCGGGCAGCCCGGTAATACCCTCTCCAAGCTGTCGATCTCTGTTAAACGATCCTTGCCGGGAGGAGGCGTGGAAGATTTCATCGAGCCGCAAAATACAAGGGAGATCATAATAACCACCCCTATACGTATAGATATCCTGTTATTGAATAGATTCATCAGTCTCATATAGGGGTTTCAATTAAATTCGTTGAATGTATAAAGACAAACCGGGCACCGCCCTTATAAGAGACATCTACGGATAAAGAACCTTTAAGCTGTTCCGAGATGATCTGGCAAACAGAAAGTCCCAAACCGGTACCTTGAACAAAGTCGTCTAATTTCTCAAAACGCTCGAATATCTTCTTACACTTATCCTCAGGGATTCCACAGCCCGTATCCGTAACGAAGAAACGAACCTCACCTTTGCTCTCATCCACGGCAAATGAGAGATTAATCTCTCCCTCGGAAGTGAATTTAGCGGCATTCGACAACAAATTTGTCAACAACTGCTGCAAACGCAAGGCATCCGTATTCAAGGTATAAGATTCAAGCGAGGGAGTAAACGTCAATCGGACCCCGGGCTTCACCCGATGGCGAATCGAATCCAACGCCCTCTGGCAACAGGCGACCAGATCGTTTGGCTTCACGCTGAACTTGATCTTGCCGGATTCCAAACGGGATAAATCCAGGACATCGTTCACCAGATTCAATAGCAACTCGGAACTATGGTTCACCTCCCCGGCAAACCGGATCTTCTCCTCCTCGCTATACTCGCTACTCGCCAATAATTCCGAGAACCCGACAATGGCGTTCAACGGCGTACGCACCTCATGGCTGATATTGGCGATAAAGGCGCTTTTCTTCTTGTTCGCCGCCTCCGCCTCTTTCGTCACGACCCGCAGTTGCTTCTCCGAAGCGATCAAGGAGTCTTTCTCCTGAAGCAACTCATTTCTCAACCTCTTAGTATGCATATAAATACGCCACAACATATAGAGTAGGCCCATCAAGACCAATAGAAGACCGATAGATACGACAATCTGCTTCTGCTTCAAAGCTTCTTGCTCCGATTTCAGCTTCAACTCCCGATCTTGCTTTTCCAGGTCATTCAAGTCATTCAATACACGGAGTTGCTCGATTTGCCGGTCGAAGGCATCCGTGTTGATCGTCTCCGTCTTATTAATGATCTCCTCATAGATAGCGATCGCCTCTCGCAATTGACCGGACGATTGCAATATCGCTTTCTTCATCTCCAACTTATCCAGATCACGATTGATCTTTAAAGCCAGATTGACAGCGGACAACGCATGCCTATAATCTTTCTCCTTCCAATAATAAAATGATTTTGTCCGCAGATATTGAGCCTCCACCCTATCCCCAAAAGAACTATCCAAATAAGCGGTCGCCTGATCCAAATACGCCTGTGCCTTTCCCGAATTCCCTTTCATGGTATACAGCTCGCAATAATAGCAACTCATCAAGCAACGATGACGTTTTACCGGAAAAATCTTTCCCTCCCCATTATACTTCCTTTCCAAGGAATCCAATAAATGATCATACTGTTTCAAGAGCGCCTCCGACTCGGACAAACGTCCTAATAGCAGGGTAGATTCCAACATATTAGACAAATACATAATCCGGAAAGCAGGATTCGCCTTCTCCCCTTTCAATAAGTGCAGGCCTTTCCCGAAGATCTCTACCGCGTCACTGTCTTTCTTAATCCGCTGGTACACCATCCCTAGATCGCGATAAGCCCGTAGCAGGCCGTAATCGTTCTTACTTTCCCGGGCCAAATCCAGATATTGCATGGCCTTGTCCATAGCCAGCTCATAATTGCCGGACCATAGATAATCCTGACAAACCAAGCTACCGGATAAAAACAACCCTCTGGGACTCTCATGCCTTTTTGAGGCCAACGAATCCAATTGCCCCACCCAATATAATAGGCTATCCCTATTTTCTACATTATAATAATAACGACTCAAGCCAGCCATCGCATCGTATACGATCCCGATGGAATCCAAAGGCATCGCGATATCGATTATCTCTTTCAACGCTGGCACCTCCTCCGGCAATTGCCAGTACAAGCCGATTAATTCTTTAAGAAGGGGTATCTTATCCTGAGGTTTTTGGATACGTGATAAAGATTGGCGTATGCTATCCGCACGAAATTTACTCACGGCATTCTGCGCACTTGTGCCCACCGCAAACAAAATCCACACTATTCCTATAAAAGTATTGACGCTGGACTTTCTTAAAAATCCTCTACTCATTGATTTATCGCTTACAATTCGCAAACTTACAAAATAAATATCAATAAAAATCAACAGTTTTCCGTAATTACAGCCAACACGGCCCAAATGAATGTTTTTACCCCTCAAAACTCTTGTCAATCAGAAAAAAAGCATTACCTTTGCCCCGATTTTTGAGAGATGACAACATAAAGTCTAACTTACTAATTAAAACAAACTTAGTATTAACAATTAAAGAATGGAAAATTTAAAAAACATCCAGCCGGTTGAAGATTTCAACTGGGACGCTTTCGAGCAAGGCGAGACTTACACCGAAGTAAGCAAGGACGATCTTGTAAAAACGTATGACGAGACCCTGAACACGGTAAAAGACAAAGAAGTGGTTATGGGTACCGTTACTTCTATGAACAAACGTGAGGTTGTTGTAAACATCGGTTTCAAATCTGACGGTGTTGTTCCTATGTCCGAGTTCCGTTATAACCCGGATTTAAAGATTGGTGACGAGGTAGAGGTTTACATCGAGAGCCAAGAAGACAAAAAAGGACAATTGATCCTTTCACACAAGAAAGCACGCGCTACACGTTCTTGGGATCGTGTTAACGAGGCTCTTGAAAAAGACGAAATTATCAAAGGTTACATCAAATGTCGTACGAAGGGCGGTATGATTGTTGACGTATTCGGTATCGAAGCGTTCTTGCCGGGTTCTCAGATCGATGTGAAGCCGATCCGCGACTACGATGTATTTGTAGGTAAGACTATGGAATTCAAGATTGTTAAGATCAATCAAGAATTCAAGAATGTTGTTGTATCTCACAAGGCTCTTATCGAGGCTGAGTTGGAACAACAGAAGAAAGATATCATCTCCAAATTGGAGAAAGGACAGGTATTGGAAGGAACTGTCAAAAACATCACTTCTTACGGTGTATTCATCGACTTGGGTGGCGTAGACGGTTTGATCCACATCACAGACCTTTCTTGGGGACGTGTTTCTCATCCGGAAGAAATCGTTCAGCTTGACCAGAAGATCAATGTTGTTATCTTGGACTTCGACGACGAGAAGAAACGTATCGCTCTTGGCTTGAAGCAATTGACTCCGCACCCATGGGATGCTTTGGATACGAACTTGAAGGTTGGTGACAAGGTTAAGGGTAAAGTTGTCGTTATGGCTGACTATGGCGCATTCATCGAGATCGCTCCGGGCGTAGAAGGTTTGATCCACGTTTCAGAGATGTCTTGGACACAGCACTTGCGTTCCGCTCAAGACTTCATGAAGGTTGGTGACGAGATCGAGGCCGTAATCTTGACTTTGGATCGTGACGAGCGTAAGATGTCTCTTGGTATCAAGCAATTGAAGGCTGATCCTTGGGAAAACATCGAGGAGCGCTTCCCGGTAGGTTCTCGTCATGCGGCTAAGGTTCGTAACTTCACAAACTTCGGTGTATTCGTAGAAATCGAGGAAGGTGTTGACGGCTTGATCCACATCTCTGACTTGTCTTGGACGAAGAAGATCAAACATCCGTCTGAATTCACTCAGATCGGAGCAGAGATCGAGGTTCAAGTATTGGAAATCGATAAGGAAAACCGTCGCTTAAGCTTAGGCCACAAGCAATTGGAAGAGAATCCTTGGGATGTATTCGAGACAATCTTCACGGTTGGTTCTATCCACGAAGGTACAATCATCGAAGTATTGGATAAGGGTGCCGTTATCTCTTTGCCTTACGGCGTAGAAGGTTTCGCTACTCCGAAGCATCTTGTAAAAGAAGATGGTTCTCAAGCTCAAGTAGATGAGAAACTTTCATTCAAGGTAATCGAGTTCAACAAGGAAGCTAAACGTATCATCCTTTCTCACAGCCGCATCTTTGAAGATGAGCAAAAAGGCGCTAAGGCAACTTCTGAAAAGAAGGCATCCTCAAAACGTGGTGGTAAAAAAGAAGAGGAATCTGGAATGGTAACCGGTCCGGTTGAAAAGACTACATTAGGTGACATCGAGGAATTGGCTGCTTTGAAAGAAAAACTTTCTGGTAAGTAATTGATTCTTCTTTGAGATATAATAAAAGGAGATATCTGATTCAGGTATCTCCTTTTTCTATGTTATTCCTACTGCGGCTTATTTAAGAAAAGCATTCTTCCGTGACACGTGTCTCACATGGCTCGGAAATACCCAACAAATCATTGATCTCCTTTCTTTTCTCTAAATCCGTAAAATAAGCCTCTACAACTTTATAAATATCAAAACCTCCCGTAGAACCGGCTGCCAAGTTTAGTGACTCGACTAATTTACCTGTAGCTTTATGAATCTCAGCTTGTTTCAGCAAATGAAATTCATTCCCGTGAATTAATTGATTCTTTCCCATGATGTTCCAATTTTAGGTTATACAATATATTACAAAGGATTTCTATTCCTGTCCTAAAGATACAAATATCTTATATATGACCTAATACTTTTATCTATTTTTAAATCGGTTCATCTATTTTATCAGTCGAAAGAGAAAGTATATCTCTACATTCCATTAATTTTGCCAGAAAACTAAAATGAAAAAGTTAGTAATATTCGATCTTGACGGAACATTATTAAATACGATCGCGGATTTAGCCCATAGCACGAACCATGCGTTGCGGCAAAACGGCTTTCCGACACATGACGTAAAGGAGTATAACTTCTTCGTAGGAAACGGCATCAACAAATTATTCGAACGTGCGTTACCCGAAGGTGAAAAGACGGAAGAGAATATACTAAAGGTAAGGGAAGAGTTCTTGAAGCATTACGATCTGCATAACACAGATCGCAGCGTTCCCTACCCCGGTATCCCTGAGTTATTAGCCTTGTTGCAGGAAAGAGGGATAAAACTGGCGGTCGCTTCTAATAAATATCAAGCCGCTACCCGTAAGCTCATCGCCCATTTCTTCCCTTCCATACAATTTACGGAGGTTCTCGGACAGCGTGAAGGAGTAAAGGCGAAGCCAGATCCCAGTATCGTCAATGAGATCGTAGAACGAGCGAGCATATCCAAAGAGTACGCTCTTTATGTCGGTGACTCGGACGTAGACATGCAAACCGCCATCAACAGCAAAGTGACCTCCTGTGGGGTAACATGGGGCTTTCGCCCTCGTACGGAATTAGAGAAATACGCACCCGATCATATAGCGGAAAAGGCAGAAGATATACTCAAGTTTATCTAAAAGACGACCTAAGCCTGTCGTGCGAGGCAATCCTTCCCGTTCTTGTCTCGCACGCTTGTCCTTAACCTGAATTACTAATATTTCCTAACACATATTCCATCCAGCTCGCACAGCCCTTAGAATACAAGTTATCCCTAACATCACCTCAACCGTACTTGCAAAAAAGTATTAGACCTACAAACAAAAACATCCAATAGCGGTTATTTTTCAAGGTATCATTTAAACCAAACTTTAAAAAACGCCAAAACGAGACCTATATTTCTGTAATATTATACCAAACAACCACTAGATAAATATAGTAAAAGACGAAGTTATAATTTTACATAAGAAACATAGACAAAAAGAATGTCGGGAAATATTAAAAAAATAGTTGAGCCGAATAGTGGTATTGATTATTCTTTGGAGAAGGACTTCAAGATCTTTACACTTTCCAAAGAACTCCCTATTACCACTTACCCTTCTTATATAAGATTAGGGATTGTCATCTATTGTGTAAAAGGAAACGCTAAAATTGATATCTATTCCAACAAGCACATTATAACCCCTAAAGAGCTCATCATCATCTTGCCGGGGCAATTGGTCGCATTAACGGACGTTAGCGTAGATTTCCAAATCAGATATTTCACGATCACGGAATCCTTTTATACTGATATATTAAGCGGTATCAGTCGTTTCTCGCCACATTTCTTTTTCTATATGAGGCAACATTACTATTTCAAGATGGAAGACGTGGAAACTCTTTCCTTTGTAGACTTCTTTGAATTACTTATAAGAAAAGCCGTCGATCCGGAAAACCAGTATCGAAGAGAGTCGGTTATACTCTTACTTCGCATATTATTCCTTGATATATATAACCATTATAAAGTCAATTCTTTAGACAGTACGGCAACGATAGATGTACACAAGAAAGAACTGACCCACAAATTCTTTCAATTGGTCATGAGTAATTACAAAGTGAACAGAAGCGTGACGTTCTACGCGAACTCTCTATGCATCACCCCTAAATACTTGACCATGGTTGTTAAGGAGGTAAGCGGCAAATCCGCCAAAGATTGGATTACGGAATATATGATCCTAGAATTAAAAGGATTACTCACCAACTCTACCTTGAATATCCAAGAGATTGTTGAGAAGACGCAGTTCTCGAACCAATCTTCGTTGGGACGCTTCTTTCGGAGGCACACGGGCTTATCGCCTTTGCAATACAGAAAAAAATATTTAACAACAGAGCAAAGAACAAACTTCTCAAAAAATAATACGATATGAATAAAAGTCAGCTAATCGAGGAATTATCGAAAAGAGTCGGTAATGACAAAGAAGAAATCCGGTACATATTGGAAGAACTGAATAACATCATCTTAGAGAAAACGAGAGCCGGAGAAAAGGTATGTATACAGGGTTTCGGTGTTTATACTCCCCGCTTGCAGACAAGCAGGTTGGCTAGAAACCCGAAAAGCGGAGAGACTTTAATGTTGATCCCCAGAACCATTGTCCATTTTAAGTGTGCGCCCAATTTGGTAAAAGAGATCAATAAATGAAAAATAAAGGGTCGGCTCCATCAGGAACCGGCCCTTTCGTTATACCTATTAATGACATACCAAAGACAACATTCTATAATCTACATCAATATTTGTCGAGCATATTTCACGCAAGTGCCTACCTCTTTCACGGAGTCAGACCAAGGCTTGATATCATATTCCAGTTCTATATCGCAATAGATAGGCCATTTCTCTTGTTTGATCAACAAGAGTACGTCTTCCAACGGCATCTCCCCTTGTCCCCATACTTGATTCGTATTCGGCTGGTCCCCTGTCGTAGGCCCCGTCTTGTCTTTCAAGTGGATACTATAGATCCGATCATGATATTTCTTGATCATCTCATTCGGGTGGATACCTGTAGAGCCAAAGAAGTGGCCCGCGTCAAAATTCAACATAATAGAAGGAGAGACCGCTAAGATCGGATCGCAACTAAACCCTTCTTCGGCATATTGCATATGATTATGGAAAGCCATATACATCCCATGCTTCTCGGCAAATGGAGCGACTCTTTTCGCCGTCTCCAAATTAATCTCGTCCGTCACGGCTTTAGCGCCCATGGCCTTGGCTACCTTGAACGCATAATCGATTTCCTCGTCCGAACCCATACGGGAAGGTTCCATCTTCACGATATGCGCCGATATTCCTGCTTCGTTCAATAACTTACGGGCACCTTCTACCTTTGATAGATCCAACCCGAGACGCCACGCTTTCACCTCTTCCTTATATTTATCGATCTCAGCCTGCTGCTCCGGAGTAAACTTCGGGGGACCCATCCGACGAGGAGCCGCAGGTTTCTCACCCGGTTTCGCCGCGGGTTGAGAAGCTTGCTGACGGAAGAATTTCATCATCGGATTCTCCGGAGCTCCTAAATAAGCTTCCAGATCACCTCCCATCAACTCGATGGAACTGATATTCGCCTCTTGGCAATACTTGATGATATTCTCCAATCCACCCGGCATGGAACGCCAACTATAAGTGATCGTGCCGATTTGCACGCCACCGAACTTCGAGTTAACCTTGCCTGCCTCCGCCGCCGTATCAACCGGAGCGGGAGCCGCCACACTCTTCCCCGTACAAGAGAAAGCACTCGGAAGGAAAGACGCGGCCGCCAAAGCAGCGACCGATCTTCCTAGAAACTCACGTCTGGACTGACCATTGTTCACATCTTTACTCATAACTATTCAGTTTATACATAAATATCAACTCTTAGAAGAAAGGCCCTTACAGACTTCAACCTTTACGATATTCATCGTAAGAAAAAATATATAGTAAAACACAACTTCGCTTCCTCGCTTCCTCGTGCGAAACAACGAGAGCGAATATAGGGAGGAGCAGTAAACCATGAGTTAACGAACGCTAAACAAGGCATTAACCTAGGGCTAATTTAAGGCAAATTTCATATCCGCACAAAGCATAATTCACGCAATAACAGCGACATAAATAAATCAAGAAATATTTATAAAAATCTTCGATAAGTCAGAGGCATAGCACCTGCCTCCCTATTCGAAAGGATCGCTATCAGTGGGGTGCATACATTTGTCACTGTAATGCCAGAGGAGTGCCACACGGATGGCACAGGCATGCCATAACGGTGGCACGGTCTTGCCACAACGATGGCACAGGTGTGACAATAGCGATGGCACAGTCCTGCCAATGAGCAGGCACACTATAATATTACTGGGGAGATTGCTGACTCATCAGCGAAGACGGTACGACCTGCTCAAAAGAAGAGGGGAAAGCCTCGCCATACATCTCTTGGTATAAAGCGCAAAAGCGGTCGTACACGTAACGGGCCAATTTGAAGTTGTTCTGGTAAATCAAGGCTTTGATCTTATAGAGCAAAGCCTCCTCGTTGCAAGGATCGTTCAGAAGGATCTGGTCTGCTATCTGGATCACCCGATCCGCCTCATCCTCGATCGAGTAAGTGTCGATAAAGCGAGACAAGACATCCACCGTACTATTACAGATATAACTTTTAAAATCATCCATCCAATCAAACGATTCCCCTTTGAACACTTCTCCTTTGCTGATAATATCATAGAAATATTCAAAGTCCGGCTGAGTCCGTACCCGTTTATCTTTCAGCCAATCCAAACAAGCCAAATAATCGCAATAGACATCTTCCGAAAGCTGGAGAATATATCGATTCGCGTTAAATAGAACCTCGACCGTATCGATACGTTCCAATATCTTCCGGAGTTTCAATATAGATACGCTTCGAAGGCTCTTCGTACTTTTCGAGGGGTTGTCATTCCCCCAAATCATCCGTGTCAAGTCCTTGCTCGATATCCCGAAACCTCCACGGGAAGAGTGAAGCATAATCAAGATAAACAGCTGTTTTAATTTGGGGGTAAATAGAGAGGTTATATCATTTCCATCCCGGTCCAACACATAGAACTCTCCAAACAATCGGATATAATTGCGTAGAACCGGAACCTCCTCGATCTCCTCCGGCATCTCTCGCGAAGAACGATCCGGTTCCTCGATTCCTTCCTCGATTCCCTCCTCCACAACCGTTCCCGCATCAGCCTCATCCTGCCTTGGCTTTTCTTTCACCTTCCGATAGCCTAGATAAGCAATCGAGACCAGAACCATCAAAATCAACCCAATTCCAAGGACATCCAACCAAGTAATCGCATTCGATATATGTAAATCTAATAACTGGTTGCTCAATCCCAATATCTCCTTATCGCTCAACACACGAGACCAAATACAAAGATTATCCAGCACACCCACGAAGTTCGAGGACTGGCTGAAATTCACGAAACCGACATATAAGCTATCACTACCCAGATAAGCCGGACGACCAAAAGAGATCGCATCCAGTTTTCCATTTACGAATATAGCCTGCTCCCCATTCCGCTTATTATACCGCCATACGACATTATACCATTTGCCCGGCTCGATCTCCGTGTTACCAACCAGATCGTTGTTAAAGAATCCCATATACGGTTTCCGATTCCGTATCAACAGATGCAACGCTTGTTGATAAGTACTATTCTTAGCTCCCAGAATACAATAATCCTCCTTCTCCGGCAGGTACTTAGGTATTTTCAACCAAACGCCGACAGTGAAATCATGATCCCGCATATGAAGTTCCGAAGCGGTCGGCAAATCCACACGGGCCTGATTCTCCAAGGAAGCGACCTGCCCCCGTATAGGGTCCTGAATAAACTCGACATTCCTAGATACCGTGAGATTATGATTGGACGAACCATCTTTCTCATCGCCCTCAAACGGTAAATAAATCTCTATATCCTCGTCAATCCGCAAAGGTCTAGCCTTAAAATCGCCGGCGAAAGCCTTCCTTTGGGTACCGGAGACATAAACCGTAGCCGGCTCTATCCGATAGCCCGGAGAGATCGGGGAAAGCATCAACTCGGCTCCGGGCTCTAGCGGAAAGCAATATTTACCCGTCGTATAATTAGACATCCCATCCCAATTCACGTAGTTAAGCAGCTCATTGTTATTCGTAACCGCGCCGTAAATGATATCGAAATTCCGGAAAGTAACCAACGAGACATCCAACCATGCGTAATACTTATCTACTAACACAAAATTGGGAACCCTTCCATCCCGGATCCACGCTCTTTTAAACGATTCTATTAAATAGGGTGTCTGCCGGGCTAAAGCCGAGATATCATTACTATTTCCCCGGGAAGTCTCCAAGAACTTATATCCGGTAAATAAAGACAAATTCTTTTTCAGCCGCTCATCAAAACTCTCAACCCCTTCCGGTTGATTTCCCCAATCAGCGTCCGTATGCTCCACAAAATCCCTCATATTATGCAACCATGAAGGACTGTTCAAATGTTTCTGAACCTCGAAAACGACCAGTCGCTTTCCGGAACTCAACATATCCTTCAGGGATGGCCATCCGTTTTTCGTATCATACTCAAGTACATACTCCATCAAGCCTATTTCCTTAAAAGAGGATTCCAGCTCCATCTCTACATAGAAATCGAGGAAAAGCGTCATAACCTTAGTGGAGTCCGCATCCAAGGCCGTCTTAATGGCTTCCAATGATTCACTAAAAGGAGTAAACGTACCATCAGGTTTCCTTAGTAACAATACATTTGTCTCCGTATCCCGCTTCAAATAGAAATAAAAGCCTTCGATCTGCTTCCGCAATAACTCGTCCAAAGAAAGTTTTTCCGGGGAATTGGAGGATAGACAAGAATAATTAGATAGGATGTAGACGCTCTCGTTATATAAAAGACCGGCCTCTACATCCTCTTGACGTTGAGAAACCAGACGTTGTGCCGAAAGTAATTCCGGCAGGGTGATTATAAGGCTAACAATTAAACATATATAACGAAACCACGCTATCATCGTATACAATATCTTAATTATAAGATCATCCAAAAATAAAGCTTTAATATGACATGACAATGTTTTTAGATTATTATCTTCGCATCAAAATAAAGCGAAGTCATATGGACATACTAGAAATAACGCGAAAGCAAGATCCTCTCTATCCTACCTTTGAGCAAATATATACGGCAAGTTTCCCTCTATTTGAGCAGCGAACAGAAGAACAACAAGAACAGGCCTTCCAATCTCCCAACTATCATCTAGAGGTTTATCTGAAAGATAACCTCTTTATTGGCTTTATCTCATACTGGGATTTTAGCACCTATGTATATATCGAACATTTCGCCATTCATGAGAACTTCAGAGGACAAGGCTATGGCAGCTTATTACTGGAGGATTTTAATAAACGCCTGAATAAGATCATTTTATTAGAGATCGATCCTATCATGGACGAGGTATCAGCTAACCGGTTAAAGTTCTACAAGAAATGTGGTTTCTTTGAAAACAGTTACGACCACCTCCATCCTCCTTATAGAAACGCCTATCAAGGACATGCGTTAATCATCCTGACAACAGAGAGGCCAATTACTGAAGATGAGTATATCCAATTCTGTTCCGACTTGCGGAATATCGTCATGGCAAATTAAGATATAAATATCAAAGCCCCGATCGTTTCTTCGATCAGGACTTTATTTAATATCACCAGAAGCCGGAAACAGGAACTAAGGAGGACAACACCCTTCTTTTCGTAAATTTTCGCATACATCCCGAATAACCGCATATGGCTTTTTATCATAGCCACTGTCAAAAAACTTTTCCATGGCTTCGACTGTATCCAGATAAAGCCATGCTCCTTTCTTCAAGCAAATCAATCTTACGAAACGTGCCTCTATCAGTTTCTCTAACTTCATATAGGCTAAAGTATCATAAAAATATTTCACCAAACGTCTCGCCTCGTCATACTCAAAGGCTTTCGGCAAATTATTTTTCATATCACTCTCCCATTGTTCCAACCGATATACCCCCCGCTTTATATCTTTCAATTTACGTAAAGCCAATTTCATATCCTCCTTCGCGTATTGCGAGATAAAGAACAGATACATATCCGAGGTATTTTTAGTGGTAGCCTGTCTTAAAGCATAAAGAGACAAAAGCACACTTAATACACTAACCACCAAAGCTGTTATATTCCATATATCTTCCATGATTTATCATTTAAAGAGTTTATAAGCCTTTATTCCCCAATCCGTACACCTCCAATGATCACCCTCGCAATCAAATATACAAACCCCGCCTGTCGGGACCTTAATATCATGTGTCGCACAGAAATCCTCATAATTCCCCAGAATATAGGGGGAGAAACGCATCACTCCATTGGAAGAGACTAGTAACCAAGTCTCACCATCAGGGATACTAGCCGCCAAATCCTGCCAGCCGCTTATCAGTTTCTCTACATCTACGTTCCATCCTAACGGTACCACGGCCTTCTCATTCCATTGGGCGATCACGGAAAGTCCCCTCTCCACGATCCGATCTTCCGTTAGGTCTTTCCGGCCCATTCCCTCCTTTTCTAAATAGAGAGATCCCAAACGTTTTATTACATGATCTTCTACCATATTCTCATCCGGCCCATAATCAATCTCTTTAAGACGTAAGTCTTGAATGATAGGCAAATCCACATTCATTTCCTCCAAGATATAATTAGCGGTCTCCAATGTGCGTTTTAAGGGGGCCGAAATCACCTTGTCGATCACAATCCCCTTCTCACGTAAATAACGTCCCGCAGATCTAGCTCGTTCCTCCTCTACCAGAGGCAAATCAGTTCTAGCTCCAACCCGAGTCGGAGTCTCTCCCGCACGAAACGTATTACCATGCCGTACGATCACAAGTTTTCTACATTTTTCCATGGTTGTATTAATTTAAAGTCATCTACTATTTTTTGATATTCAGGTAACAAATCTATCAAGCAATCCCAACGTTTTTTACTTGCTCCTCCGGGAAAAAACGATTCCTCCGAGCCAATCTTTTGATAACCATTTCTGGTGTCGCATCGATGCACACCATATGAATCCGATATCCAAGACTCTTTATCTTCTTATACAAATCCACATGTTCTCTCAACGCATTACTATGTTCAAATAAAATAGGCCACCCATTCCTCAATCCCAACAAAAGAAGACGGTAACCTAAAAAACGAGCAGGAAGTTCCCAACGTAAGAACGCTTTCTCCCTATCTAGCGAGCAATCCGCTTGATACCCGGATAATGCCCCCATAATAGCGTCGAAAGCGATATGCAAACAAGGTCCATTCTCTGATAGCCATTCCTCCGCCCAATACGATTTACCGGATGCGGGTATACCACATATATTCAAGAGTAAGGGTGATTCCGATGTCCGCATATCCACCTTTTGGCTGTCTACCCAACAGTCAAAATCCATCCATACCGGACCAGCATCACAGCCAGAAGGTAGAACCTCCTCCAAAGTATGGTAGGGAGATAAAATAGAATCTACGATTCCATCTAAGTCACGAAAGATCGAACTCTCCATACTTCTCAAGTATTTCCTCAACCCGTTTGACATCTTCCGGGGAATCAACCCCGCTTGTTGTCTCACGTCCCCGATAATCGACGTCTACGACCCTCATTTTGATGCCATTCTCTAAGAAGCGCATCTGTTCCAATCCTTCTATATAAGAGCGTTCATACACAGACGGAGGTAATGAGAAATAAGACTCGAGGGCTCGACCGCTATACGCATATAAACCCACATGCCGCCTGACAGGGCTTTTAGGCAAAAGATCCCTAGCCTGATCCTCCTTACGGATAGCGGGTATGGTTTGTTTCGAAAAAGCTAAGGCATATCCCAGCCGATCCACCAATACCGTCGTGCCGGAATAAGGGGTTTCCTTTTTCATCGCCAGTAATTGATCGTATTCGCTCCATCCCAACAAGACCGAGGCGGTAAGGACCTCCGCCTTCTCCTTTCTCCATGTATCGATCAGATCTTGCAAGATCCAAGGAGGACACGTGGGATTATCGCCTTGCAGATTTATTATCAGTCCGGGATTGGTGTCCTGTTTCCTTACCGCCTCATAGCAACGTTCCGTACCACTTTTACAATTCGTGGAAGTCATCATCACCGGAATCTCCCGGGATTCGCAAAACGAGACGATGCGCTCATCATCCGTAGCTACCAAATAAGAACAAGACTCATTTTTGCGACATACAAAATCCGCTATATCTGAGACCCATTTTATCATCTCTATACCTTTAATCTTAACCAAAGGCTTACCCGGCAACCGGCTTGAATCATACCGAGCCGGTATTACAATCAGTACTTTTTCCATAATCACTTCATTTAATAGATTAACATTCTAAACCGTTTAATTTTATAATATGTAATACAATCAGAGTATTGAGGGTCCTTTGTATGATCATCCGCCGCACGGCAAACCACGTGCATATCCTCACCTACGATACATAACGAAGGATAATTTCTTGAATATAATTCATTCCCTTGGCAAGCGATCATCCCAGCCATACACCAGTCCACACAATTCTTCGAGAATAATAATTGTAAACGATGCCTCTCATTATTCGGGAGTCCATACCGGGAAGTCTCAGGTAATGAGCTTATCGTCCGCATAGAATCGAAAGATTGATTGGATGCCATCCAATACAATCGGGATATTTCATCATACACTATAAAGAATTTCAAATGGCCACCGGGAAAGGGCAAGAAAAGCAAGATCTGTCCGGAAGGAGCCTCTTGAAAACCGGTTACCATCTGGGCGTTCTCATCTTCCCTCACTTTTAATAAACAAGCGTATCCAATCCCTCCGGTATGCGCACGAAGAAACATATGGAACGTTTTCCCCTCCGGATCATACCAAATATGATGTTTATCCTTTATTTGAACCACTTGAGCCTCCAGCCATCCAGTGGGCGCATTAAAACGACCGGGAGCCAATTCCAGCGGCTTATTGGTCAATGACTCGTAAAAAGGAATGCCAACCCCTTCCGGGAAATGTACCTTATCCCTGAAAACAAAAGGATCGGAACGTCGCCAAGAAGACGCATCCAGTAAATCATCGTGAATAGAGCAAGATAGCAAGGTAGGGCTCAAACCCGCCACATTCCAGCCTTCTATCTCCGAGTTATAAAAACGCTGTTCCATCGCCAAGTAAACCCGCTCGTTAGCGAAAAGAACATTACAGGCAGAAGAATGCCATTTCTCACCTTGGGAGAGAAACGAGGGAACGCTCCACGTATTCCCATCATCTTCCGAGCATATAATACATAAATCGCCTGCGTTTCCTATGATATATATCTTTTCCCCTATACAAAAAGGGCGGGCATGCCAAAAATTAAAATCCGAGATAAAACACCAACTAGCGCCTTGGTCGTCCGATACAAAAATCTTACCGATACCTAACCGTCTTGTCCTTTCCGTGTACAGCTGCGAAGAAGCATAGATTTCTTTTACCCCCTTGCCGCCCAAGTCGAAAGTCACGACCAAGCGTCCCGTCGAAGTCACGGTGATTCCGGGAGTATAACAATAAATGTCTTCCGGACTAATTGATTTATAGATCAATGTTTCTTGAGTAGATATAAGCATAGCACGAGATTTAAGAGTACAAAAAAAGGTCACGACATTTCTTCACAGAAGTTCTCGTGACCTGAGCTTTTAATTTATTACTTTAGTATTAATACCCCCGCATGTTCTACCATCGCGGTGTACTTGAAGAATCTATCTCCGCACGGGAATTTCAGAATTATAAATATCTTCTTAAAGGAAGAGATGGGGGATTCCCCCATCTCTTGACCTATCTATTTGTTTAATTATTTAACAACCACTTTAACAGCTTCCTCACCATCAACAGCTACAGCTACGATACCGGCAGGTACGGCAATTGTTGCGTTATCAGATGTAAGAACTGTCTCAGCGACTACCTTACCTAAGATGTTAGAGATAACTACTGATTTACCAGCAGCGCCTTGGATAGTTACAGTACCATTACCAGCTACTACAGATACACCTTCAACATTGTTGATGTTATCATTAGATGTAACCATATCTTCTTCATCCTTCTGAGCGACATTAAAGATTAATGCGCCATCACCATTGGTCTTTGCGGAAGAGAACTGTGAATTGATATCTGTCAGTACCAAACAACCATTATGCATTTTCAACCATGCGGCAGCATATGTCGGAGCGATAGCACGATCAGCGTCACCATTTACGGTTCTATAATTTCGATCTTTCTCGCCATAAACATTAGACTCGAACAAGAATGCGTTCTCTGCACCTTCTTCTGTTACGGCACCAGCCTTATCCGGGTTAATATAACGGAATGACCAAGTTACATTCTTATGTTTGTCACCAACCAAGTCTACGATGAAGTTTTCCAGCTTAGCTTTCTTATAGTTAGCGATGATTGTCGCCGTATCTAACTTAGCCGGTTCTACATTCTCGAAACCATTTGTCAATACGAACAAGCTGTCACCAGCATGGATAGCCTTAACAAAACCTACACGGGTATAGCTGCTATTAGCACTAGAATTCGTTGTGAACATATAAGGATTAACCTTAGCCTCTCTATCGATGAACGCTTGGGCAGAGTCTGAGAAGTTAACCAAGTATTTGCCATAAGCGAAGCCAGCACGACCATGTTGAGCATGAACACACTTAGAAGGATCTGTTGTAATGTTACCGTTAGCGTCAACGTGAGGACCAGCCTCTGTACAAGGAACTGTCTCAACACCCTCTTGGTCGTCACGAGCCACGGAGATCAAATATTGAGGTTTGATATTTCCAAGACCACGATTCAACCAAGCCGTATCAATACGGAACGCTAATTTACCCTCAGCCTTATCCTTATTCCAGATACCAGCGTAATCAACAGTTTCCGTAGTCAAGTTCGGGTTCCACTCATCCATTAAGTACTCATTACGAACGCTCTCAACGAATGTCAAGCTATCAGGACCGTCATTTACATTCTCACCAAGAGCGGCGTTGTTGAAGCGACGGTACAAAGGAGAATCATCCATTGCTACGGCGAAAGCAGATGTACGAATCTCTTGATTGCTATAGAATTTATCATCCAAAGAGCCACGAGTCAAATCCAACGTGTTGTCGTCAACAGAGACCTTCACTGAAGCGTAATTTCTAGAGGCATATTGAGCAGCTCCTACTTTCTTCAACGCAATCTTACCATTAACATTCTGATAAGTATAGTAGTCTACCTTACTATTATCATCTACCAATCGTTGGCCGTCTTTATCATACATCGCTACAGCAACAATATCAGAAGAACCCGGATAAGCCAAATAAGAGGTTCCACCAACCGTCACATAAGTAGCAGATCCTCCCTCCGGAGTATATTGCTCCTCGATAGTCATTGCATCTGCGACAGCCATACCCTTACACCATTCTGGATACCATGCCTGTGCTTGCGCCTGTGTCATAGATGTATTACGCAAATTAGCCTCAACCAAAGTATAATATTCTTTTCCTTCGATATCATTATTCTCTTTCAAGAAATAATCAGTAGGATAAGTCTTCATCATATACTTCTTCGTTGTCCCGTCATAAGTCAAATAACGACCTTTTCCGTCCGTGATACGGTAAACATTTCTTACCAAACCATCGCCATAACCATACTTATCGTCTTTAACAACCACTTGTAAGCGGAAACTTGCTTTAGCTCCAGTCTCATCTACACGTACAATAGAATCCTTCCCTGACGGAACATTAAGATATTTATCTAATGCCAATCCATGCAAATAGTTAAACAGATAAGTTTGAACCTTAGCTTCATTTTCTGATACATACTTATATCCCAGTTTAGCATCCTTTACAAGATCCTCGTCAACTTTAATAAAGCTAACCGTATCCTTTTGGTTTCCATTAAAATAGAATACCTCATTAGCACTACCCTCTACTGCGAATAATTGCATATCAGAAGGAATTTGATAAGAAGTCTTATAGCTATCATCAGAGAACTCACGGTTCGTAATTGAGATCGGCGCAATAGAAGATGTACCTTTCTTCTCTACTACCCATTGAGCAGCCGGCATATGCTTGAACTCTTGGTTACGAGCTTGAGCAGCCCAACCGAAATAACCAGCCAAATTAGCGAATACATAAGAACCTACCTTTTCTGTATTGTAAGAACCACCAGCCTTATACTGGATCAAGTATACACCAGAAGGAATCGTAGTTAATGTAAGGCTACTATAGTCAGCAGAAGTCTTAACCGTAATATTCTGTGAAGCAGCGGTAGGAGTACCACCATCCGTCTCATTCGTATTCAGTGTCAACACATTCGTACCGTCCAATTTAGCCATGTAGATGTACTTGTCAGATCTTGTCGTTACAGTTTTTCCTTGATTAGACCAATAAGAATTATTATTATTGTCTTTGATATCCTTCGCAAACTGCTCGTCAGTTTGACCCGATGCTTTCACTAATTTATCCGCAACTTCCGCTACTTGAACATAGAGTTTGTCTTCTTTCACATTATAAGTGAACTTGAACTTATAAGAACCAGTCAAGCGATTGTCTGCGTTTAATACGTCATAGGTATATTTCAACAACTGACCGCTAGTCTCAGTTCCTTCATAATAAGCCGTATCGACAACTACATACAATTGTTTGTCATCCGCCTTTTTGTCCTTAGCTTTCAATTGAACATAACCACTACCAGCACTAACCGCTTGAAGTCCTGTCGCCGTCAAATGATTCGCCTTGCCTTTTGACACTTCAGGGTCCATATTCAACGCAAAATAATTATCTTTAGAATCAACAGACCACATCAATGTATTTAAATCATCTGCACTTATTGGAATAGGAGTGCTTATTACATCTTCTGTAACAGCCAAAGCAGCTGACAAATCCGCAATCTTACCTTTGTTCAGGGCACCCGTATTATCAAAGAAAACGATTGAGTCCGATTTGAAGTAAGAATACATGTGGTTACTAGCATCGAATGCCCATTCAGAAACCGTACCACTGCCTAATGTCACATCACCAGAAAGACCGTTGGTCGCCGTTTTCGCCAAAGTAGGATCAACAGCCAATGTCATTCCTGTCACCTTATTTACGAAGGTGTAGACAACAGCTCCAGAAGTAGTCTTTGTTGAAACTTTCCAAGTACCGGCAACAACTTCACTCAAATCGTTAGTGCTAAGTGAGCCGTACACAAGTTTGCCATAATCAGCAGAAGTCTTATCTGTCTCAGCGGACAAATAATTGCTTCCGCTCTTCAGCAAATAAGATTTGCCATTCTCCATCGCAGCATTGACAGAGAACGCAGATGCCAGCATTACACCGGCAAGAAGCGTAGAAATCTTTTTGTTCATAATAAATAAATTAATATTAATACTAGTGTTTATTAAGATAATCAACCTGTTAGACTAATTGAAAATCGTCGTTTGCTATTAAAAACGACTAGTCTAAACGATCGTCTAAATCTTGCGTTTTTTGAGCGTCGAAACGGGAGGTTCGTTGAAGGAATCGCTTGTTTCGTGAAGGATAACCTATCCTATTGATAAGAAAGAGAATAAGCGATAAAAAAATCGTCTGGAAGGGTTGCAAGTATCGAAGAAACGCGTACCTTTGCAAATGACTAAAAGAATCGATCGTTTAAACTAGTCGTTTCATCTAATGAAAAATATTTACTAATCATACAAACTTTACTCTTCTATACTAATGTACGCACGTACATTTTATATCTATATCAAAATATAACACTTTGACATTTTGTATTCTTAACTCCCGGAGAATCGACTTTTTCAGGCTCACCCGATAAATAGTGAGGATAATCTCGCAATGTACTTTTATCTACACTTCAATTTGTTTATCACACGTTTCACGTCGGCCAACTTGCTTTATGTCAGTGATATGTTGTAAAGGATGTGAAAGGGAGCGCAGAGATGCCTACGAAGAGTTGTTACCGTTGAGCCTTTCTATTTAATACAAACATTATCGGCAGTAGCTTGCTCTATCTGCCCATGAAATCGTTTCACGGTTGTGATACAATCTTTTCACCTATGC
This sequence comes from Parabacteroides sp. AF21-43, assembly GCF_003635435.1. NCBI lineage: Bacteria > Pseudomonadati > Bacteroidota > Bacteroidia > Bacteroidales > Tannerellaceae > Parabacteroides > Parabacteroides sp. AF21-43. Next base: position 663 of record NZ_QTMG01000035.1, on the reverse strand, counting down.
GAAACGATTGTATCACGTAGGTGAAAAGATCTCTTCACGAATGTGAAATGATCAGATCATGTAGTGCCTGGCCATACTATCCCTTGGTGGAATATACATTCAGGAAAATTATCCCCACGATTTATCGGCTGATCCGGTATTTGAAGTAGTTACATTATGCCTCTCAAAAAACACGTACGAGTTTTCTTAAAAGCTAAAACGATGCCTATCCTATTAAAAAAGTAGTATCTTTACAACCGGAAGACAGGGTGCCCCGTCTTATTATACTATTATTCATTATTAATCACTGAAACCTATAAACACTATGGGAAAATTTATCAATCCCTTCACCGATTTCGGCTTCAAGCACATATTCGGTAGGGAAATGGACAAGGACATACTAATCGAGTTCCTGAACGACCTCCTCGAAGGGGAGCATACGATCATGGACTTGAGAATCATGAACAATGAGCGATTGCCCGAGACAGAGCAAGGAAGGAAAGTCATCTTCGATATCCATTGCGAGACCGACAAGGGCGAACGGATCATAATCGAGATGCAGAACAGGGAACAGCCCCACTTCAAGGACAGGGCCTTGTATTACCTCTCGCACTCGGTGGTGGAACAGGGTATAAAGGGAACATGGGACTATGAGCTGGCGGCCGTGTACGGAGTATTCTTCTT
>NZ_QTMG01000034.1:0-57145 GCF_003635435.1 Parabacteroides sp. AF21-43 | reverse complement strand
GAAGAGCTTAGTTGCGGATTTGAGGATAATTAAAAAATTTCAATAAAATAATAAGAAAAGATAAACGGGGTAGAAAATTTGGAGACTTTTTTAGCCCCTAATTTAAATATTATAATATATACACAAGAGATTACGGCTTACATCAAGTATAAAGAATTACATATTTAACACTTTGAGAGATAAAAATATACATAAAATAACAGCGAACGATTCCTGCGTACATCATGATTTTCAGACTATAACGAGGTTCCGCGAAAACTAAGTAATAATAAAAAATAACCTATTATTCATAGGTTCCGCGAAGACTCTGGTATTCTCTTATGTGGGAATGGTGGCGAAAGAAGTTCCTATCGAGCCTGTAATGAAAGTGGAGCTACAATCAGGGGCACAGAACCTAAGTGAAGTCGTTATTACGGCCATGGGTATCTCCAAAGAGAAAAAAGCTTTAGGTTATGCGGTACAAGATGTAAAATCTGATGAATTAACGCAAGCGGCAAACTCCAGCCTATCGGGAGCCTTACAAGGAAAAGTCTCCGGATTAGAGATTAAGCCATCTAGCGGTATGCCCGGCGCTTCTTCTCAGATAACGATTCGTGGAGCCCGTTCATTTACGGGGGATAACTCTCCTCTATATGTTGTAGATGGCATGCCTATTTCTTCTGCCGCAGACATGAGTACTTACGATAGCGTTAGCGGAGCAGATTATGCGAACCGAGCAGTCGATATCGATCCTAACGATATCGAGAGCATTAACATCCTGAAAGGACAAGCAGCTTCCGCCTTGTATGGTATCCGTGCCTCTAATGGTGTAATCGTTATTACAACAAAAAGTGGTAAAGGGGCAAAAAAAGGGAAACCACAAGTATCGTTTTCTTCTAACTTGAGTTTTGACAAGATTTCCAGAAAACCTCATCTTCAGAACATATACGCTCAAGGTAGTAACGGTAAATTCAATCCTAACGCTTCAACTAGCTGGGGACCTAAAATCTCAGAATTACCCAATGATCCTACCTACGGAGGAAATACAGATAATACATACACCAAGCAATCGGGCAAACATGAAGGTATGTATTACGTTCCTCAACGTGCCAATGCAGGAATGGATCCATGGACTACTCCACAAATTTATGATAATATAGGAGAGTTCTTTGATTTAGGTACGACTTGGAACAATTCATTAAATGTCGCACAAGCATTGGATAGAGGCTCTTATTCCTTTTCTTTGGGTAGTACTACCCAAGATGGTATAGTCCCAACTACAGGTATGGATCGTTACAATGTAAAATTAACAGCGGAATCCCGATTGGAAGAGCATTGGACTACCGGTTTTTCCGGAAACTTCGTGAATTCAAAAATCCAAAAATCGACCGGAGCTAATGACGGTATCGTGGCGACCGTATATCCCGCACCCGCTCATTATGATTTAGCAGGTATACCATCCCATTATGCCAATAATTTATACCAACAAAACACGTATCGTGGTACAGGGGGATTCGACGCTGCTTATTGGTCTGTCAACAACAACGAATTTACAGAAAAGACCAATCGTTTCTTTGGTAACGCATATGTAAACTTCGGTACAAAATTCAATACCGAAAATCATAAGTTAGATGTAAAATATCAAATGGGGGTAGATGCTTATACTACCCATTATCAAGACATTTGGGGATATGGACATGCGAACGGAAAAGGACAGATAGAAAACTCGGGATGGACAACAACAACGTTCAACTCTCTATTAACCGCGACTTACGCATGGAAGATCTCCGAAGCTTGGGACTTTGATGCCTTACTAGGTAATGAGATCGTACAAGACAATAATAAATATTACTGGCAATATGGTGGTACATATAATTTCCCGGGATGGAATCACATCAATAACACCGTAACTAAAGATAATGAAGAAAAACAGAGCAGCCAACGTACAGTAGGTTTCTTTGGCAGTCTTTCTGCTTCGTATAAGAATATGTTATATTTAAATGTTACGGGCCGTAATGACTATGTATCTACAATGCCGGCAGGTAACCGCTCATTTTTCTACCCCTCCGTATCGGTAGGCTGGATATTGACAGAATTAGAACCTTTAAAGAATGAAATCGTAAATTACGCAAAAATACGTGCTTCGTACGCTGAGGTTGGACAAGCCGGGAAATACTATCAGAACTACTATACGACTCCTTCTTTTGGTGGAGGATTTTATAGCGGGACACCTTTGATGTATCCTATCGATAGCCAAAATGCTTTCACGGAATATGGGATCGTGTATGACCCTAATTTGAAACCTCAAAATACTCGTTCTTATGAACTAGGAGCGGATATTAGTTTCTTCAACAATTTGGTATCGATTAATTACACTTACTCTCGCCAAAATGTAAAAGATCAAATTTTCGAAGTACCATTAGCTTCTTCCACGGGATCAAGCAGTTTTATGACAAATGGAGGAAAGATTCACACGAACGCTCATGAGTTAACGGTGAATATCAATCCAATCCGTTTGAAGAATGTAGATTGGAATATCGGGATCAACTGGAGTAAGATCGATAATTATGTAGATGAATTGGCTCCCGGAGTAGAAAGTATCTTCTTAGGCGGATTTACGACTCCTCAAGTACGTGCGGGTATTGGTGATAAATTCCCGGTAATATACGGAGTCTCTTACGCAAGAGACGATAACGGTAACTTGATTGTCGACGAGGATGGAGTTCCCATGGCTGGTAAAGATGATGTAATCGGTAAAGTCTCTCCTGATTTCATCCTTGGTTTCAATACAAATTTACGTTTGTGGAAATTCAACATTAGCGCTGTATTCGACTGGAAGCAAGGAGGACAGATTTATTGTGGTACAAATGGTCTTCTTGACATGTATGGTGTAAGTAAAAACACTGAAAATCGAGAAGGATCATTCCTTGTTGAAGGAGTTAAGGAAGATGGTTCCAAAAACACGACACCTATATCCGGAGCGAACGAGATGCAACATTATTATGAGACTATCAATAATATCAATGAATCTTCCGTATATAATAGCTCGTTTATTAAATTAAGAGAATTAGCTGTTAGTTATCCTGTATTCCAGAAAAAATGGTTAGAAGTCAACTTGAATGTTTTCGCAAGAAATATCTTGGTTTGGTCCGAACTTGCTAACATAGACCCGGAATCCACTCAAGGAAACACGAATATGGCTGGTTCTTTTGAACGTTTCTCATTACCAACAACTTCTAGTTACGGTTTTGGTCTAAATGTTAAATTCTAAAATGATTACTCATATGAATAAATATAAGTTAACGCATGGATTATTGGCTCTGGCATTGCTGGCAGTTCCTATGATTTCTTGTACAGATAGCGTAATGGACGATATTAATGTAGACAAAAATCACGCACAGGATGTACAAGCCAAATTTATTGTAACAGACTTGATCACTTCTACCGCATTCAGCACCGTAGGAGGCGATTTCTCTACTTATGCATCTGTATATATTGAGCAAGAAGCAGGTATTCATAATCAGTTATTCAATGCCGAGACTCGAAATGGAGAACCATCTTCAACAAATACTTATAACAATGTATGGTCTTCTACCTATACCAACCTAAAGAACGCTAAAACAGTAATAGCTAAGTGTTCCGGAGAAGGAGAAGAAGCAGGTAACCAAATCACGCTAGGAATCGGACAGTTTTTCGCCGCCTATAACCTAGCGGTACTTACCGATTTATTTGGAGATGTGCCTTGGACAGAAGCTTGCGATATGAATATTAGCATGCAGCCTAAAATAGACTCTCAAGAATCTATTTACAGTGACATCTTTAAATTAATAGATGACGCTATCAGTAATTTCGATGGTACAGATGCCATGGGAGCGGTAGGAACAAATGATCTGGCTTATGGGGGCAACGGAGGTAAATGGAAAAAAGCGGCTTACGCCTTAAAAGCCCGATTAACAATGCATCTCTTAAATAGAGCATCGGACAAGACCGCTTCATTGAACACTGTCCTAGATTGCATATCTAAATCGTTTGAATCTTCAAGCGAAGAGTTAAAATTTAATTTCTATGATGGTGTCACCAATATCAATCCTCTATTTGGGTTCTGCTTTACTCGTGATGCTCTAGCCGCTAGCCAAAGTATAGTGGAAAAGTTTGTAGAACGTAACGATCCGAGGGGAACACGTGCCTTTATGGACCCGGACTGGGTACAACGTGAAGATCCTTCAGAGGTTAACGCCGCACCAAACGGGAAGCCTGAACAAGTGCAATTCACATACGACACTTCCATATTTTATGGCTCTTCTTTAGCTCCGACAATGATGCTAAGTTATCATGAATTATTATTCCTGAAAGCAGAAGCTCTTTGTCGATTGAATAAAAAAGACGAGGCTGAACCAATACTAAAAGAGGCGATACAAGTAGCATTTAATAACATGAATCGTTCTATCCAAGCAACGATCAATTGCCCGGATTTATTAAATTATGGAGGGGCTACAGCAAAAGCCGATCTAACAGAAGAGGTTGCCGCTGAATATTTTGATAAGAACGTAAAACCGTTATTCGAGGCTAACCCGCTGAAAGAAACCATGATCCAGAAATATCTTGCTTTCTTTGGCGCATCAGGTGAGGCTGTCGAGGCTTATAACGATTATCGTAGATTAAAAGCGGCGGGTGAAGACTTTATCACATTAAAAAATAAAGGTAAATTCCCATTACGCTTCATTTATGGCTCTGGTGACGCAACAGCAAATAACAATATCAAGGAAGCTGTTGGCGATGGCCAATATGTATACAGCGAACCGGTCTGGTGGGCGGGTGGTAGCCGTTAAATGACCTTATAAATTCATAGTTATGATTTTTTCAATTCATACTTATCTTTTGAAAAATCATAACTATGTTTTTTTCAAGTCCTTATAAGGATAATTTACGCATGCTTCACTAGCTCGAACCGCTTGTCTACGCAAGCAGGTAATTCATGCGGGTAATGGGTTACGTAAATCAAGGTTTTTCCCGGGCGATCGCAGAATTGCTCGATAATAGCAGCCGCCTTTTTCTTATTGCTCACATCCAGACCGTGGAGAGGCTCATCTAATATAATTAAATCGGGATCTTTCACGAAAGCTCTCGCTAATAAAGCCAAACGTTGTTCTCCCGATGATAAGGTCAAGAATAAACGGTCTTTCAAATGTTCGATGCCAAAAACTTTCATCCACTCCAAGGCTACCGTTTCTTGCTCCGCATTACACTTACGAAACAAGCCGATCGAATCGAAAAAGCCGGAACCGACAATATTCAAGGTAGGGACATTCTCTTTATAATATAAGTGCATCTCCGGCGATACATATCCGATACGCTTCTTGATATCCCAAATACTTTCCCCGGAACCTCTCTTTCTATCAAACAAATACAACGTATTCGCATACGACTGGGGATTATCCGCGTAAACCAAACTCAGCAAGGTAGATTTACCAGCGCCATTCGGACCGAATAACGCCCACTTCTCCCCATTCTTGATTTCCCAATCCAAATCTTTCAAGATCGTACGGCTACCATAGCGTATTTTCACATGTTCCATGCGTAAAGTCACCTCATGTAAAGAGGCTATCTTGTTCATATCCACAGGCAAACGAACCTTTCCAACTTCCTCGCATGCATGAATGCCTTCCGTTGGAAAAAGACGGGCGATTAATTCCGTATCCGACATAAACTCCTCTCGAGTCAGCGGAGGCAAGCAAGTACAATCATGGATAGGCAATACATGCGTGATCATTGCCGGTATGTCATTGGGGTTAGATAATAACAAGACAACTTGAACACCATTCAATTTTGTCATTTGCCCCAGCATCTCTACCAATAAATCCCGGGAAGGAGCGTCTAAGCCGATAAAAGGATTATCCAAGATCAAGACACGAGGACGGCTAAGCAACGTCCTGACAATCAAGAATTTTCGTAATTCACCACTTGATAAGAAGATCAACCGCTTAGGCAATAAATCCTCTATACCGAAAAGAGTCAATATCTTCGCTAAATTATCAGAGCCCGCATATTCCTTCAACAATTCCTCGACAATAGGCATCTCCTCCGTCTCTGTCGAATGCCAACGCTGTTGGTAATAAGAATTCCGGCAATCCGCCAACGAATAAATATCCTTAAACGCTATGCTCTTGATAAAGTCACTCACCTTACCATCCCCGGAGAACACGACCTCACCTTCCTTAAAAGCGAATTTACGCTGCATAATATCCGCTATCAAGGTTTTACCAGCACCATTCGGACCGATTACAGCCCATTGCTGCCCTTCATCAATTCTCCAATTCACGGGTGTCGTAAACCGCAATTCCGGCAAACGAGTAACGATATTCTTAATATCGACCACCATCATTCCTTCTTTTTCCATCTTTTTTCTAAATAAGCCGGACAAAGGTACATAGTTTATTTAAAAATGACAGCATAATGACAAAAAAAGGGGCCACTCATCACGAGCAGCCCCTCTATAGTATACAGGCACTTGGTATGTCTATGTTAACTAGTAGTTAATGAACGCCTGTACGTGTATCCCACCACATTTGTTTACCCCACAAATTATCCACGACTTCCGCATCAAACGGAGCGCAATTCGCATTGTTCAAATTACGTTCCTTATCAGGATACGGAGAGCGGAACGGGGGTACGTTATGATTAGAATAGTTTGCCGGACGGCCCGGAGCCGGATACAAGTTGTCTGGCACGCCTGTACGGCGATACAATGACCAACCTTCCATTCCTTGCTTGAACATGGCAACCCATTCCTCATAATAAATCTGTTTCTTATCATTCGTGAACTTACCCGCGTTCGCAAGGTAATCCGCTATATCTTCGGCAGATACGCTATTCTCTTCCATGGAATAGGTAACAGCCTTATTGTATGCGTCCTCTGCGGAGATTCCGGTATTCCATCCCAACATAGATGCCTCAGCGACACAGAACCAAGGCTCAGCGACACGCATATAAGGAGAAAAACCAGCCAAGTCCGTGAAGAAACGTGCTCCCCAAATGGAATATTTAGAAGCTACCGCATTCGCTTTCGCCCCGATCGTATAACCTACATACTTAGGCTCACCGGCCTCCACACTTTCTTTTGTGGGTTGGAAATAAGATGAGCAACGAGGGTCCTCACGTGTATTCATATGATCCACGATCACGTCTGCGGCACAATACTCCGTCTTACGTGTACGATAACCGTCTGCCATCGGTTCGTAATAGTTGGGGTCTGTTCCGATCCACCAGAAGAAAGCATTATCATCGTTGCTTTCCATGATCGGATACTTAGTGGGATTACCCATGACTTCCTCTACGGTCTCCTTAGCCAACGCCGGGGAAACCTCTGAGATACGCATCGCTAAACGAAGACGCATAGAATTACAATATCTCTGCCACTTCTCGATATCACCACCGAATAACAAGTCTCCCTCGCCTAAGTCATCACTACCACCATCGGCAAAGCCATCCGCAGCTTCCTTCAACGTAGCCAATAAGCCCGGATAAATATCCTCTTGCTTATCGTATTTCGGCTGCAAGACCCCATCTGTCATCTTAGCGGCATCCGTATAAGGGACATCCCGCCAACGATCCGTGGCTACCTGCATCAAATGAACCTGCATAACCTTCGATACGTTCAGCATATTAGGAGTCTCATTAAACGTGGCACGCTTCTCGATATCTTTTAGGTTATTCAATATACGATACAAATACTCCCAGTTCGTATCCTGTACACCCGTACGGAAATTATAGCGGGACTCGTCGATATAAGTCATCTTCGAAGCATATCCGCAGAAAGTCATCGGCTCATCCATCGCGAACCACCGATCATACAGACGATAGGATGTGTAATATAAAGAATACGCCAGAAGATTCGTCGTAGGCACATCCGTAGGGCTATCCGGGTCTGTATTGACCTCCTCAAACGAATCGGTACACGAGCTACCGAATACAGTAGCACCGACCATCATAGCCATCATGAAATTCTTGATATATCTTTTCATATTAAATTCCTCAGATTAATGTTGATTAAAATGTTACACCTAATTTAAGACCAAAGCTACGAGAAGGAGGATAAGAGTTGGACTCAAAACCTACACCAGAGTTAAATCCTCTGCTTGTAGCCGTAGTCTCGGGGTCATCGCCACCGGTACTTGTAGACTCCGGATCAATATGAGCGATATTTGACTTATGCACCCAAAGCAACGCCAAGTTCGTACCAACCAATGATACATGAGCGGCCTTGATACATTTAGTCTTCTCTAGAATTGATTTCGGGAAATTATACGTCAGGTGAGCCTCACGCAATTTCAAGTAAGAACCATCGAATACCGACATCTCACAAATCGTATAATAATTATAGAAGAAGTCCTCCGCGTTGACAGCGACATCATTAATCTTACCATCAGCGGTCTTGAAGACCTTGTCCGTCATATAATTCTGGCCAAGTACGACGCCATTCTCACGCAAATCGCCTTCTGCTGTGTGTTTCAAGATACCTGTCTGAGAACCGAATGCTTGTGTAACAGAATACACGTCACCGCCCAAACGGAAATCCAATAAGAAACCGAAGCTCCAATCCTTATAAGAGAACTCATTGCTGAAACCAGCCAACCACTTCGGCGTAACATCACCGATCTCTTTTCCAGCCTCGTAGACAGGAATACCATCCTCTACCAAGATCGAGCCATCCTCATTATATACGTAACCTGTACCTACCAAAGTACCCCAGCTCTTACCGACCATAGCATAGTTCTTCACGCTCCAGCTACTACCGATTTGGTAAGCGTCCAAGGACTGTCCGGTAACGGGATCTGTATAAAGCTCATCGATTCGGCTCTTATCCTTCGCCCAGTTCAACGTAGCCGTCCAGTTGAATCCCTTCGGATTCTTGATGATATCACCGGATACCTGCAACTCGACACCCTTGTTGCTGATCTTTCCAGCGTTGATATACATAGAGGTATAACCAGTAGAGGTAGCCACGTTCGCATTCATGATCTGATCGCTCGTCACCTTATTATAATATGCGGCATCAATATGCAAACGATTGTTGAACAAATTAGCCTCAACACCAACTTCCCAAGTCTTTACGCTCTCCGGACGAAGATTTGTAGGAGGAAGGATTGTCGGATTATAGAACAATGTAGTACCATTGAACGAAGAACTGATCAATGAATAATAAGCGTTCGAACGATACGGGTCCGTTGCGGAACCGATCTTTGCCCAACCACCACGTAATTTCAAGAAATTCAAATAATCGCCATTTTGCAATCCGGGGAATGTCTCGGTCAAGATCCAGCTACCACTGAAAGAAGGATAGAAGAAAGCGTCCTTGATCGTAGAGTCCCAGTCATTACGGACACTGACCTCGGCATAAGCCATATTCTTGTAGCCGATAGAGGCATTAGCGTATACAGAGTTTGAACGACGTTTCTCATGGTCGTTCAAGGTGTACGGGGTTCCATGAGCGTTCGCTACGGTAAACAACCCCTCTGCGGTCAATTCGTCCGCACCTGTCCCCATGATAGCTGTTTGATAATCACGATAGTTGGCTCCAGCCAAACCATTCAAGGCCCAATCACCGAAGTTCTTGTTCACGTAGGCGATAAAGTCTGCGTTAAACTCAGTCATCGAACGGTCGAAGCTACGGAAATATCCATTCGGATAGTCGATATTCCATAAAATACGAGAGAACTGATTAGAATCGTAATGATCCAAGCCCATACGACCTTCAAACTTTAACCAATCGGTCGGTTTGATATACAAAGAGGTCTTGCCATAGAAACGATTACGATCATAACTATTGGTATTCTTATTCAATGTCCAATACGGATTCGCATGGAAAGACTGTATCCAGTTATAATGCGTATATTTTCCATACTCATCCACTTGATCCCAATTATTCTTCAAATCCTTCAAATCAACTTGACGACCAAACCACTGCATGATAGACTGCAAAGCATTCGTACTGTTATATCCCGTACCCGGCAAGTTCGCACTTTTCGTGCGAATATAATTCGCGGACAAGTCGAAATCAATATACTTATTAAACGTCATTTTCGTGTTCACCGCCATAGCATAGCGCTTCTGATCAGTGTTCGGGGTCGTACCGCCTTGATCACGGAAAGATAAAGACGCGCGTGTAGACGTTTTATCCGTAGAGGCAGACAAAGCCACCGTATGATTCATAGAATAACCCGTTTGGAAGAAATTCTTGATATTGTCCGGGCAGGAAACCCAAGGAGTAGCCTGACGCACGCCATCGATCACCGGGCTATTGTATTGCGGCAAATTCAATCCGATATCCAAGCGAGGTCCCCAAGACTCATCCGCGTTATCGTTGATACCACTCCCCATACCATCTACATAATTGTAACCATTCTCCAAGGCAAAAGCTTGATAATCGCCAGAATATCCCCCCGCTTGCGCTTCCTTCCAATCATACTCGGAAGCGTAATAGCCTTGTCCGTACTTATTCTGCAATCTAGGCAAATTATAAACCCGGTCAATCGTGATATCACCCTCATAAGAGATAGATACACCCTTGTCTTTCTTACCGGATTTAGTAGTAACCAAGATAACGCCATTACCGGCACGCATACCATACAAAGCGGCAGATCCACCCTTTAACACAGAGATAGACTCTATATCCTCCGGATTAATATCATTCAAGCCGGAACCCAAGTTTACAGTGGCACCTTTCGCATTATCATTAGCGATAGGCACACCGTCCACGACGATCAACGGTTGGTTATTACCAAAAGAGGAATTACCGCGAACCACGATATTCTGCGACGCACCAACCTGTCCACCTTGAGAAGTAATCTGCACACCGGCGATCTTACCGGAAAGTGAGGTCGCCAAGCTCTGTTGGCCAGCTTTTGTCAACTCATCAGATTTCACCTCTTGCAGGGCATAACCCAAGGCTTTCTTCTCACGAGTCAAACCCATAGCGGTTACAACCACCTCATCCAACGCTTTTGAATCCGAGTCCAAAACAACGTTGATCACGGATGCCACAGGGACTTCCTTCGTTTTCAATCCTACATAAGAAATAAAGATCATCTTAGCGTCTCTCGGTACATCTAAACTAAAGTTTCCCTCAAAGTCCGTAACCGTACCAATCGTAGTGCCTTTCACAACGACAGCCGCACCGATCACGGGTTGCTGATCTTCCGATGATATAACATTACCTGTTATCTTCATCGTCTGTGCCGTTGCGACTCCTATGCCTATAAACAAGCATAATAACAAAAAAGTCAACCTTCTCATAAACACACTTTTTATTTAACAATTAATTATTTAAATCAAAATTCACACATAACTTACCATAGTTTACGAAGAACTTAGTTTATAACAGCAGGATTATACATGCATATATATAAAATTACATTAAAATATTTACTTTACTTTTACATACAATCACACATACACCTAATCTTCACACTGCAAATATAAAGAATATTTTCTGTTAAAAACAAATAACACCATGATTTTGTGTCATTAAAACAGTCAAATATATTTCACAACGTCATTTTTAGACCTATTAAATTCATATTTTGACACATAAGCAATATCATAATAACACAAAACCAATCAAGCAATAGGTATTTTTCAGTTAATCTATTTTACAACAATAAAGATTATACAAGATTTTAATATCATTTTAACAAACTATTTGATCTTTGATAAAAAAAAGAAGATTTCCTTAAGAATCATAGCATTTCAACCTATTTCGCTTTCACTTGTAAATAAAATCGTTCTTCGTAGACTATGTTTCTTCCAAAATAAATGAATACATTTGCCTCACGTAAATCTTTAAAACTAATAGCATGAAACATTTTCTTTTAGCCATGGCTACTTTATGGTGTGTGGCAGGTACATTCTCCTCATTCGCGGCGGATAACAATAAATGGAAGCCTCTCTTCGGTAAAAATCTGGAAAACGCCAACTACAATCCGGAAGTTTGGAGCGAGACTGATGGCGTGTTAGGTGCCGTGAAGGACGAGTCTATCTGGACAAAGGATGAATATGAGAACTTCGAGCTGGATCTTGATTTTAAGACCGACGTGGGCACGAACAGCGGAGTAGTCGTTTACTGTACGGACACGAAGGATTGGATACCCAACTCGGTAGAAATACAGATAGCGGACGACCATTGTGAAAAATGGGGAAACGGCAAGCCGTATGAGAAATGCGGAGCCATTTACGGACATCTAGGCGCCGTGCAAGACAAGGTAGTCAAAAAACCCGGGGAGTGGAATCATATGCGTATCAAATGCGCCGGACAACATATCATGGTTATCCTCAACGGAAAGAAAGTTACCGAAATGGATATGAGCAAATGGACTTCCGGCACCAAGAACCCGGATGGAAGCGATATCCCAAGCTGGCTGCCCAAACCTTTCGCCGAATTACCGACAAAAGGATTTATCGGATTACAAGGAAAACACGGGGATTCATTAATCTGGTTCCGTAATATCAAGATTCGGAGTCTTTGATAGACCTATTATATAATGTACGTGAGGGGCTATAAACAGCCCCTCATTTATTTAAAAGACTCTCGTCCCTTTTCCTTGGTGAATCTCCGAGGCTTGCGTAATAATCACCTGCTTCACCCCGGCGTCTATCGCTTGGTAAGCGTTTTCTAGCTTTGGGATCATGCCCCCTTGGATAATTCCCTGTTCTACATATCCCTTAAACGCTATACGATCGATTTCCGGTATCACGCTCTCATCATCGTTCTCGTCCAACAAAACGCCTTTTTTCTCGAAACAGAACATCAATGTCACCTCAAAATGTTTCGCCAACGCTTTAGCGGCTTCTCCCGCTATCGTATCAGCGTTCGTATTCAACATATGGCCTTGTTTATCATGTGTAAGAGGAGCCAGTACCGGCACGATACCTTGATGGATAAGAGAGGCTAGCAAATCGGCATTCACCTCTTTCACGTCGCCTACGAAACCATAATCCACCTCTGCCACGGGACGTTTGTCGGAGCGCATCAAATTCATGTCCGCACCGGTCAATCCTAAAGCGTTTACGCCCAACGCCTGCAAGCCCGCTACGATGTTTTTATTCACCAACCCGCCATAGACCATTGTCACGACCTTCAAGGTCTCGGCATCCGTAATACGGCGACCGTTCACCATCTTGCTCTCGATCCCTAATTGGGCGGCAAGCTTGGTAGCCGAGCGTCCTCCCCCATGCACCAAGACCTTATATCCCTCGATAGCAGCGAAATCGTTCAATAATTGACGAAGCGTTTCTTCTTCCTCAACGATCTTCCCTCCTACCTTTATCAAGACTAGTTTTTCCATACTTAATTCTTTTTTATAAAATTTTCTCGCCAAAGTTACTAAAAAAAGAAAGATTTGTATACATTTGCACTCGCAATGCGGTAGTAGCTCAGTTGGTAGAGCATCAGCTTCCCAAGCTGAGGGTCACGAGTTCGAGCCTCGCCTACCGCTCTATCAGGCATTAGGCGATTATCCAAATAAGGATGGTCGCCTAATTTTGTTTTATCTCCTCAATGCTCCTTCTAAAAGCAACGTCTGTTTCTCTAGCTAGAAACTAGAGTTTTGTGCAAGGGAAACTTCTGTTTCCTCATAGGAAAACTTTTGTTTTCCCTAGAAGAAACTAAAGTTTCTTAAAAAAAATCCGCAAAAACTGCAACACTCTTATAATCAAAGACGTAACCAAGTTTCCTTTTCCCTTTATAATAAAAACAAAGCTATCTCTTTTCTCGACATAAAGCCATATGTTATGCTTAAACGATCTATACTGTTTAAGAAAAATAATCTACCTTTGCGTCAAATAATCAAGAAGAGAATGACAAAAAGCATATTTCTATTTCTGCTGGGGATTCTTTCCCTATCGGCGATGGCGCAACCCAAACTGAGCGAGGAAGCCCGTATCAGTCTGATGACCAGCGCACCATACGATGAAGAGGTATTCACCGTGTACGGGCATGCCGCTCTACGCATATACGATCCCAAGCAAAATATAGATTATATATTCAATTACGGTATATTTGATTTCTCCAAGCCTAATTTTATCTACCGATTCGCTAAAGGAGAGACGGATTATAAACTGGGAGTAGCCGATTTCCAAGACTACGTGATCGAGTACCAAATGCGGGGCAGCGATATCACGGAGCAAGTATTGAACCTCACCCAAGAAGAGAAAGAGCATATATGGGATGCCCTGCTTATTAATTACAGGCCGGAGAACAGGGTATATCGTTATAACTTCTTCTTCGATAATTGCGCTACCCGCCCTGCCGCGATCTTGGAAAAGGAGATCAACGGGAGCGTCGATTATCAGTATCCCTATCAATCCCAGACCTTCCGGGATCTTATTAATTATTGTACCCGAAACCATCCGTGGCTCACATTCGGATGCGACCTAGCGCTAGGCAGCCCCACCGACCGGGAGGCCACCCAGCACGAGATGCTCTTCCTCCCCCCTTATCTAAAAGAAGCGTTCTCTAAAGCCACCATCACGGGCCCGGACGGGACAATCCGCCCATTGGTGAGCGAGACCCACGTGATCGGAGCCGGGGAAGCCGACGAGCCGGAAAAAGATATCTGGGATTTATTCACTCCTTTAGTCTGCGCTTGGCTTCTGTTCGGAATCGTTTTAGGGCTTACTTGGATCGAATGGCGCAAAAAAAAATACTTCTTGTGGGTGGATTGTGTCCTTTTCTCGGTAGCCGGAGCCGGAGGTGTCATCCTCTTCTTTCTTAGCTTCATATCCGTCCATCCCTGCACGTGGCCGAACTGGTCTTTGGTATGGTTACAGCCGCTGGATTTGATCGCTGTTATTTTGTTTTGCGTAAAAAAGCTGAAGAAGGCTGCATATTACTATCATTTTATTAACTTTGCGGCGCTTACGCTGATGTTACTGGGATGGTATTTCATTCCGCAACATCTAAACAGTGCCTTTATTCCGCTTGTAGCCTCGATTTGGGTTCGTTCGGGTTGGGGTGTTTACAGAAATATATGGAGAATCGGATGAGAAAAATTATAACGTCACTTATCGCTATCCTCGTGGTAACAAACCTTGAGGCGCAGCAACGTACCCCCAAATTGGTGGTATGTATTACTGTGGATCAGCTAAGGGGCGACTATATAGAATACTTTTATAATACATTTGGTGAACGTGGCTTCAAGCGTTTGATGAACGAGGGGTTGGTGTACAACAATATCCGCTTCGAGTTCTCGGACATAGACCAAGCCAGCGCGTTCGCGACTCTTTTTACCGGAAGCAACCCTTGCTTCAGCGGTATCGCGGGGGAGAAGACGTTTGATTTCGAGAAAGAGAAAGAGGTCTCGATCTTAAATGATCCTGAATATCTGGGTAATTACACGAAAGAGAATTATTCGCCCAAAAATTTATTCAGTTCCACGATCGGCGACGAGTTGAAAATCGCCTCTCAAGGAAGAAGCGACGTATATTCCATCGCCCCGGATGCCGAGAGCGCCATCCTTTCCGCCGGACATGCGGCCAACGGAGCTTTCTGGATGGATAACACCAACGGGAAATGGGCTACCACGACGTACTATAAGGGTATCCCTTGGTATGTAGACCGCTATAATAACGGCCCGGAATCCTTGGTGTCACGCTTGGAAACCATGGTATGGACTCCTACCCTTCCGATGGAGAAATACGATGCCTTTCCTTACGTATTGGATGATCTTCCTTTCCGCTATACGTTCAGCGAGAAGTTCGCGAACTGCTATCCGAACCTAAAGACCTCGCCGTTTATCAATAAGGAGATCAATCGTTTGGCCCTCCAGTTCCTAGAGTACGGAGGGTTTGGTACACGCAGTTGCCCGGATATGTTGTCTATCACGTACTACGCGGGCAATTACCGGGGTACGATGAGCAAAGAATACACCCGGGAGATTCAAGATACGTATTATCAACTCGATCAAGATATCGAGAAGCTACTGGATACGATCGACAAGAAAGTGGGCTTGGCCAATACATTGGTAGTCTTCACCGGTTCCGGTTATTATAAAAGCGAGGAGTCTTATCCGGACGGCCTGATGGTGAACGGTGGCGAGTTCCACCCGAAACGTTGTCTGGCCCTGCTTAATATGTACTTGATGGCCATTTACGGCCAACATACCAGTTGGGTACAAGGATACTACAACAACCAGATCTACTTGAACCGCAAGGCGATAGAAGACGCCAAGCTGGATTTGACGACTTTACAGAACAAGGCCGCCGAATTCATACAGGAATTTAGTGGCGTACAACTCGTCACCACGGGCAGGAGCTTGCTTACGGGCGACTGGAACGAGGGAACCGCCAAATTCCGTCAAGGTACGCACCATTTGAGACGGGGCGATCTGATCATCGAGTTGCAACCCGGTTGGAAAGTGAACCTCGACAATCCGAAAGAAAAAGTCAAGATTATACGCAATAATGCTGTTATCACCCCGCTGGTATTTATGGGCAACGGGTTGAAACCCCAACATATCTACCGCGAAGTCAAGGCCACTGAGGTAGCCCCCACGGTAACCCATGTGCTAAGAATCAGGCCACCAAACGCTACGCAAAGCTTGCCACTCTGGGAGCTGACAACCAAATAATAGAGAATTGATCATTAAAGTTGATAATTATCAAGGGTTGTGTGGCTCTTCTTTTATTTATTATTATCTAATTATTCAAACAACAAAGTAATAACAGACGATAGTTGCTCAACTATCCATTAACATAAGAATCATGGGATTTAATGAGTTTATGACGAAGCTGTTCGGCAATAAGTCGCAGCGTGACCTTAAAGAAATCACACCTTACGTAGATAAGGTAAAGGCCGTATATCCGTCAATCAAGGCACTCTCGAACGACGAGTTGCGTGCGAAAACAGATGAGATCAAACAACGTATCCAAGACTACGTAGCCGAGGAGAAAGCGCAAGTGGAAGAGCTTCGCAAAGGCATCGAGGATAAGGAACTGGAAGAACGTGAGGCGATCTGGGCCGAGGTAGATAAAATTGAGAAAGCCATCACGGACAAGATGGAAGTGGTACTGGAGCAATCCTTGCCCGAGGTATTCGCCATCATGAAAGATACGGCCCGCCGTTTCGCCGAGAATGAGGAAGTGGTAGTTACCGCTAACCAATTCGACCGGGATCTGGCCGCTCGTTTCGACTTTGTCCGCATCGAGGACGATAAGGCGATCTACGCCAATCACTGGAAAGCCGGTGGTAACGAGATCACTTGGGATATGATCCATTACGACGTTCAGCTATTCGGTGGCGTCGTTCTTCATAAAGGTAAGATCGCCGAGATGGCGACCGGTGAAGGTAAGACCTTGGTGGCTACCCTTCCGGTATTCTTGAACGCCTTGACACGTAACGGCGTACACGTGGTAACCGTGAATGATTACTTGTCAAAACGTGACTCCGAGTGGATGGGACCGCTTTATATGTTCCACGGGCTTTCCGTAGACTGTATCGACAAGCACCAGCCGAACTCCGAGGCTCGCCGTAAGGCTTACGAGGCGGATATCACGTTCGGTACGAACAACGAGTTCGGTTTCGACTACTTGCGCGACAATATGGCGATCAGCCCGAAAGACTTGGTACAACGCAAGCATAACTACTCCATCGTCGATGAGGTGGACTCCGTATTGATCGATGACGCTCGTACGCCGCTGATCATCTCCGGACCGATCCCTCGTGGCGAGGAACAATTATTCGAGCAATTCCGCCCGAACGTGGAGGTTGTCGTGAACGCGCAGAAAGACCTTTGCTCCAAATTATTGATCGAGGCCAAAAAGAAAATGGCTAGCGACGACCAGAAGGTCGTTGAGGAAGGCTCTATCCTTCTGTACCGCTCCTTCAAGGGATATCCCCGCAACAAAGCGTTGATCAAGTTCTTAAGCGAGCAAGGCGTAAAAGCTCAAATGTTGAAGACGGAAGAATATTTCATGTCCGAGAATATGCGCCATATGCACGAGGCGACCGATGAGTTGTATTTCGTGATCGACGAGAAGAACAACAGTATCGAATTGACGGATAAAGGTATCGACCTATTGACCGGTAAGACGGACGACCCGACCTTCTTCGTACTTCCCGATATCACTTCCCAATTATCTCAATTGGAGAACATGACCGGCACCGAGGAAGAGAAACAAGCTCAAAAAGACGAGATCTTGGCGAACTATTCCGTTAAGAGCGAGCGTGTACATACCATCAACCAGTTGTTGAAAGCTTACACCTTATTCGAGAAGGATGATGAGTACGTGGTTATGGACAACAAGGTCATGATCGTTGACGAGCAGACGGGTCGTATCATGGACGGACGTCGTTATTCCGACGGTCTGCACCAAGCGATCGAGGCTAAGGAACGTGTAAAGGTAGAGGCCGCTACACAAACATTCGCCACGATCACCTTGCAGAACTACTTCCGTATGTACCATAAATTATCCGGTATGACCGGTACGGCGGAGACGGAAGCAGGCGAGTTCTGGGATATCTACAAATTGGACGTGGTAGTGATCCCGACCAATCGCCCGATCGCCCGTAACGATATGAACGATCGTATCTACAAGACAAAACGTGAGAAATATAACGCTGTCATCGAGGAAATCGTTCAGCTGACGGAGGCAGGCCGCCCGGTATTGGTGGGTACAACATCCGTAGAGATCTCCGAGTTATTGAGCCGTATGCTTACGATGCGTAAGATCCAGCACAATGTATTGAACGCTAAGTTGCACCAGAAAGAGGCCGAGATCGTGGCCTTGGCAGGTCAGAAGAGTACGGTTACGATCGCTACCAACATGGCCGGTCGTGGTACCGATATCAAGCTGTCCAAGGACGTGAAAGACGCAGGCGGTTTGGCGATCATCGGTACGGAACGTCATGAGAGCCGTCGTGTAGACCGTCAGTTACGTGGTCGTGCCGGACGTCAGGGAGACCCGGGTTCATCCGTATTCTTCGTATCTCTGGAAGACGATTTGATGCGTTTATTCGCTTCCGAGAAGATCGCCGGCTTGATGGATAAGCTTGGTTTCAAGGAAGGCGAGGTTCTGGAGCACAATATGTTGAGCAAGTCCGTAGAACGTGCCCAGAAGAAGGTAGAGGAAAACAACTTCGGTATCCGTAAACGTCTGTTGGAATACGACGACGTGATGAACTCACAACGTAACGTAATCTACACCCGCCGTCGCCACGCCTTGATGGGAGAGCGTATCGGTCTGGACGTATTGAACACGATTTACGATACTTCTACGGCTATCGCCGATCAACACGCCGAGGACTTCGAGGGCTTCAAGTTAGAATTGTTCAAGACATTCGCCATGGAAAGTCCGTTCACGGAAGACGAATTCAAGAGCATGAAACCGGAGCAACTCGTAGAGAAATTGTTCGAGGAGGCATTGAAGACTTATAAACGTCGCATGGAACGCATGACGCAAGTCGCTCACCCGGTCATCAAGCAAGTGTACGAGAATCAAGGAGCGATGTACGAGAACATCATGATTCCTATCACGGACGGCAAGCGCATGTATAATGTATCTTGTAACCTGAAAGAGGCTTACGACACGGAATGTAAGGCAATCGTTAAATCCTTCCAGAAATCAATCGTATTGCATATGATCGACGAGGGATGGAAAGAGCATCTACGTGAGATGGACGAGCTGCGCCACTCCGTACAAAACGCTAGCTACGAGAACAAGGATCCATTGTTGATCTACAAACTTGAATCTTACAACCTGTTCAAGACAATGGTAGACAACATGAACCGTAAGACAGCCGCCATCTTGATGCGTGGACAGATCCCGGTACGTGAGGAGCCGACCGAGGAGCAACGCCAAGCCATGCAAGCCCGTCAAGCGGCCGTAGCCCAGCAAGCAGCCCAAGCGATCGCCGAGGAAAGAGCCCGTCAACGTATCGCCGTACAAGAGGCCGCCCCGGAGAAGCACGAGGATATGAGCCGTTACCGCACGGAGAAAACAGACTTGAGCGGAAACAACACCCAAGCCGAGGCACCTCAGCCGAAGCAAGCTCCGGTCCGTGCCGAGAAACGAGTAGGACGCAATGATCCATGTCCTTGCGGAAGTGGCAAGAAATACAAGAACTGCCACGGACAAGGTTTATAAGGAACAAGAAATAAGATAAAAAAAGAGGGACAGAATACCAATCTGTTCCTCTTTTTTGTATATTGCAGGCATATAAACCCATTAAATGCTACCATTATGATTATTGGAATTCCAAAAGAAATCAAAAACAACGAGAACAGGGTAGCTCTTACTCCCGCCGGAGCCAAAGAGTTGGTGAAAAGAGGTCATACCGTGTATGTACAACACACGGCTGGTATAAACAGTGGTTTCGCCGATGATGCCTATGTGGCGGCAGGGGCCCGGATACTCCCGTCCATTGAGGATGTATATGGAATTGCCGAGATGATCGTAAAAGTAAAAGAACCGATCGCCAGCGAATATCCCTTGGTACGCAAAGGACAGCTTGTCTTCACCTACTTCCATTTCGCATCCGACGAGGCTCTCACCCTTGCCATGATAAAGAGCGGCTCCATCTGTCTGGCTTACGAGACCGTGGAGAACCCAGATCATACGTTACCCCTTTTGATTCCTATGAGTGAGGTGGCCGGACGCATGTCCGTACAGGAAGGCGCTCGTTTCCTTGAGAAACCGCAAGGTGGCAAAGGCGTATTGCTAGGTGGCGTGCCGGGCGTGAAACCGGGTAAGGTATTGGTTTTAGGCGGTGGTGTGGTAGGCCACAACGCCGCCTTGATGGCCGCCGGGCTAGGCGCCGATGTCACGATCGCCGACATCTCGCTTCCCCGCTTACGCTATCTGTCCGAGACGATGCCGAAAAACGTGAAGACGTTGTTCTCTTCCACGCATACGATCGAACAGGAATTACCCACAACCGATTTAGTGATCGGCGCCGTATTAATCCCCGGAGCCAAGGCCCCGCACTTGATCACCCGGGATATGTTGAAATTATTAAAACCGGGCAGCGTATTGGTAGATGTAGCCATCGATCAAGGCGGTTGCTTCGAGACCTCCCATCCGACTACGCACGCCAATCCGGTTTATGAGATAGACGATATCCTCCATTACTGCGTAGCCAACATTCCGGGAGCGGTCCCGCAGACTTCCACGTTAGCCTTGACCAACGCTACCCTGCCGTACGTGATCAAGCTTGCCGACAGAGGTTGGGAAAAAGCCTGCGAAGAAGATCCGGGCCTAGAACTGGGATTAAACATCGTGGAAGGAAAGATTGTCTACCCCGCCGTGGCTGAGGCTTTTCCTTCACTCAAAGCATAAGTTCCAAAGAATCTTTCATTAGTAGGGATTGCTTGCGGCAATCCCTTTTTTATGTTTTCTATTTTTATTGTTTTCTAAAAAACGTAAAATATCTTGGCTTCTTTTCCCGCACACCTTAACTTAGAGCACAAAATCAATTAAATTTAATAATTACCATGAAGAAAATTGTTTTATTAGTGGCTTTATGCCTATGTGTGGGAAACCTATTCGCACAAGACGCTGACAAATTAAGAGATGAAGGTGACGCTGCTTTGAAAGCAAAAGATTACGCTACCGTCGTAACAAAATACGGCGAATACTTGAAACAAAACAATTACCAAGACACCGCCCGTATCTTCAATTGCGGATACGCCGCTAATCAAGCGAAGAACTACGCCGAGGCCGCCAAGTATTTCGACATGGCCGTTAAGATGAACTACAACGTAGACGACTCTTATGTAGGCGAGGCCATGGCTTACCGTAACTTAAACAAGACAGAAGAATTCCTGACTACCGTAAAAGAGGGATTAAAAGTGATTCCCGATGGAAACAAGAATAAGACCAATCTGGAAAAGTTGCTTTACGGTTACTGCATCAAACAAGGACAAGCCGCCCAAAAGAAGGGAGATCTGGCCGGTGCCGAGAAAATGTACAAAGAGGTCCTAGCCGTATCGAACAAGGATTACCAGAGCAACGCTTACTACAGCCTTGGCGCCATGCTGTATGGCAACGGAGCGAAGATATTACAGGCCGCTACCCCGATCGCTACTTCCGAGCCGGATAAATACAACGCCGAGAAAGCGAAAGCCGACAAAGACTTCAAGCAAGCGAAAGAATATTTGACAAAGGCTGTCGAACTCGACCCGAAAGACGAGAACTCCAAGAAGATCCTCGCTTCTATCAACGACATCCTGAAATAAGAAAGAGGACTTTATTCATACAAAAAAACCTCCCGGATCACATAGAAAAGTGATCCGGGAGGTTTTTTGTATCTAGTTGTAGAGACGTACGTTACTTGAAGAAGAAGCGGAAGATGTCATTTCCATTCGCATAGATCAATAAAGCGAACAGGATAAACATACCTGCCATTTGGGCATACTCTAGGAATTTATCGCTCGGTTTGCGACGGGCCACTACCTCATAGATCAAGAACATCACGTGTCCGCCATCCAAGGCCGGAATCGGCAAGATATTCATGAACGCCAAGATGATAGATAGAAAAGCCGTACGTTCCCAGAAAATCCGCCAATCCCAGACAGACGGGAACAATCCGCCGATCGTACCGAAACCGCCCAAACTGGAGGCACCTTCCTTCGTAAACACATATTTCATGTCGTTCACATATCCCTTCAAGGTATTAATACCTAATTTAATACCGGCGGGGAACGACTCGAAAAAGCCGTATTCGCGGGTCACGGTCTGATAGAGATCCGTAGGCAACATCACCGCTACGCCAATTTTCCCGGCCGAGTCCGTCCTCATGGTCAACGACTCCAACTGGCCGTTCCGGTAGAAATCTACTGTCACCTCTTCGCCCTTATTCTCTAACAATAACCCGGAGGCATCATAAAACGTCGGGGTAGCCACACCGTTAATAGCCACCACGCTATCCTTCGGCAGCATGCCAGCGAGAGCCGCCGGGGCATTCTTGTCGGGAAGCTCACGAACAACCATCGGGATACGCAAAGGATCGGCGAAGCCTTTTCCGTCACGCATGCAACGTTGCATCATATCCTCCGGTATGGAGATCACGGTCTCCCGCCCGTCACGGAGCACCGTCACGGTCTTTGCCTCCACCACCTTGCGGAAACTGTCGCTACCGAAACGCTCCAACTCCTCATTGTCCGCTCTCAGCAAGATATCACCGTCCTGAAAACCGACGTTCTGGAACGTCTCGCTATAATTCATACCCATCTTCATGTTCTTCAAAGGCAAGTACGTATCGCCCCACGTAAACAAGATCATGGAATAAATAAACAAAGCCAGCAAGAAGTTGAACACCACGCCCGCTACCATAATCATCAAACGCTGTCCGGCCGGCTTGGAGCGGAACTCGTAAGGCTTGGGCGGCTGGGCCATCGCCTCCTTGTCCATACTCTCGTCGATCATACCGGAGATCTTACAATATCCTCCCAACGGAAGCCAGCCTACGCCGTATTCCGTGTCACTGTTTTTCGGCTTGTACTTGAATAGCGAGAACCACGGATCGAAGAAGAGGTAGAACTTCTCTACCCGCACCTTGAAAATCCGAGCAAAGATAAAATGCCCGAACTCGTGGACAATCACCAGTATCGATAAGCTCAAGATAAGCTGTAACGCCTTAATCAAAAAAGTTTCCATCTACTATTGTTTGTTCTGTTTTAAATTATTTCAAAATAACTCGGCCGCCAACCGCCTAGCCTCGGTGTCGGTAGCCACGTAATCCTCATACGAGGGATTGACGATAAACGAGGCTTTCCGCATGGTCTGCTCGATCACGTCGCTCATTTGCAAGAAGCCGATACGATCTTGCAGGAAGGCGGCCACCACCACCTCATTGGCGGCATTCAAGATACAGGGCATATTCCCTCCTTGGCGGGCCGCCTCGAAAGCGAAAGCCAAGTTGCGGAAACGTTCCATATCCGGCTCCTCGAACGTCAAGGTCGAATATTGGTTGAAATCCAGACGGGGCGCCATGCTCCTCATACGTGTCGGGAACGAGAAAGCGTAGGCGATCGGCAATTTCATGTCGGGAATTCCCAGCTGGGCGATCACAGCGCCATCCTCAAACTGCACCATCGAGTGGATCACCGACTGCGGGTGCACCACCACCTGTACCTGATCCGGCGTGACATCGAACAACCATTTCGCCTCGATCATCTCGAAGCCCTTGTTCATCATCGAGGCCGAGTCTATCGTGATCTTCGCCCCCATCGTCCAGTTCGGATGCCTCAAGGCCTGCGCCTTCGTCACGGTAGCCAGCTCCTCCAGCGTCTTCCGCCGGAACGGACCACCGGAAGCCGTCAGCAAGATCTTCTCGATCGGATTATCGTACGCACCTGTTAAACATTGAAAAATGGCCGAATGTTCCGAGTCCACCGGCAAGATAGGCACCTTATGCTCGGCGGCCAGCTTCATGATCAGCTCGCCGGCCACGACCAATGTCTCCTTATTCGCCAAGGCGATCGCCTTTCCCGCCTTGATCGCCGAGATCGTCGGTCGCAAGCCGGAATAGCCCACCATCGCCGTCAGCACCATATCGATCGGCTCCGACTGCACCATCTGGGCGATAGCGTCGGCACCCGCCCATACCTTGATCGGCAGGTCTTCCAAGGCCTCTTTCAGCTCGGGATATTTCCGCTCATTGGCGATCACCACCACCTCCGGCATATATTTCCGGGCCTGATTGATCAATAAGTCCACTTGGTTATTCGCGGTCAAGGCATACACCTCGAAAAGATCGGAATGCTCGCTCACTACCTCCAAGGCTTGGGTTCCGATGGAACCGGTCGAGCCTAATATCGCTAACTGTCTTTTTTTCATGGATTATCAAAAAGCTATATATTCTTCCGGATTCACCGGATTGCCTTTATACCACAACTCGAAATGCAGGTGCGGTCCGGTAGACAACTCTCCCGTATTCCCGACCAGAGCGATCGCCTCACCGGCTACCACATGGTCTCCCACCTCTTTCAGCAACAATTCGTTGTGCTTATAAACCGAGATGAATCCGTTCTTATGTTGTATTTGAATTACGTTTCCGTGGTTCGGATCGAAACCGGTATAGATCACCGTACCATCCAACGTAGCCAAGACACTCTCCTTCGGGGCCGCGGCCAGATCCACGCCATAATGATGGACATCCGTCTCATAATGAGAGGTGACCACGCCATTCACGGGCTTATAGAAAAAGACCCCCTCGGTCGGTACCTTGCCCGGGTCGGTCAATACCGATAAATTATATTTCTCCTCTTCCTCGTAATCTTTCACGAAGCGAGTCTCTTCCTTGCTACGAGGAATCTCATAGTTAATATCGTTGCTAGCCAAAGAATCTATCTGACGGATCGAGTCCAAGGGCATCGTACCGGAAAGGATTCCGGCCACGTTATCCAGATAAAGGGACTGGATCTCCATCATACGCTCCAACGAATCCGCCCGCAAGGCATTCTGCATAATCTCCTTGCGAACCTCCACGTCGAGATAACCCGGCAAGTAGTTGCGAATCGGTGTCTTGATGATGATAAAAGCGGTAACGGCGATCAAGAAAAAGGCGAACACCGCCAAAGTGACAAACGCCGATAACTGCGAAAGCCGGAAAGACCACACCTCCTCCAACGTCCCCTCATTGATGAAGGAAAGTTTATATTTAAACCGGATCCGGTGCCAAAACGATTTCGTATTCTTCTTTTTCAACCCCTAATCTTCAATTATAAATTCTCAATTATAAATCAATCAGTCCCTCCGGCAAAGACACAGTGAGGCTACGGGCCTCATGGTCGGCCTCGGTGATCAACTCCTCCACGGCTGGGATCAACAGCTCCTCGCCTTTATGATCGACACGCAGAAGGACGTTGATTGTCGTCTCATCCACGTCTGTTATCTCTCCTAAATAGCCTTTCTGTACGTCCGTCACGGTATAACCGATAAAACTGTCCCACGTCATATCCCCCACGAGATCCTCCTCGTCCACGGCGTCCAAAGGATAAAACACCTCCTTGCCCACAAACATGCGGGCATCCTCCTCGGAATTCACGTCCTCCAGTTTCACCAAGACCACCGTATCGGTCTTATAGCGGAAATCCTCCACGAAGAACGGTACCAAGATACCATCCATCTCGCAAACAATGTACGGGTCCTCGGCATCTTCCAGCACATCGCTATTCGTCACCAACGACAACTCCCCCTTGATGCCATGGGGCTTGGCAAACTGCCCGATCTTGAAAACCTCTTCTTCTCTAATCATCGCCTAAAATCTTTAAATCCTCGTGATACGTGCCCCGATCCGGTTCAATCGCTTATCGATCCCTTGATATCCCCGGTCGATCTGGTCTATATTATGGATCGTGCTGGTGCCCTCGGCGCTCATGGCGGCGATCAGCAAGGCGATACCCGCACGGATATCCGGGGATACCATCGTAGAGCCCCGTAACTTGAAGCGGTTGCCCAGCCCGATCACCGTAGCCCGGTGCGGGTCGCAAAGGATGATCTGGGCTCCCATATCGATTAGCTTGTCCACAAAGAACAAGCGGCTCTCAAACATTTTCTGGTGGATCAGCACGCTTCCCACGGATTGCGTAGCCACTACGAGAAATACGCTCAGCAAGTCCGGTGTAAGCCCCGGCCAAGGAGCGTCGGCGATGGTCATGATAGAACCATCGATAAACGTATCGATCTCGTAGGAATCATGCCGGGGGATATAAATATCATCGCCTCGCTGCTCCACGGTAATACCCAAGCGGCGAAAAGCGTCCGGGATGATTCCCAGCTTATCATATCCTGTATTCTTGATGGTGATCTCCGATCCGGTCATAGCGGCCATACCGATAAAGCTACCCACCTCGATCATATCGGGGAGGATGGTATGCTCCGTGCCGGAAAGCGACCGTACACCTTCTATTGTCAATAGGTTAGAACCGACACCTGAGATTCTCGCTCCCATGCGGTTCAGCATCGTGGAAAGTTGTTGCAGGTAAGGCTCGCAGGCGGCGTTATAGATCGTCGTCACCCCCTCGGCCAGCACGGCAGCCATCAAGATATTCGCCGTTCCGGTCACGGAAGCCTCGTCGAGCAGCATATAAGCGCCTTTCAACTGGCGTGCCTCTATCTCGTATACTTGCCGCCCGGCGTCGTAGCTAAAGCAAGCGCCCAGCTTCTGGATTCCCACGAAGTGCGTATCCAGCCGGCGTCGCCCGATCTTGTCGCCACCCGGTTTCGGGATCAGCGCCCTGCCGAAGCGGGCTACCAACGGGCCTACGATCATCACGGAACCCCGCAGGCTACCACTCTTGCGCAGGAACTCCTCGGTACTCAAATACTCCATGTCCACGTCGTCCGCCTGAAAGGTATAGGTATCGGCGGACGGATGCTCCACCTTGACCCTCATATCCCTAAGGAGCTGGATTAAGTTATTCACGTCCAAGATATCAGGCACATTGTGTATGGTCACCTTCTCCGGTGTTAGCAATGTCGCGCAGATCACCTCCAACGCCTCATTCTTGGCGCCTTGCGGAACGATCTCGCCGGACAAGCGATAACCACCTTCTATAACGAACGAGCTCATCTGCCTTTACGCGTAAAGTTCCTTTTGTTGCCGCCACTGTTATTACGGGCCAAGATATCACGGCTCTCGGCCAATTTGTGTTCCTCCTCGCTCAATACGATCTTGCCGCTAGACAGCTCGTCCAGATCCTTGAAGATCTTACGGTCGTCCACGCTTTCCTTGTTCCAAGTAAGGAACGATTTCTTCATCTGGTTTGCCAGCAGCCGCACGAGCTGGTCTTTCTCCATACCGGGTTGCAGCTCCGTGGCCTTGCGGATCATCAGCTCCAAGGTCTTTCCGTAATGGCGGTAGCGTATACGGTTATTGTTGTACGGGATACGAGGCGGACGGCTATACAGGTTCTCCTTCTTGATGATCTCGTACGGATAGTCTATATCGAGCTTAAAATCGGCCATGATCGCCAGATGATCCCAGAGGATATGCTTAAAGTCATTTACGTCACGCAAGTGCGGGAACATGTTTCCCATAATGTTGATAATCGTGTTGGCGCAACGCTTACGCTCTTCCCTGTCTTGGATAGTCACGCAATAGTCCACCATATTTTGGATATTGCGTCCGTATTCGGGCAAAGTCAATCTTTTTCCTTCTGTATTGTATTTCATTCTTTACATTTTGTTTATCGCGAAGATAGGTATATTAATTGAGAATTGAAAATTGAGATTCGAAAGTTACCTCTCGTTAGGCTTAATTATCAATTCATAATCTACCACGTCCAGCCACCGCCCGAATTTCAGCCCTACTTTCTCGAAGTGGGATACTTTTCTGAACCCCAGCTTCTCATGCAGCGAGCAGCTAGCCTCATTCCCCTCGGTAATGCAGGCAATCAAGGCGTGGTAGCCGCCTGCCCGACATTCCTCGATCAGCCTTTCCATAAGCTGCCGGCCGATCCCCTTGCCCTTGTATCTCGGGGATAAATAAACGGTGGTCTCAAGCGTATATTTATAAGCTGCCTTTTCTTTCCACGCATGGGCATAGCAATATCCCACGACCTCATCATGATCTACGTATACCAGATAAGGATAACTCGCCGAGATCCCGGCTATGCGACCATCCATCTCCTCCACCCGCAAAGGTTCCGTCTCGAACGTAGCCACGCTATTCACGACATATTCATTGTATATATCCACGATCGCCTTGGCGTCTCGCAAACTCACATTCCGAATCATATTCATTTCGCTAAAACAATCCGATCCGGGAAAGAATCTCTCTTTGCCCGGACCGGATCTATCATCGAGTCAAATAACTATTTTTTCTAAGCCTTCTACTCAGACAAGGCCTTGATCACCTCTTGGTTCGCCTTGCGCACCTCGGCCTCATTGATCTTGATCACCTTGCGATCGTAGGTCATAAGGCCGTTCACCTCACCTTCTACGTCCGTGGTTTGCGTGTAGACAGCGGCGGAGAAGCCCTTCGGAACCATTTTCTTCAGCTCACGGGCGTACTTCACGTACTCGGCGGTCACCTCATCGCTATTCTTAAACTGTACATAGCCCCAGTTGCGTTTGTTCCACCACAAATGGTTCTCCACGGCCAAGCCGATACCACCATACTCGCCCAATACGTTCACACGCACCGGATCGAACAGGTACATCGCCGGGCCCGGGTAATTATGCAAATCCAAGATATCGCCGCACGCACGGAAATTACCGCCACTGGCCGGATTCACCAGACGGGAAGGATCGTATGTTTTTGTCCACTCGGCAGCCTTCTCGGTATCGAACTGGCCCCAAGCCTCGTTGAAGGGCACCCATACTACTACGCTAGGATTCGAGACGCACAGGTCCATGATCTCCTTCCACTCCTTGTAATAATTACGGATAGACTCCTCGGTACGCTCCTTGTCGGTTCCACCGTTATACGTATGAGGCGCCCATTGGTTACCCATGTCGCCGCTAGGCATATCCTGCCAAACCAGCATACCTTCCTTATCGCAATGATAGTACCAGCGGGCCGGCTCTACCTTCACGTGCTTGCGGATCATGTTGAAGCCCCACGCTTTCGTCTTCACGATATCATACAGCAACGCCTCGTCCGTGGGAGCCGTGTAAAGCCCGTCGGGCCACCAGCCTTGATCCAGCGGGCCGTATTGGAACAGGTTCTTGTTGTTCAAGCGCATACGCATGATGCCGTTGGCGTCACGCTCGGCGGATATCTTACGGAAGGCGGTGTACGATTTCACCTCGTCCACCTTCTTGCCATTCTTCGACAAGCTCACCTTCATATCATATAAATAAGGATTGGAAGGTTCCCACAACGTAGGATTTTGCACGGCCAAGCGTAATTCTGTCCCTTGTACGCCCTTGGCGGTAGCAACCACCTGCCCCTTATCGAGCAAGCTGACCTCCACGATGTCCGACACCGGGGAGTCGGAACAAGCCCCGACCGTCACGCTCATCACGCCATTATCGATATTCGGGATCGCCTTGATAGAGGTGATATGCGAGGAAGCGACCGGCTCCAGCCATACGGTCTGCCAGATTCCGGTGACCGGCGTATACCAGATTCCCTCCGGGTTGGCCACTTGCTTTCCACGGGGTTGGTAGCCTTTATCGCTCGGGTCCCATACACGCACCACCAGCTTATGCGTACTTTTGCCATTCAGATAGGGAGTGATATTCAAGGAAAACGGGGTAAAGCCTCCCGTGTGGGAACCGATCAAGATATCATTCACGAACACGTCCGCTTTCCAATCCACGGCGCCGAAGTTCAACAAGATATCTTTTCCTTTCCATGAGGAGGGCACCGTAAAGGTTCGTTTATACCACAACTCATTCTTCTCCCCCACTTCTTTTTGCACGCCGGACAAGGAGGATTCCACGGCGAACGGCACCAAGATATTCCCATCGAAACTCGTCGGCTCTGCCTGTCCTTTTGGAAGGATAGCGTATTCCCACTCGCCGTTCAAATTCTGCCAATCCGCACGTTCCATCCCGGGGCGTGGATATTCTGGCAATACATTCCGGGGATCTACTTTCTCAGCCCAGTCCGTCTTGATCTTGTCTCCGGCGGGCTTCCACTGCGCCCCGGCGCTACAAATCGTTGCGAACGCACAAAAGGCTAACAATAATTTTCTCATGATATTATTTACATTTTGAATTGATAATACACTTTCAGCAGACAAAGATAATAGAAAATATCCAAAATCCACATCGTCCTCGGATACCAATAGGAGAACCGTACCCAAATCGATCTAACCATAAAATACCCGGAATATCTCTTGTGACAGAATCTCACTAGGTAAGGTTATTGTATTTTTTAATGTTCCTATTTTACATCAATATCATTTCCGGAAAAACACGTACGTGAATATCCAAAAACATGTACGACTTTTCGGAAAAACATGTACGTGTTTTAACGCAAACATTACGATGTTTTTTACGACTCTGATTTTCAACCCCTTGCAAACAAAACCTCATTTTCTGCTTATTGTAAAATTCTTCTGATTCAAGGATACCCGGAAAAGAAGGAGTAATGGCACGACCTATTAAAAAGGAGCCGGATTATTTCCCGCTCGACACGGATTTACTAAGCAACCGTAAAATCCGTCAAATAAAGCGCAAATACGGATCTGACGCTTTTCATTATATATTGCCCTGCTTTGTGACATCTATGCCAATGGCTATTATATCACGGCCTACAAGAAAGAGCGTGAGCTTGCCTTCCTCCGCAAGGTATTCCAGCAATACAAGGCCGGTTACCCACTGGAACGTCTCTACCCCGCCCATGTCTACCAATCCCTGCAAGAGCGGAGATTGATCAACGACCCCCCCCGAGGAGAAACGCCACGCCATGAGCCTCTTCGCCTATTGGCGACCACCGGGTCACCTGCCCATCAGCGAGGACTATCGGCTGACGATGGTGCGACAGCAGGCGATGGCGTGGTTGCTGCGGAGGTATTTCGATGGGCCGATAACAGAAGAGAAAGCAAAACGAACCATCTCCTTTGGAGATTAAGAAATAAAACATACACATTGTTAATTTAATGCAAAATCATAAATATAATACTTTTTCAAGCCAATAAATAATAATTAAATCATATCTTTGGAAAAAAGATAAAATAAAATTACAAGTCATGCTCTAACAGCCTTCATGTTTCTATAAAATGTAAGACTGAATCTAAACTAGCCAAACCAACTTCTACTTTTTAGTAAAGCGTATGGTTTTCTATTTCTAATAATAAAGATATTAAATTAACATTCTATTTATGAAAATCATTATTTTGCAATTCATGGCAATAATCGCTATGATCCTTATAAGTTGTAACGATAAGGAAAACAGCGTGTACCTAAAAAATGGTTCCTACTCGGAATGCGCCACGGGGAAAAACTTGACCAAGGCGCAAGAAGAGACCGCTTATGTAGAAATCAGTGCAGTTAACACAAACACTCTAAGAGTGGACATGTACCATGTCCAACTGAATTGCGCTCTGGAAAAAATAGAGTCGAGTATCAGTTATAATGAAAAAGTAATCATAATTAAATTCACGCCAATTGGCGATGATGCTAATTGTCTTTGTGGAAGACAATTAACATATGAAATCAGCAACCTTCAAGAAGGGCAGTCTTATGATTGTGTGATCATGCAAGAGAATAGTGAATATGCCTCTTTTAAATTTGATTTCACAAGAGATCTAACACAAACAATTAATCTAAATTAAATTACGACATTATGAAAAAAATGTATTTTATCATCATTTATGTGCTTCTACTATCTATAGGAGCCATAAACAGCGCAAATAAATCCATAACTAAACTCGAAGCTTATAATATAGTTATTAGTGGCATTGATTCGACTACATTAGATTCCACTGAAATATTTGTATCCAAGCAGATATTACCAGCCAACACAGTCATTGAGATTGGTGATAAAAGTATAGAATCCCCGGATTATGGCTCTTGGATGTTTTTCATAAATAAGTATCCTTTATCCAATTGGGGACACTCTTGTAACTATATGTTTATCGGAAGTAACAATGGTGAAGTAGATATAATAGAGAGTAATTTCTACCCTACTAAACCATCATTGGCTGATATGGATAAAATAAAGTCTAGCGTAGTTACATTTGATGAGTCTGTTTTTGTCAAGCCTATGGCAAGGCCTCAGCTCCTTCAAACAAAGGCAACATATGATAGCAACAAATATGCAGTAATAATTAGTGGAGGAGGAAATCCCTCTGTCAATTACCCGAGATATTGGAACGATTGCTCTTCTATTTATCAGACATTGCTTTATACGTATAATTATGACTCTGCCCATATTACCGTTATAATGTCAGATGGAACGAGCAGCAACATCGATAGAAGCACTGGCGATTCTTCGCCGTTAGATTTAGACGGAAATGGAACAAACGATATACAATTTGCGGCGACAAGCAATAATATCAAGACTACTTTTAGCAATCTTGCGTCGAGGCTTACCTCCAACGACTATCTTTTTATTTTCACAATAGATCACGGAAATTATGACTCTTCCGGGAACTCTAGTTTAACATTATGGAACGATGAGAATTTGTATGCATCAACTTTCGCTCCTTGGGTGAATGCCATTAATGCCAAAGCGATCAATATCGTAATGGGACAATGTTTCAGTGGCGGTTTTATCTCTTATTTTAAAAATAATCCAAAGGTTTCCATATCAACGGCTTCCACTAAAGATCAGCCATCTTCTTCCATGAGTGACGGCCGTTACGATGAATTCGTTTACTATTGGACGGAGGCTGTCACGAAGAAAGCTTCTTCTGGATATATGGTAGGAGATGTTAACCAAGACGCTTTTACAACAGCTCATGAAGCATATGATTACGCAAGGACTCATGATAAGAAAAATGAAGATCCACAACACTATTCTTCGGATTTACTCTCTCATTTTTTAGCCCTAAATGGGATGAGAGCAAGAACTACGAGCGGAACGATTGCAGTAGAACGTGGAGAGACATTTAATTATTCCGGTATGGAAACTATCAACTGGACTATTCCCTTAAATTCACCTGTAAATATATCAATCAAATTCCCAACGAATATAGTGTACAAATGGAATTGCAGCGGTGGAAATCCCGGTAATTTTTATTCTTCATCATCTACAACAGCCTCTGTGTTAGCAAATTCAAGTAGCACATCGCCTATTGTCATTACAGCTAAAGCTGATGGCTCCACTTTAACGCAGACATTCCGCCTATATCTAAAAAACACCTATAGCATCATGAATGACAATTCATCTATACTAAATATCAATTTAGAGAATCAAGAAACTAACAATCTATTAAGTAAGTCGCAAGACTCTTATGAAATATACTCTATTAATGGAACAAAATGTAAGTCTGGATTACTAAATAGATACAATTCCATAGATATATCTTCTCTGGCGAATGGAATGTACTTTGTTACGATTCATAATTCGAATTCGATCTTGCAAAAAGAGCAATTCATCGTTAATCATTGAGAAATAAGAAGACTATCCGAGCCGGGTAAGAAATTCTCTTTACCCGACCCATTTCAATCAGTCCTTGCAAGAGCGGGGATTGATACACGATACCCCCGAGGAGAAACGCCACGCCATGAGCCTCTTCGCCCATTGGAGACCACCGGGTCACCTGCCCATCAGCGAGGACTATCGGCTGACGATGGTGCGACAGCAAGCCATGGCATGGTTGCTGCGGAGGTATTTCGATGGGCTGATAGCTAAAGAGAAAGCATAAGAACGAGTAGTATGCACTTGCATATCTGTTAATAATTCGCCAATAAAAACATTGATTTACAAAATATATAGTTATATTTGCATCGTCATGTGGCTATAGCGTTAGTTGAAAAGCATGGCGACATATTATGTATTAGAGCATCGAGTGTTATTCTAGGCATTGTCAAACATCCCTAAAAGCAAAGTCAACTAGAATAACAAACTTCATGCTCACGCTGTTGTATTATCTCAAATATACAATAATGGCGTGAGCTGTCGTTTGTTATAGTTGACAAAGGTATGGGGATACCTGACAAGCCTATAACAATATAACGGCAGCTTCACGCTTTTTTTTTGTGTCTGCCCATAAAAACTCTATTTCTCCAATAATTATACATTTGGCCTATAATTAATCGAATTTAACAACATGGCTTTTCAGAGGAAAAGCTTGGTTATTTAGTTAAATAAAGAAAAGAGCTATCTCGTTCGTGAGAATATAGGTAGCTCACTATTGTTTAACCTTTTTAATGCGTTCACATCCTATTGATGGTAGACTTGTGCCAATAGGCTATAGTTAAATTTTATCATCATTACCCATAATTTCCTTCAAACTATAATGGTATGATAAAAACTAATTGTACATTTAGGGCAATCCTATTTTAGTTGTTAACTAATTAAAACTGATTCAGAAACATGAGAACTTCTTTATTTATATTTTTCATGGTCATTTTTATTGGTTGTAGTGAAAATGACATT
The DNA here is from genome assembly GCF_003635435.1 of Parabacteroides sp. AF21-43. Lineage (NCBI taxonomy): Bacteria > Pseudomonadati > Bacteroidota > Bacteroidia > Bacteroidales > Tannerellaceae > Parabacteroides > Parabacteroides sp. AF21-43. Next base: position 22,173 of record NZ_QTMG01000034.1, on the reverse strand, counting down.
ATCGATGAAGGGGAAAAACCAGAAGATCCTCAAGCCGAAATAGAGGTTTATTATGACCAAGAAAGTACAAGCTCAAGAAAACCTGATGCAGGCGCAAAAGTGTATTTGTATTATGACATTAATATAACGACAGAGTTTGGTGGCCTTGCATCTTATGAAGGAAATGGAATATTAAAGTATAAAAGGTATAATACAGTCATTAAGCCAGATTCTGTTTTATATACAGATTATTTAGGAAAGACTGTTTTTGATCTAAAGCCTATGGATGAGATGTCTATAGTGGCAGAAAGCTCTTATTTTCCAAATATGATAACCTATACAGTTTGCTTTCATCTAGATGAAAGCATGAAAATAACATTTGTATTCTCATAAGGCTAGGTACGCCCCTAGGTGATATAAAATGGGAACTATCCTTCTCACGCAAGAGAACACCCGGAAAGTATCGGACAAATAGACAACTCAACCCGAAAACCACCGAGGAAAGATTGTCCTCTTATTAAACTTCATCGTGCAATTTGATTATACAATTTAATAACGTACATTCGCGTACAAATAAATTAAATCTGTAGTCCGATGAGAACGCATTTACGCGAAAGCATGCTGGCGCTTCTTTTGATAGGTATCTTAGCCACGGGTTGCGATACCGGAACGAAGAAGGCTTCCGAAAACAGTATCACGTTTGATTCTATCAGCGTGGAAAAGACTTACCATTTGTTAGATAATCCGGATAATCCCAATTGCAATCTAGAGATCAAGTTCGTTTATCCCCGGAAATATTCGGATAAAGAGGTTCTTAAGAATCTACAGAGACAGTTCGTCTCCTCTTATTTCGGCGAGAATTATGAGCAATTATCCCCCGAGGAGGCGGTACGGAAATATACCGACGACTATCTGGCCGCTTATAAGGATCTGGAAGAGGATTACAAGGCTGAGGTGGCGAAATCCGACGAGACACCGGTGGGCTCTTGGTTCTCTTACTATGAGATGTCGTCGGATGATATCGCCTTCAACCAAGACGATATCATCAGCTATACGGTAAGCTTCGAGAACTATACGGGCGGAGCGCATGGCGCACATTCCTACAATAACCATGTAGTGAACCTCAAGACCGGTAAGCCGATCACCGAGGAGGAGATATTCGTGGACAACTATCAAGACAATCTGGCGCGAATATTGGTAGATCAGATCGCCAAGCAAAACAACGTATCCGACGCCAAGGAACTGGAAAATATCGGTTTCTTTAGCGTGGACGAGATCTTCCCGAACGGTAACTTCCTCGTAGACGAGACGGGTATCACCTATTCTTTCAACGAATATGAGATAGCGGCATACGTGGTAGGCGTCACGAACGTCCATCTCCCTTACAAGGAAATCCGCTATTTGCTGCGGGATGACAGCCCGATAAGTCAGTTAATTGAAAATTGAGAATTGAAAATTAATGATAGATAAACCTATAAACAGATGTCCTATGGAACAAAATACAGAGAAATTTTCAATTCTCAATTCTCAATTTTCAATTCTCACATCTTATTTCCCCGATCTCACCGACCGGCAAAAAGAGCAGTACGCCGCCCTATATGACCTATATACGGATTGGAACGCCAAGATCAACGTGATCTCACGGAAGGATATCGAGAACCTATATCCGCATCACGTGCTTCACTCGCTGGGTATCACCGATATGCTGCGTTTCAAGCCGGGTTCCTCGGTGATGGATCTGGGTACGGGAGGCGGTTTTCCCGGCATCCCCTTGGCGATCTTATTCCCGGAGACCCATTTCCATCTGGTAGACAGCATCGGGAAAAAAATCAAGGTGGGACAAGCCGTGGCCGAGGCGATCGGGCTGGAGAACGTATCCTTCCGCCATTGCCGGGGCGAGGAGGAAAAGCAGCTTTTCGATTTCGTGGTAAGCCGTGCCGTGATGCCTCTGGCGGATCTGGTAAAGATCGTCCGCAAGAATATAAAGAAAGAACAGATCAACGCATTGCCCAACGGATTGATTTGCCTGAAAGGTGGAGAGCTGGCGCACGAGATATTGCCTTTCCGGAACCAAGCGATAAGCATGGATCTGAAAGACCATTTTAAAGAAGAGTTTTTTGAAACTAAAAAAGTAGTGTACGTACCCTTATGATTACGATAAAATCTTTCGAAGTAAACTATTTCTCCGAGAATACGTATTTGCTATACGATGATACCAAGGAGGCGGTCCTTATCGATTGCGGCTGCCTGCGCAAAGAGGAACAAAAAGAAGTAAGCGACTTTATCGCCCAAAACGGGCTGACGCTGAAACGTTACCTTTGTACGCACCTCCATCTGGATCACATATTCGGTAACGAATTCATCCATGACACCTACGGATTGAGCCCGGAAGCCCATAAAGCGGACGTGGAGGGCCTTCCCTCTCCCGAGGAGCAAGCCAAGGCATTCGGCCTGCCGATGAAGGCGAAAAGCATCCCGGTAGGGAAATATCTGGTAAACGGGGAAATCATAAAGTTCGGGAAATCCGAGCTGGCGGTATTGAGCGTTCCCGGTCATTCGCCCGGAGGCGTGGCTTTCTATAACAAGAAGAACGGTTTCGTGATCGTAGGAGACTCCTTGTTCGCCGGAAGCATCGGCCGTACTGATCTATGGGGAGGCAACCAAGATGTACTGCTTGCCGCTATCAAGGACAAATTACTGTCGTTGCCGGACGAGACCGTGGTATACCCCGGCCATGGCCCCGAGACACGAATCATTGATGAGAAATTAAATAATCCTTATTTATAAAATACTAGAATTATGGACACAAATAAGTTTGTAAACCGCCACGTGGGCATCTCAGCGGAAGATATTCCCGCTATGTTGGAGACGATTGGCGTGAAGTCTTTGGACGAGTTGATCGATCAGACCATTCCGGCCAACATCCGTTTGAAAGAGCCGTTGAACCTCCCGGAGGCCATGACGGAACGTGAGTTCGCCGAGCATATCGCCGAGCTGGCCTCCAAGAACGAGGTATTCACCTCTTATATCGGTATGGGTTGGTACGACACGGTTTGCCCGGCCCCGATCCAACGTAACGTATTCGAGAACCCAGTTTGGTACACCTCCTATACTCCGTATCAGGCGGAAGTATCCCAAGGACGCTTGGAGGCGTTGCTGAACTTCCAGACCGTTATCTGCGAACTGACCGGATTGCCCTTGGCGAACTGCTCGCTACTCGACGAGGCGACCGCGGCAGCCGAGGCGGTTACCATGTTCCATGGTTCACGCAGCCGTGCGCAGGTGAAAGCGGAAGCGAATACGGTATTCGTCGACGAGAACGTGTTCGCCTCTACGCTGGCCGTCATCCACACCCGCATGATCCCGCAGGGCATCCAGGTGGTAGTGGGCGATTATAAGAAATTCGAGTTCACGCCGGACGTGTTCGCCGCCATCGTACAGTTCCCGAACGCGGATGGTTCGATCGAGGACTATAAGGAATTCGTGGCCCGTGCGGGCGCCGCCGGAGCCAAGGTAGGCGTAGCCGCCGACTTGATGAGCTTGGTATTGCTGACTCCTCCGGGAGAATGGGGAGCGGATGTCGTATTCGGTAGCAGCCAGCGCTTCGGTATCCCGATGTTCTACGGGGGTCCTTCCGCCGCTTTCTTCGCTACGAAGGACGATTATAAACGTACGATCCCGGGACGTATCATCGGTATCTCCAAGGACGCTTACGGCCATCCGGCTTATCGCTTGGCCTTGCAGACCCGCGAGCAACATATCAAACGTGAGAAGGCTACGTCCAATATCTGTACGGCTCAGGCGTTGTTGGCTACCATGGCCGGCTTCTACGCCGTATATCATGGAGCGGAGGGGTTGCGTAACATCGCCGGACGGATTCATTCCACGGCCGGATTCTTGGCCAAGGAGTTGGAGAAACTGGGATATACGCAATTAAACAAGGATTATTTCGATACCTTGAAGATACAGCTTCCTTCACACGTGTCGGTGAACGCGCTGCGTGAGATCGCCTTGGAGTGCAAGGTGAACTTGCGTTACTTCGAGGCCGGACAAGTGGGCGTCAGCATAGACGAGACGACATTGCCTACGGACATAGGCGTATTACTATACATCTTCGCCGGCGCCGCAGGTAAAGACTATATGCTGGACGAGTCTATCCCCGCCCAGACTTATTTCGACGCTAAATTCGCCCGTACCTCCGATTTCTTGCAGCAAGACGTATTCAAGAAATATCATACGGAGACCGAGTTGATGCGTTACATCACCCGTTTGGGACGAAAGGATGTTTCCTTGGCTCAATCCATGATCTCACTGGGGTCTTGCACGATGAAGCTAAACCCGGCTTCTACGATGTTGCCGCTTAGCCGTGCGGAATTCATGAATATCCACCCGTACGCTCCGGAGGAGCAAGTGGAAGGCTATACGGAGCTGATCGAGAACCTGTCTTCTTACTTATGCACGATCACAGGCTTCAAGGGCTGTACGTTGCAACCGAACTCCGGCGCCGCCGGCGAGTACACGGGTCTTCGTGTGATCCGTGCTTATCAGGAAAGCATCGGCCAAGGCCATCGTGATATCGTTTTGCTTCCGGCTTCCGCCCACGGAACCAACCCGGCCAGCGCTATCCAATGCGGATATAAGACCGTAACCGTTAAATGCGACGAGAATGGTAATATCGATCTGGAAGATTTCCGCGCGAAAGCCGAGGAGAACAAGGAGCGTCTGGCTGCCAGCATGATTACCTATCCGTCTACGCATGGTATCTTCGAGGTGGACATCAAGGAGATGTGCGACATCGTTCACGCTTGCGGAGGACAGCTTTATATGGATGGCGCCAACATGAACGCGCAGGTAGGATTGACAAATCCGGGTACGATCGGCGCCGATGTATGTCACTTGAACCTGCATAAGACCTTCTCTTCTCCTCACGGAGGTGGTGGTCCCGGCGTAGGCCCGATCTGCGTGGCCGAGCATCTGGTTCCGTTCTTGCCGCAGCATCCGGTGCTTTGGGGCAGCGACTTGAATACGGTATCCGCGGCTCCTTATGGTAGCGCCGGTATCCTGCCGATCACGTACGCTTACATCCGCTTGCTGGGTACGGAAGGTCTTGAGACAGTGACGAAGACGGCCATCTTGAACGCCAATTACTTGGCCGCTAAGTTTAAGGATACGTACGGCATCGTTTATACCGGAGCGACAGGCCGTGTAGGTCATGAGTTGATCTTGGAATGCCGCACGGTAAAAGAGCGTTCGGGCATCGACGAGGGCGATATCGCCAAGCGTTTGATGGACTTCGGCTACCACGCTCCTACCCTATCTTTCCCGGTACACGGCACCTTGATGGTAGAGCCGACCGAGAGCGAGAGCAAGGCCGAGCTGGATCGTTTCGTAGAGGTAATGGAATGTATCTGGAGCGAGATCAAGGAGGTGGAGGAAGGCAAGGCATCCAAGGAGGACAACGTCTTGAAGAACGCCCCGCATCCGGAATACGAGGTGACCGCCGACGAGTGGAAACACGCGTATCCCCGCACGAAGGCCGCCTTCCCGCTGGAATGGTTGCACGACAGCAAGTTTTGGATTAACGTAGCCCGTGTAGATAACGCTTATGGCGATCGTAACTTAATACCGACTTTATGCGCTTGCGAGATATGAAGAAGCTCTTTATCGCTTTGGCGGCCGTCGCTCTGACGGCTTGCGTCAAGGCTCCCGAGAAAACAGTCAAGGTCTACGCATGGCAAGGCGAAGGTGGGAATACCACCGAGCAAACCTTACAGGCGGACTTTAGTAAATGGCATGCTCACGGAGTAGACGGGATGTGCTACAACGCCGGCCACGACACGGAGAAAATTCAGCGTGCCGCCAAAGCGGCCCATGCCAATGGCATGGAATATCACGCATGGATTCCCGCCATGTTGCAACATGGATTGGACTCCACCCTCTACGCCGTGAACCGGAAAGGCGAGTCGGCCTATTCCGTACAGGCGTATGTGCCTTATTACAAATGCCTGTGCCCGAACCAAGAAGGTACGGCGGAGTTCTTGCTGAATCTGTATGGCAAGGTAGCCGATATCCCGGAGGTGGATTATATCCATCTGGATTATATCCGTTACGTGGATGTCATCTTAGCCCGCGGACTTTGGGAAAAATACGGTTTGGTGATGGACGAGGAATATCCTACGGCGGACTATTGTTATTGCGACAAATGCGTAGCCGATTTCAAGGCCGCTACCGGTATCGACATCAAATCCGTAGAGGATCCTTCCAAATGCGAGGAATGGGCGCAGTTCCGTTGCGACCTCATCACGAAATTGGTAAACCGCATCGCCGACGAGGTTCACGGCAAAGGCAAGAAAGTGAGCGCCGCCGTATTCCCGGGGCCGGACTCTCACGCCAAGTGGATGGTTCGTCAAGAATGGAATAAATGGAATATCGACGCTTTCTTCCCGATGAATTATAACGATTTCTATCTGGAGGACGCTTCTTGGCTGGCTCCGATCGTGAAAGAGGAAGTAGCCTCCGTGCAAGGCAAGAAGCCGGTTTATAGCGGTTTGTTCATCTGCGAGGATTGGCAGAACAAGGCGAATATCAAGGACCCGGAAGGCCACGGACTGATCCCGTCCGAGATCGAGGAGGCCGTAAGAGGCTCCATGGAAAACGGAGCGGCTGGCGTGGCGTTGTTTACGCCGGGCAACATGACGGATGAGCATTGGAAAGCTTTCGATAAGGCGATCCACCAACCGTATACCGTAAAGCCCTAATTCGTAATTACTATACGATAAAACAAAGACGAGGAGGCGCAGCTCTTCATTTTCTCACCTGCGCCTCCTCTTTTACTTATCCATCTAATCTATCTTACTAATAAAAATATCATGACAACTAAGAAACAAGAGAAAATCAAGTTCAGTAAAGCATTCTGGGTAGCGAACACCGTCGAGTTGTTCGAGCGAGCCGCTTATTACGGCGTATTTATCGTCATCACCCTTTATCTTAGCCGCATCTTAGGCTTTAACGACATTCAGGCTGCCAGCATCGCCGGTATCTTTTCCGCTTGTCTGTATCTGCTGCCCACGTTCGCCGGAGCGTTGGCCGATAAGATCGGTTTCCGCAACTCCATGTTACTGGCTTTTACTTTGTTAACTTGTGGTTATCTAGGACTAGCTGTTTACCCTACTTGGCTTCAATCCGCCGGACTTGTTGAATACAGCACGACGACTACCTTTACGGGATTGCTGGAGAGCAATCTTCAGTACGGCATTATCCCTATCATGGCCTTGATCGTATGCGGCGGGGCTTTTATCAAGAGCGTTATCTCCGGTACGGTCGCTAAAGAGACTACGCCGGAAACCCGGGCAAAGGGCTTCTCTATCTTCTACGCAATGGTAAATATCGGGGCTTTCTCCGGAAAGACCATCGTGAAGCCGCTTCGCGAGGCGTTGGGTAACGAGGGGTTGATCACCCTGAATTATTTCTCGGCCAGCATGACGTTCCTTGCCTTGCTAGCCATCTGGTTCTTCTACAAAAGCGCCCAGCACTCGGGCGAGGGCAAGACGTTCGGGCAAATTTGGAACGCCCTGATCAAGGTTTGTAGTAACGGACGGTTATTGATCTTGATCCTCATCATTACAGGCTTTTGGATGGTTCAGCACCAGCTGTATGCCACGATGCCTAAATACGTGCTTCGTTTGGCCGGCGAGGGGGCCTCTCCTTCTTGGTACGCCAACGTAAATCCATTAGTCGTAGTTCTGACAGTCAATCTGGTCACGCGGATGATGCGGAAACGGACAGCGCTTACCTCCATGACGGTAGGGATGTTTATCATGCCGGTATCCGCCCTCTGCATGGCATCCGGCAATATGCTGGATACTAATTCCTTGATCTTAGGGATGCATCCCGTAGCCTTCATGATGGTGGTGGGTATCGTCTTCCAAGGGCTGGCGGAGACGTTCATCTCTCCTCGCTTTCTCGAGTATTTCTCCTTGCAAGCACCCAAAGGAGAAGAAGGTCTCTATCTTGGATTCAGCCATTTGCACTCTTTCTTATCCTCTATCTTCGGATTCGGATTATCTGGATTCCTTTTAAGTAAATACTGTCCGGAACCCACGCTGTTCGCCTCTCACGAGGAATGGCTCGCGGCAAGCGCAAACGCTCATTACATCTGGTATTACTTCGGTGCGATAGCCTTGGTCTCCGCTATAGCGTTGATCGTGTACGGACAAGTCGTAAAGAGATCGAGAACCAATCATCGCTACGAGTAATCAACAGGCAATACATGCTCAAACAGATACGAAGTGTGCAATTTCCCGACTAAAGTTCTTTGTTATAAAGAATGTTTGATTACTTTTGCACCTCGAGATTAACAAGAATGTAGAAGTATTATATCAACATAAAAATCTAATATTCCTAATATAATATGAGTTTAAGAATTATTGTTTTAGCGAAACAGGTCCCGGATACACGAAACGTGGGAAAGGACGCCATGAAAGCGGACGGTACGATCAATCGCGCCGCCTTGCCTGCGATCTTTAACCCGGAAGACCTGAACGCGTTGGAACAAGCGTTACGCTTGAAAGACGCTTACCCCGGGACAACAGTTACGCTGCTGACGATGGGCCCGGGACGTGCCGCCGAAATCATCCGCGAGGGTTTGTATCGTGGTGCTGACGGCGGTTTTTTGTTGACCGACCGTGCGTTTGCCGGAGCCGACACGCTAGCCACATCCTATGCGCTTGCCACGGCTATCAAGAAAATCAACGATTATGATATTATCATCGGTGGTCGCCAAGCGATCGACGGCGATACGGCACAGGTAGGTCCGCAAGTCGCCGAGAAATTGGGACTGACCCAGATCACGTATGCCGAGGAAATCCTGAACGTAGATAAAGAGGCCGGACGTATCACCGTAAAACGTCATATCGACGGGGGTGTCGAGACCGTGGAAGGTCCGCTTCCGATCGTAATCACCGTGAATGGTTCCGCCGCTCCCTGCCGTCCTCGTAATGCGAAGTTGGTACAGAAGTACAAATACGCCATGGGTAAACAGGAACGGAACACGCAACCCGCCTGTCACCAAGATGGAGAACCGACCGTTCGCTACCCGGAATTGTACGAGACCCGCCCGTATCTAGATATCCAGGAATGGAGCGTAGCCGACGTGAATGGAGACTTGGTTCAATGCGGCCTTAGCGGTTCGCCGACAAAGGTAAAAGCGATCCAGAACATCGTCTTCCAGGCCAAGGAAAGCAAGACGATCTACGGTTCCGACCAAGATGTAGAGGATTTGATTGTCGAACTATTAGCTAACCACACCATCGGATAAGATTATGAACAACGTATTTGTATATTGTGAGACAGAAGGCACGAGCGTTGCCGATGTAAGTCTTGAGCTTCTGACCAAAGGTCGTAAGCTAGCCAATCAATTAGGCTGCCAACTGGAAGCGATTGTTGCCGGCTCCGGCCTTGAGGGTGTAGAGAAACAAGTATTGCCTTTTGGCGTCGACAAGGTTCATGTGTTCGACGCTCCGGGTTTATTCCCGTATACATCACTTCCTCATTCTTCCATCTTGATTAATTTGTTCAAGGAGGAGAAACCGCAGATCTGCTTAATGGGCGCTACGGTGATCGGTCGCGACTTGGGTCCTCGTGTATCCTCGGCCTTGACAAGCGGCTTGACGGCCGATTGTACCTCTTTGGAGATCGGCCCGCACGAGGATAAAAAAGCGGGTATTACCTATGAGAACTTATTATATCAGATCCGTCCGGCGTTCGGTGGTAACATCGTAGCCACGATCATCAACCCGGAACACCGCCCGCAAATGGCGACCGTTCGTGAGGGCGTGATGAAAAAAGAAGTCCTTGACGAGAACTATAAAGGTGAAGTGATCCGCCACGACGTAGCGAAGTATGTCCCCGAGACAGACTATGTGGTGAAGGTGATCGACCGTCATGTAGAGAAAGCGAAGCACAACCTGAAAGGCGCTCCGATCGTAGTGGCCGGAGGTTATGGCGTAGGCTCCAAGGAGAACTTTAATTTATTGTTCGATTTGGCGAAAGAGCTTCACGCCGAGGTAGGCGCCAGCCGTGCGGCTGTCGATGCCGGTTTCTGCGACCACGACCGTCAGATCGGTCAGACCGGTGTCACGGTGCGTCCGAAATTGTATATCGCTTGCGGTATCTCCGGGCAGATCCAGCACATCGCCGGCATGCAAGACGCCGGTATCATCATTTCGATCAATAATGATGAGAACGCCCCGATCAATACGATCGCCGATTACGTAATCAATGGTACGGTAGAAGAGGTGATTCCTAAGATGATTAAGTATTACAAAAAGAACAGTAAGTAAAGATGGCTAATTATTATACAGACATACCGGAACTCAAGTATCACTTGAACAATCCGATGATGGAACGTATTTGCGAGCTGAAGGAACGCGAGTACAGAGACAAGGAAGAGTTCGACTACGCGCCGCAAGATTATGCCGACGCGATAGACTCGTACGATAAGGTGCTGGAGATTACCGGAGAGATCACCGGAGAGATCATCGCCCCTAACGCGGAAGGCGTAGATGCCGAAGGTCCTCACTGTGCGAATGGCCGTGTGGAATATGCTTCCGGCACGAAGCAAAACCTCGACGCAATGGTAAAAGCCGGTTTGAACGGTATGACGATGCCTCGCCGTTTCGGTGGCTTGAACTTCCCGATCACGCCGTACACCATGTGCGCGGAGATCGTAGCGGCGGCTGACGCCGGCTTCGGTAATATCTGGTCATTACAGGATTGTATCGAAACCTTATATGAGTTCGGCAACGAGGATCAGCACAGCCGTTTCATCCCACGTATCTGCGCGGGAGAAACCATGTCTATGGACCTGACCGAGCCGGACGCTGGCTCCGACCTGCAATCCGTGATGCTAAAGGCTACCTTCGACGAGAAAGAGAATTGCTGGCGGTTGAACGGCGTAAAACGATTCATCACGAATGGCGACGCGGATCTTCACCTCGTATTGGCCCGTTCCGAGGAAGGTACCAAGGATGGACGTGGTTTGTCCATGTTTATCTACGACAAACAGGAAGGGGGCGTAAACGTACGCCGTATCGAGAATAAATTGGGAATCCACGGCTCTCCTACTTGCGAATTAGTTTACAAGAACGCGAAAGCAGAGCTTTGTGGCGATCGCAAACTGGGCTTGATCAAATACGTGATGGCCTTGATGAACGGCGCGCGCCTAGGTATCGCCGCACAATCGGTAGGCCTCAGCCAAGCCGCTTACAACGAAGGATTAGCCTACGCCAAAGACCGCAAGCAGTTCGGTAAGGCAATCATCGACTTCCCCGCTGTTTACGACATGCTCGCCATCATGAAAGCGAAGCTGGATGCCGGACGTGCGTTGTTATACCAAACCGCTCGTTACGTGGATATTTACAAGGCACTGGACGACATCGCCCGTGAGCGCAAACTGACTCCGGAAGAGCGTAAGGAACAGAAGCAATACGCCAAATTGGCGGATTCTTTCACCCCGTTGGCAAAAGGTATGAATTCCGAATACGCCAACCAGAATGCCTATGATTGCATCCAAATACACGGAGGTTCCGGTTTTATGATGGAGTATGCTTGCCAACGTATCTACCGCGATGCCCGTATCACCTCCATCTATGAAGGTACGACGCAATTGCAGACCGTAGCGGCCATACGTTACGTGACAAACGGGTCTTACCTGGCTACCATCCGTGAATTCGAGGCGATCCCTTGCTCCGCCGAGATGGAACCGCTGAAGGCTCGTTTAGTAGAGATGGCCAATAAGTTCGAGGCTAGCATGGCGAAAGTAAAAGAGTCTCAAGATCAGGAATTACTCGATTTCGTGGCTCGCCGCTTGATGGAGATGGCCGCTGATATCATCATGGCTCATCTATTGATCCAAGACGCGACGAAAGCACCGGAGCTGTTCGCTAAGTCCGCGGTTGTTTACACCAATTACGTAGAGGCTGAGATAGAGAAACATCAGAGTTATATCGGACGATTCAACCCAGAAGAATTGATCTCATACAGACAACGATAAACAACTATCATTCTACATAACAAAGAAGGCGAGACTTGATTATCAACCAGATAGAAGTCTCGCTTTCTTTGTTTATTACAATGGGCATTATAAGCTCCTTATACTGGGCATTATAAGCCGCTTACGATGGGCATTGTCAGTTGCTTATAATGGGCATTGTAATTTTCCTATATCGCCAAAGTATCCATTGCATACCACCTCGCAAGGAGAGATATCCAAGGAAAGCCATCCATAACGCATGATTTCCCATCGATCGATAAAACAGGTAATAAATAATAAAGAAAGTAGCCGAGGCCACAAGCATCGAGTAAAGCATCTGGCGTGTAGCCGTGGCCCCGATAAAGATACCGTCCCAAAGGAAAGCGGAGAATCCACATAAAGGGATCGCCAATACCCAATAGAAATAATCCCCGGAAGCCTCAATGACCGAGGTATCGTTCGTCAACAGTCCCAGAAAATCCCTCCCCAAAAACGCATAAAGAATCGTGAATGATAAAGAGAGGCCGATTCCCCATAGAAACAATAAACGAATGCATCTACGTAACCCCACATCGTTTTTAGCCCCAATAAACCGGCCGGCTAATGCCTCTCCCGCATAAGCGAAACCATCCATTATATAAGAGAACAAGGTAAACAACTGCATCAACAAGGTATTTACGGCCAATATCACATCCCCTTGTCTCGCACCTGTAGAAGTAAAGAAGGTAGTAACAGCGACCAAACACAAGGTCCGGAAAAATATATCACTATTGACCGAGAAGAAGCGACGCATCTCCTCCCCACCCCAAAGACCATTCCAATCGATATACGCTTTCAGACGCCCATAATATTTCAACCAAAGAGCAAACGCCATGAAGAGGCCCGCATATTGGGCGATCAGTGTTCCCAACGCTACGCCTTCCACCTTCATACCCAGCACAAACACGAAACATAGGCTGGCCGCAATATTCACGATATTTTGCGTGATAGCGATAAACATCGGAAAACGAGAATTCTGCATACCGATGAACCAACCGGCAAAGCCATATAAACCCAATATGGCCGGCGCTCCCCAGATACAGATATTAAAATAGAGAGAGGCCCATCGCTTCACCTCCTCCGTTGCGTCGATCAAAACAAACGCACCCCTCAGGATCGGGGATTGAAGGATCCAAAGCCCGAGGGAGATCAAAAGCCCTACCCCGACAGCCCGCAGCAAGGTCCGGACTACCTCCGTCAAGTCCCGTTTCCCATAGACTTGGGCGGTCATCCCACTTGTCCCCATCCGGAGAAAGCCGAATATCCAATAGATCATGTTAAACAGCATCCCGCCCACGGCGATCGCCCCAATGTACGACGCCGATCCCAGATGCCCTACGATCGCCACATCCACCAGGCCCAACAAAGGCACGGTTATATTGGAGACGATAGAAGGTATGGCCAGCTGAAGTATTTTCCGATTCATATCCTATCCTAAATTTATCCTACGCAAGAAATTATAAACGTCACTTGATAACCCGGCACAGAGCGCTGCGCCAAACAAAGATCCCCGCCTTGCCGCACCATCATCTGCCGGGAAAGCGACAAGCCGATACCGGAACCCGTCCTTTTAGTCGTGAAGAAAGGAATAAAAATCTCCCGTTCGATAGCCACCGGAATAGGCGCACCATTGTTGCTGACCCACAACCCCTTCTTCCAACGCACATCCACGGTCGTAGCCCCTGCCTCGCAAGCATTCCGGATCAGGTTAATCAGCACTTGCCGCAACATATTCTGATCCGTACACATCGTAGCAGACAAAGGGATGGAAAGATGCCACTCTAAATCGGGATAAAGAGCCCGGATCCCTTCCATAAAATCATTCAAATAGACCTCTCCGATAACAGGTTCTTGCAGTTCCGCCAGTTTCCGGTAGCTGTCCACGAACAGGGCAAGTCCCCGGCTGGTATCGTGAATGGCACGGATCCCCTCCTCGTAAACCGTCCCGGCAATCGCGGGATGCTCCAGATAGGCCTGGCTGATACTGGCGATAGGCGTAGTGGCATTCATAATCTCATGCGTAAGCACACGGGTCAGCCGTTGCCACGATTCCACCTCATTGCGGGCAAGCAACTGCCCGATGTCCCTGCCCGTCTCGTTAAGGGCCTCTTGCAACGCCCGCTCCCCGAAGAACAGGCCTTTCACAGGAAGACGAAACGTAAATTCTTGGTTACGAATCGCCTCACGCATCAGATGCGCCCGGTCTCTCAACAATACCTGATGGCGGTAGAACCATCCGATAAAGAGAACGACAACGACTCCCAAAGTGCCTATCAACATCATCGCTTTTTTATTTTAGCATACAACGTCTGCCGGGTAATTCCCAACAATTCGGCGGCCCGGCTGATATTGCCGTGGCAACACTCCACCACCTTGCTCACATGTTCCGCCTCGACCTGTTCCAATGGAACCACTTTACGCCCGGCATCAATCGCATCTTTTAAGACACGGATCAGCTCTTGATTATCCCACGGCTTGGCAACAAAGTCTGCCGCCCCCATCTTCAAACCACGCACCGCCAACTTGATATCAGCATATGCCGTCACCAGTACCACCGGGATAGCCGGATGCTTCTTGTGGATCGCCCGAAGCCAAAGCAAGCCGTCTTGTCCGGAGTTTCCCCCTTGCGTGAAGTTCATGTCGAGCAAAATCCCGTCCACCACCTCTTGTGCCAATACCGTAAGAAGCGTGTCGGGAGAAGCGAGTGTCAATACCCTGTCAAACTCACCGGCCAAGCAGATCTTGACCGCCGTAAGAATCGCCGGATTGTCATCTACCACCACTATTGTCCCGTAATTTGCCATATCCGATTCGTTTGTTTTTCCTTTATCTCTTTTATCGGGGATAAAGGTACGGAAAAAGGCTGTATGAATATCATACAAGTGGGTGTATGATTTTCATACAAACTACCGCGACCGGGCATCCAAGCCCTTGCCAGATGCCAACCGCTCTATACCTTTGTATCAAAAACAAGCAAAATATGAAATCGTACTTTACCTTTCTCGGCCGCAACAAACTCTACACAGCCATCCAGTTCTTCGGATTAGCTATCGCACTGGGAGTTGTCATCCTTCTGACCTCGTATGCCGACACCGAATTTAATATCGGTAACAATCAATCGTACTCTCACCAATTATATGCTGTCGGCTATGGAGATGGGATCGGTATGACAACCGGGACTGCCCCGGAATTGTTCCCTTCCATTCCGGAAATAAAAGAGTGGACACGCCTGATCCATATTGAAGCGGCCGACTTCATGGTAGACAACCAATATTATCAAGTAAACGGCATCGCGGCAGATCCTAATTTTTTCCAGATGCTCAACTATACGCTCATCGGATGCGACCGCAACAAAGCACTGATCGGAACAGACGAGGTCATCCTCTCCGAGCCATTCGCCCACAAAGTATTCGGGAATGAAAATCCGATCGGCCGTACCGTGATGTACTTGAACCAGACACCGCTACGGGTCATTGGGGTTCTCCCGGCTTTCAGCTCGACAGAGCTGTTGAAACCGATAGACATCTTGATTCCTTTCAAACTGGCAGAAAAGGATTATGCATGGATGGACAGTTATGGTTCAACGCAAATACTCATTACGTTGGAAGAAGGGGTAACTCCCGATGTTGTTACCCGTAAACTACTCGATAAGTATAAAGGCTATTGGGAATACTGGAAAGAAGACAACAGCACGAACAGGCTTTTTTGGGGTTCTTCGGTGACACGCATGGACGAGATTTATTTCTCTCCCCTGAACCAATACGGCCCTTTCCGTAAAGGGACACGGAAACAGGTACAAATCTTGTTCTCGTTAGCATTCGTGTTGCTCCTCTCGGCTATCTTCAATTACATCAACCTAACTGTATCGCAAACCAGCAAACGAGCCCATGAAATGGCAACCCGCCGGTTGATGGGTGACTCGGCAGGGCAAATCGTATTACGCTACCTCGCAGAGTCCGCTATCTTCACAACCGGTTGTTTCATCGGCGGTTGCTTAGTTGCCGTCATCACAAAGCCCTATTTCGAGTACTTGCTCTCCACCCGGATCGCTTTGGTCTCTTCACCGGCGATGGTAGCCTATTCGCTGTTACTATGGGTAGGAATCGCCGGCATATCGGGATTGTTACCAGCCATCATCACCTACAAATACAGTCCGATAGATATCGTAAAAGGAAATTTCCGCATGCACAACAAGCAACTGTTCAGCCGCTTGTTCATCATCGTGCAGAATGTCATCAGCACGGTACTCATCACCTTGGGACTCACCATGGCCTTCCAAATATACCACCTTGCCACCCTGCCGACCGGTTATAATACAGACCTGGTATTCGTCAAGACATGGGACTTGGGACACACCTACGACAAGCAAGTCATCCTCCAGAAACGTTTACAGGCATTGCCCCAAGTGACAGAAGTAGCATTGGCACGAAAACTGCCTTTCTTCACTGGTCACGATGGTGTACTGCAATCGGAAGAAGAAGGATACTCGTGGCTCCACCTTTCGGATATGGACAGCGCCGCATTCCGGCTGTTGGGCTTCGAAGTGGTAGAACGTTGGTCTGACCCACTGCCCGGCATGGTTTGGGTAACGGAAGAGACTTGCCGTCGTTACCAGCTTTCATCCGGCAGACCCCATTTTGGAAAAAACAGCGACAAGGGCGGCTATCGATACAACGTCTGTGGTGTCATCCGCAACTATCGTTCGCTGGGCGCGTTGAACACACCCCAACCCGATTCGCATGGAGCCGTTATGGTGTTGAACCCACAAGGCTACATCATCCGTCAAATCGTCAAGACACAAGGCGATCGGGCGGAAGCCTTAGCCGCCATCCGCCGCACTTGCAGGGAAGTGTCCAATGAAGTGATCGGGATACCGAAAGACTTGGAAGCCGATTATATCGACGATTATATGGACAAGGATTTAACCCATGAGAAGAACACGCTGATGCTTGTCCTTTGCTTCATGACCATCTCCATTCTCATCTCTGCCTTGGGACTGCTGGCCATGTCGATAAGCTACACCGAACAGCAAAGCAAACGGATCGCCTTGTGCAAGGTGATGGGAGCCGAAACAAGTGGCGCGGTATGGGAACTTTCCAAACGATTCATGGCACTCTCGTTGCTTGCCGCCTGTTTCGCCCTGCCCATCAGCGTGAAAGCGGTTCAAATCAGTTTAGAGTCGTTCTATAACCGCATCGCCTTCCCGTGGTATCTCATAACCGCGGCAGTTTTGGCAACCATAGCCATCGCTTTCGTGTCAATCATCGGGCAAACCTTGAAAGTCGCCCGCCGTAACCCCATCAAAAGTATCCGGACCGAATAAAAGCAACATTCTATAATAGGTATACATTCTCACAAAAACAAGACAAGTCATGATTCAAATAAAGAACCTCAGCAAAAACTTCCGGACGGAAGAAGTAGAAACCATCGCGCTCAATGGCATAAGCATGGAAGTGAAAAAGGGCGAGTTCATCGCCATCATGGGACCCAGCGGATGCGGCAAATCAACCCTGCTGCATATTCTCGGCCTGCTAGATAACCCGGACGAGGGCAGCTATCTATTAGAAGGCGAAGAGGTGGGACACCTAAAGGAGAAAGACCGTACACGCTATCGTAAGGGACGCATTGGTTTCGTGTTCCAAAGCTTCAATCTCATTGACGAGCTTACAGTCGAGGAAAACGTAGACCTCCAATTGAAATACCTCGGCATCCCCAAGGCTGAGCGCAAACAACAAGTACTCGACATCCTGCGCAAAGTACGCCTCAGCCAACGTGCCAAACATTATCCGCAGCAACTCTCCGGCGGCCAGCAGCAACGTGTCGCCATCGCTCGCGCCGTCGTAGGTAAACCGATGCTGATATTGGCGGACGAACCGACTGGAAACCTCGACTCTAAAAACAGTCTTGAAATTATGAAATTACTCAGTCAACTGAATGCCGAAGGGACTACGATCGTCATGGTGACACACTCGCAACATGACGCGACCTACGCCGACCGTATCATCAATCTCTTCGATGGGCAAATCGTCGACGAGCTGGAAGGAAAACTTTAGCCTCTTCACACAAAAACGAAGGCCGCGGGATTCACATCCGACGGCCTCCTACACTAACCCTTAACTTTAACCAATGAAAAACAATAATCTACTATATTTATTTCAACGCCGCCAAAGCCGCGTCGTAATTCGGCTCGGTAGTAATCTCGGGAACAAGTTCCTCATAAACCACCTTACCAGCTCCATCGACTACTATCACGCCACGGGCTAATAACCCTTTCAGCGGACCGTCTACCAGAAGCATCCCGTACTTATCCTCAAAACATGAACACCGGAACACTGACAATGTAATCACTTTATCAATACCTTCCGTAGTACAGAAACGTCCATGCGCAAAAGGTAAATCTTTAGAAACAGCTAATACTACCGTATCCGGATGCGAAGCGGCTTCTTTATTGAAGCGTCTTACCGAGGCCGCACATACACTTGTATCCAAGCTCGGGAAAACATTTATCACCACTTTCTTTCCTTTCAAGTCGCTTAACGACAATTCGGATAAATCACTTTTTACACCCTTGAAGTCCGGAGCCTCTGTCCCAACTTTCGGCAACTCGCCGTTCGTATGAATTTCGTTACCTTTTAATGTTACTTTTGCCATCTTTGTATGTAAATTTAATAGTCTTACTTAAGTTGGCTGCACAAATATAAGCAGCTTTCTGTCGATAAAACAAACGAAAATAAACAATGTTCTTTTATTTAACTCTATTTAACTGCTGTTGCAAAATACAGATTATCTATCTTTGACGTCAAAATCAAAAACAGATGGATTGGATTATTATCGGCGGACTTCTTATAATCATCGTGATGCAAATCCTTTTGCGTCCTAAACAGCTAAATAATAACAAAGAAGACCTAGAAAAGTTGCTAAACGAGATACAACGCTCGTTCGACCGTATCGAGAAAAACTTTAGGGAAGACTTCCGCCTGAACCGGGAAGAAAGCCGTTTGGTAGCGAAAGATAACCGAGAAGAACTGGCTCATTCCATGAACGAGTTCAGGGAAGCTTTCGAACGTGGTATCGATTCTTTTAACAGGTTGCAGAAAGAGAAATTCGCCGCCTTGGACGAACGCCAGCAGAGATTAGTGGATAACACGGAAAAAAGACTGGAAGAAATCCGAGTCACCGTAGACGAGAAACTTCAAAAGACATTGAACGACCGTATCGGGCAATCTTTCCGTTTAGTCACCGAACAATTAGAAAGTGTACAAAAAGGACTGGGCGAGATGCAAACCTTAGCGCAGGATGTAGGCGGGTTAAAACGGGTACTTAGTAATGTTAAGACCCGGGGAAATATCGGGGAGATCCAACTCAGTATGTTATTGGAGCAGTTATTGGCACCAGAGCAATACGAGGCGAATGTACATACCCGGAAAGGTTCGGATGCTGTCGTTGAATTCGCTGTCAAGCTCCCCGGGCGGGATGATGCCCGAGAATTCGTATACCTTCCCATAGACGCTAAATTCCCGAAAGATGTATACGAACAGCTCCTAGACGCTTACGATGCCGCAGATTCCCAAGCGATCGAGGCGGCCGGAAAATTATTGGAGACAACGATCAAGAAGATGGCTAAAGATATTTCGGACAAATATCTGGCGCCTCCCGCCACGACCGATTTCGGCATTATGTTCCTGCCGTTCGAGGGCATTTACGCCGAGGTCGTACGCCGTTCCGCTTTATTGGAGGACTTGCAACGAAACTACAAGGTAGTCGTAACAGGTCCCACTACCCTAGCGGCCATATTAAACAGTTTACAAATGGGCTTCCGTACATTGGCGATCCAAAAGCACTCAGGGGAGGTATGGACGATCTTAGGAGCCGTGAAAAAAGAATTCGAGAAAGTAGGCGGTATGCTCGAGAAAGCCCAAAAGAACTTGCAAACCGCCAGCGGGCAAATAGAAGAGGTCTTAGGTACCCGTACCCGTGCCATCCAACGTAAACTCAAGGATGTAGATACGCTTAGTGACCGTGAGGCCCGGGCTATCCTTCCCGAGATCGGAATATTAACTGAAGAAGACGAAAAAGCAGAATCATGAAAAAGAGACAAATACCCCACACTTACGTAATTATCTTTTACATCATCTTATTTTGCGCCATATTGACATGGATTATTCCCGGTGGGCAATATACGGAAAGTATCAGCCCGGACAGAGAGCGAACCGTTGTATATGAATCCGTGGAAAGCGTACCCCAGACTTGGGAGGTACTCTCCGCCTTTTATAAAGGATTTGTAGACAAGGCGGATATCATTGTCTTTATCCTTATCATCGGCGGGGCATTCTGGATCGTGAACGACAGTAAGGCTTTTGATATCGGAACAGTCAGTTTCCTGCGGAAAGCACGCAAAATGGAGAACAACCCTATTCTTCGTAAAATAGGTGTGGACAATTTCTTATTAACTGCTATCATGCTACTTTTCAGCCTATTCGGAGCCGTATTCGGGATGAGTGAGGAGACCATCGCTTTTTGTCTGGTCTTAGTCCCGATGGCGATATCTATGGGATACGATTCCATAACCGGCGTATGCATGGTTTTTATAGCGGCAGGATTAGGTTTCGCCGGGGCGATTTTAAACCCTTTCACGATCGGTATAGCGCAAGGCTTGGCGGGGATTCCTCTTTTCTCCGGTATCGAGTATCGCATCGTTTGCTGGTGTATTATCAATGCGGTAGGCTTCACATGGATATTGCGTTATGCCGCCAAGGTAAAAAAGAACCCTCAATTGTCTCCAGTCTATGAGGATGATCAATATTGGAGAGATTTGCATAGTACCAATTCCTTGGAAATCGTATACAGAACCCCGAAAGCCGCATGGATCAGTTTCGTCCTATTGACTATCGTACTCGTTATCTTTTCGATCTATTATCCCCAGACATCCTTAAAAATAGGAAATAGCGTAATCAAGGGACTACCCTTAATTCCGATTCTTAGCGTAGCGTTCGTGATCTGCTCGATATTTGCCCTACGGAAAACCGTGCACTTATATATATTGAACCTTTTATTCTTCACGATCTTTTTCTTGATAACAGGCGTAATGGGCTACGGTTGGTATATTATGGAAATAGCGACCTTGTTCTTCGCCTTGGGCATAGCGGCGGGAATTGCCAATGGACGCAATCCGAATGAGCTTGTGAAACTATTTTTAGAGGGCTGCAAGGATATTATGAGCGCCGCCTTAGTCGTTGGCTTGGCTGGAGGTATTATCGTAATCCTGCAAGACGGTAAAGTGATCGATACGATTCTCTTTAACCTAGCGAAAGGGATGGAAGGTTTGGGACAAGTAGCTACGGTCGGGATGATGTACGTTATTCAAACGCTTATCAATTTAGTTATTCCTTCCGGAAGCGCCAAAGCGGCCCTTACCATGCCTATCATGGCCCCATTCTCGGAGTTGATCGGTTTATCCAAGCAGGCCACCGTCATGGCCTTTCAGTTTGGCGATGGCTTCACGAACCTGATAACTCCCACATCAGGTGTCCTGATAGCGGTTCTAGGAGTAAGCCGTATCCCGTATGATAAATGGTTCAAATGGGCATGGAAGTTCATCCTTGTCCTAGTGATCCTTGGATTCCTTTTATTGATCCCGACGGTATTGATCCCGATGAACGGCTTTTAATCAATATAGCTTTGCACCTTCTGTAAAAGGCTTCCGTAGTCCATCACGCCGGAAGAGCGCCATATGATCTCACCTTTCTTGAAGATGATCAAAGTGGGTACAGATTGAATCCTCAACTGTCTGGCAAGTGCCTCGTTCTTATCTACATCAATTTTAAGGACACGCACTTGTCCCGCCAGCTCCTTCCCCAATGCCTCGACCGTCGGACTCAACACCTTACACGGGCCGCACCATGTCGCAAAAAAATCCACCAATACAGGTTTATCCCCTTTAATGATATCGTCAAATGTTTCCATCTTATCTACTTTTTAAATATTTACAATCTGTTTAATCTCAAATACAGGAATCCTGCTTAATAGCCCTTATCCCATCAAAAACAAAATTATGAAATTCTATCTCGAAATCTTCTATATAATAACCGATAGATAACGGCTCACCCGATAAACCTGGGGGATTA
>NZ_QTMG01000033.1:0-57774 GCF_003635435.1 Parabacteroides sp. AF21-43 | reverse complement strand
CTGTGAAGTAAATTTAGGCATAGTCATTTGGATATCCGTAGTTATAAAGTAAGTTGGCTTCATCGGCAAAGTAAGTTAACTTACTTAGGCATTCCAGCTAGTTAACTTTGTTGATGAAGCTAGCTTCACTAATTTAATCTCACCTTCGTCGTATGAAGGGGGATGTTCCCTGTATTGAGGTAAAATGTGCTTGTTGATCCTACCAATTTTATATGTTGGTGGAGCTCGGTGCTGCTCAGATGAGAGCTTTAGCAATTCGTTACCCATTATTTAGGCCGTAAGTCTAGCACTAGGTATAGCCATAAGTTTACGGCTCGACAAACCGTAAGTTATTCACTTTAATGGGGCTTGATGGATAACAATCGGGCCGATATTTTTTTAATACCGGGTGAACGAAAATAATAGTTTATTCATATATTCTCACTTCATAATAATCCACGTTTCACGGGAATCTGTTTATTTTAGGATTATCACAAACGTGAAACGTGGATAAAAGTAAGTTAGAATAGGCTATCCTTGGGAGCGATAAGCCCCAATTTTTCTAGTAACGAACGGAATCTTGCCTTAATGCGTGCCTTCATGGGGATATGCCTAATAAAGCTTTTATCTAAGCCGGATATGTTTAAATAGAAAGCGAAATCTTTTTTGAAAGGAGGCTCAAACTCAATAAACCAAGGTTTGCTTCCGCTATAATGCAAGATAACAGGGTCATTGATGGCTTGCTCTTTTTCATCCCAATAGGCTCGGCTAATCAACGGGTCCTTGAAAAAATATCCGTGTTGTACATTGTATTTCAAGGGGAGGGTTAGCTTGATCTCTTTTAATACTATATTCAATACATCTTGATCATGGTATCTAAGTCTCTCTGGGTATTTGTTGATTATCTCGAAAAAGCTTTCTGAAAGATTATTTTCTCGCCAATATCTTAGGTTGACCAACAATACCCCAGCGTTGAAATAGCCAAGAGATGGGGAATATTGGAGCCGGTTGTAAATACGTATGTCATCTATTGACATGTCGGGGATTACTCCGGCGGCATAGCTTTTTATATCCGTATCCCATAATGAGCGTAGTGAGTGGCGGACGACAACATCACAGTCGAGATAAAGGACCTTCTCAACGCTTTTGGGAAGTATATCCGTCATGATAAGTCTAAAATAGGTCGCTAACGTGATATGTCTACTTATCGGGCAGTTGGCGAAAACCTTTTTATCTACAGTATAGAACTGGATTTGCTGGCCATATTTGGCTACGACCTTTTTCAATACCTCTTGGTTTTCAGGGGATATTCCCTCTGTCAAGATATGTACCGTAATCTCCTCTTTCGGGTTATTCACACAAATAGAGGTTACTAATACACCACAGGGTATGACATAATTATTGTCTGTGCAACATACAATATCCATAGGATGTGTTTTTTATTCAAGTTAATACTGTGTTTCTACTGTCTATGTTTTTTTAGGATCAACGAGAGAATGAAATCTATCTCTTCCCATTTAAGCAAATAGGATAGAGTTAGATAATAGCAGATACCTATAATTATACCGACAATGAGTTTAAATAATAAGATAGGGATAAAACTTATGCAAATGTATATGATTAGTCCCATCGATATGGATAACAAGAGTATAGGACATAAAGCCTTAAGCTCTTTTCGCAGGTAAACATCGGGTAAAAGTCTTTTAGTGAATCTTGTCAATACATAGATGTCACATAAGGCATAAGCAGCGATACCGGCGCACATGATGGTGATCCCAAATGGAATGGTAATGACTAAGATAGTAACCGCAATGAGCTTTTTTATGATCTCGGATCGCAGGGAATAATCACTTCTCCGTTTTACGTTGAGCAGATCCCAGTTCAGGCGTGAGATCGGGTCCCACATATAAGCGATACTTAATATTTGTAAATATGGTATGGTATGTACCCACTTATCTGTCAAGATAACACGAATTAATGGATCAGCCAGTACACATAAGCCGATCATCAACGGGAATATGATGAAGGCTGTCATACGGATGAACATGAAGAACTTTCGTTGCAGTTCCTCGTTATCATGCTGTATTTGGCATTCTATCGGATAAGTGACCCGTGTGATGATGCTTGTTATATTAACGGAAACGTATTGGGCAAGAGAAGTAGCCCTGTTGAAGTTTCCCAGATCAGCGGATGAAAAATATTTACCAATTACCAATGAGTATAGATTCAGATATATCGTATGAAGCAATCCTCCGGCAAGTAATTTAGATCCGAATCCGAACAATTCCTTGAAAGACTCTTTGGAGAAACATAGGCGAGGAATCCACCGGGTACTTCCCCAAAGTAATATCAAAGCTAATAAATTCGTGAGTAAACTTTGGATGACCAGTGTCCATACACCATAACCATGATAAGCCAGCCATATACCTATTCCTCCACTTATAGCTACTGTGCTGAATGAGATGATAGCTTGCTTTTTGAAATCGAGGGAAATGGTCAGTTGTGCTCGTTGTACGGCGCAGAATGAGGTCAAGATTAAGTTTAATCCTACGAATTTTATGATGGTTTCTAGTTGAGGCTGGCTGTAGAATGAGGCTATGAATGGAGCGGTGGAGAAAAGGAGAAGGTACATGGCTATCCCGATAAATATATTGAAAAAGAAAACCGTCGAATAGTCTACATCTGTTCTTCCCTGTTTCTGGATAAGAGCGTTCGAGAAGCCACTATCAACGAACGTTTGAGCTACCGCCATGAAAATACCAAGCATGGCGACAAGCCCATAGTCGGAAGGCGACAAGATACGAGCGATGAAAAGACTTAACACGAATTGAGCTCCCTGTACCGAAATCCTTTCCATGCTACTCCAAAAAAGACCGTTTACTGTTTTGCTTGCCATGTATTATTCGGGTTGTTTTTGAGAGGTTGATTTATTAGCCAACAATTGGTGCTTTTGCTCAGACATTACAAGCCCTAACAACATCATTATAAAGAAACCCCGATGTCCGGTAAACGTGGCATCTGCGATATTCTCAATCAATAGATACCCGATGATAAGAAAAGGTATAATAAAATATTTCTCCTTTTGCGTAGAGAGAAATAGTTTGTAGGCTTTCCGTATGATATAGGCGAAAAATAGTATATATAAGAATACGCCTATTATCCCAAATTGAGCTAAACAGGGATAATAGGTGTCCGCTATATAACTATAATTGTTTTTACTGATCCCTTTTACATTCTCGATACCGTATTTTGCGTATAGAGGCGAATAATAAACGCCAGAGGAGTGGGAGGCAAAACTAGCGAAGCCCGACCCAAATGGGAAAAAGTCCTTGAAAATCTCGAAAGATGTGACGTATAGCATGGCACGGGCCATGAATTCCTCGGGAACACTGTCCAAGGATTTACCCACACCAAAGTACATGACCATTTTTTTCCAGCTAGCTAAAACCATTGCGGCAAGACTTAATACGGCTATCGCTATTGTCTTGAAATTGAGCTTCAGACGACTTATGTTCCCGAAGAATATCACGGTGACCAGAGATATGATAAAAAATCCATAGAACTTTGAACGAGCCGAGAATAATCCAATCGCTAAAATAAGGATAAAGATCATCTTATCAATTTTAGCACCTTCGCTACAATAATAATAAAGCAGGGAGGATGCGGTTATGATAGCGGCGAAATAAGCGACATGCCCAACAGTTACTCTGAAGGCGAGTGGATAGACTAGAGACGCACATCCTATAAGAAACATGAAAAAGGATATAATAAGAATGATTTTCTTTATCAAATCTTTCTGTTTCGAACTAAATACAGGACAGAGATAATAAACTGCGAAAAAAGCTAAATAGGGTTTAAATTGGATAATCATGTCTGAGATGATTCCTTTCGCAGAGTTACTATGTATATAAAACGAATAAATCGTATAAAATATGAAAACAGAGCTTACCGCTAGAAATGACTTATTTATAGCCCAATCCGGCGTCTTGAATGTTGCGAAAATAAATAAGATAAGCAAGATGCAAGCACATATCTCATCTATACTATCAAATCCGATCGTTCCATAAAGGACCAATCCAAATATGAACGTGAAAATAAATAAGTTATAAAATTGCTTGTTTATGAATTCTTGTATCATCTTTTTTATTTGCTAGGAACGACCTTTGGTTGTAACTGAAATGTTTCTTTTTCTCTTTGAGGTGCACTTGTGAGGTGCTGAGCCTCAGATTTGATCTTAAATCTGTTTTTCCTAAAGAAATAAAAGAAACTTTTCAAATGAATTAACGTTTTCTTATTAAGACGCTGACTACTTCTTTGGTGAACATGCGTCATTTTGGATAAAGGGTAATAGACTACCTTCTTATTCTTTTTCCAACAACGATAGCAAATATCCATATCTTCTACATACAAGAAGAATTTCTCGTCAAATCCTTTTAGTTCATTGTAGAATGTGTGAGAGATCAAAAACGCTGCTCCCATACACCAATCGACCTCTGTAGGAGTGTCCATAGGAAGGTTCTTCAGTAAATAGGTTTGAACATTTTTATTGCCGGACTTATCATTTCCTTTGGTAAGAGCCCGATTTAGCAAAATCTTAATTGAAGGAAATCTACGTGCAGAATATTGCAATGAGCAGTCCCGGTTTTGTAACTTGGGTGCGACAATTCCACATGAAGGATGTTTTATCGCATAGTTGTATAATTTGTCGATTGCTCCTTGCGTTAATATGATGTCTGGGTTTAATATAAGTATATAATTCCCTATAGCATGTTTTGCTCCAATATTATTATTTCGGGCAAAACCATATTTCTTTTGATTCTCAATGAGTTTTATGGTAGGATAATTGTTCCGGATATAATCGGCGGTTCCGTCAGTAGAACAATTATCAACAAAAATAACCTCGAATGAAACGGATGGACTTCCTACTGAATACAAAGACGCAAGCATCTCTTTCACGTATGAAAGGTGATTCATGCCAACTGTTATAATCGATATTTCTGGTTTCATTATCATTTTGTCCTATTATGTTTTTAATTTTATAGATGCAATTTATGTTCTATTTGTTGATGATAGATTGTATTTTTCACCTATTATAACATTATTAAGTTTGTTGGTCGGGTTATTACCTTAAACCGATTCTTCTTTAAAAAGTAAATCGTACCATCAGATGAGCAATTATCTACGATGATGACTTCGAGCGGGACTGATGGTCTTCCTGTCGTGAACAACGAATTTAGTATCTCCATGATATATTTGAAATGATTCCTTGTTATGGTTATAATAGATACATAAGGTGTCATAAACTAGTATATGCGTTTTGATAAGACAAAGACATTTTCTTCGCTGTATAATGCTTTTGGAATATGTCTTGTACTTCTCGTGCGACTTCTGTACGATCTAACAGGAGCACTTTTTCTATTTTGTCGAATAAACTATTACTGTCTTTATTGTTGAAAATATATCCTGTCGTGACGCTCATCTTCGATAGCACCTCTTGGTGTGAAGGTATATCAGAAAGTAACATAGGTAATCCTACTGTCATACTCTCCAACAGCGTGTTTGCCAATCCTTCGACATCTGAGGCTGAAATATAATAATCGGAAGCGATTAAGTAATCATAAACATTCGTTTTAAAACCGGGTAAAAGAATCCGGTCATCACCTTCTTTTTTTAAATCTTCCCATAAGGGTCCCTCACCGAGCATGATCAATCCCACTTGCTTGGCCCCTATTTGTTTAAAGGCACGTATTAATAGTTCAGGATTCTTCTCTCCTGAGAAGCGCCCGATAAAAATAAAATATCGGATATCGTCTTTTAGTCCTAAATCTTTTCTTAGCTTTTGCCGATAAATCGGATCGCAATTCCAGATGGGTAACGAAGATCCATTGGGTATGCAAGAGATGTCCCAACCTTTATTTTCTTTATAGAGTTTTCCTACACTTTCAGAGCAACCTATGGGGAGATCTACTTTTCGGGTGAAGAAATGGTTCAGTTGATTGACGATATCTCCTTTAAATTTTCCATATAATATCTGCTGCTGCAGTCCCGGATAGATATGAATCGTATAGATTCGTTTATACTTTCGAGGTAAAAAGCACATTAAATATAATGAACGCGGACAATGCGCATGAAGCATATCCGGATTGATCAATTTTACCTCTTGTTTTAGTGCCGTGAATAAAGCGAATGGATTAAGAGGCGTTTCTGGTGCCAATTGATGAATCGAAAGCGGATACTTCTGGAAATCCTTAATTCGGGTAGTTTTTTTCTCTGGTATGAAAGTAATGATAGATACCTTGAACTTGGAGAAGTCCATATATTGGATAATGTTATACATAACATTAACCGGGCCTTCGTTGCATAATGATGATACCAAGAAACAAACTTTAGTCATGCTCTCTTCCTTATTTTTCTTTACTGTCAAACTGTACCTGCAATAATAACGGACGGGTGAATCTATTATTGTTGATTTCTCCGTTTGTTTAACAATGTAAGATTTCCCTCTATTAAAGGGAAACCGAATACAAAGTTAACAGTTATTTCTTTAAAAACAGACGAACATATGATTTTTTTCAATTTGTATATTTATGATAGCGGATTTCTATGAATTATTGTACATTTGCATACGTTTTTAAGATATTTTGAGAAACAAAGGGAATTATGAAAATAGCAATAGTTGGAACAGGCTATGTAGGCTTGGTAACAGGTACGTGTTTTGCGGAAATGGGTACAGAGGTGTTTTGTGTAGATGTGGATAAAAATAAGATCGATAATCTGAAGAAAGGCATCGTTCCCATTTATGAGCCGGGTTTGGATGAATTGGTGGCTCGTAATATGCAGGCGGGGCGTTTGCATTTTACTACCGAGTTAAAAGAATGTCTGGATGAGGTGGAAGTCTTGTTTTCCGCAGTGGGGACGCCTCCAGATGAGGATGGAAGCGCGGATTTGAAATATGTGTTGGAGGTTGCTCGGACCGTGGGAAGATACATGAATAAATATATCTTGGTTGTTACTAAAAGTACGGTTCCAGTAGGTACTGCCCAGAAGGTAAAGCGAGCTATTAAGGATGAGCAAGCTAAGCGGAATGTAAATATAGAGTTCGATATTGCTTCTAACCCAGAGTTCTTGAAGGAAGGGGCTGCGGTAAAGGATTTTATGAGTCCGGACCGTGTAGTTGTAGGAGTGGAATCCGAGCGTGCCGAGAAATTGATGTCAAAGTTATATCGTCCGTTTTTACTGAATAATTTCCGGGTGATTTTTATGGATGTCCCTTCTGCTGAAATGACTAAATATGCGGCAAACGCTATGTTGGCGACTCGTATCAGTTTTATGAATGATATCGCTAATTTGTGTGAGATTGTCGGTGCTGACGTAAATATGGTGCGTAAAGGGATTGGGACGGATGCTCGTATCGGTAGTCGTTTTCTGTATGCGGGTTGTGGATACGGAGGTTCTTGTTTCCCGAAAGATGTCAAAGCGCTTGTGAAGACCGCTGCCGATAGTGGTTATCAGATGCGTATATTGGAAGCGGTAGAGGCTGTAAATGAAGAGCAGAAGTCAATATTGTTTCGTAAGTTAGTGAAGCATTTTAACGGGGATATCAAAGGTAAGCGTATCGCTTTATGGGGGTTGGCGTTTAAGCCGGAGACAGATGATATGCGAGAGGCTCCTTCATTGGTTTTGATCGAAAAGTTAAGAAACGCCGGATGTCTGGTTTCGGCTTATGATCCAGTGGCTATACCTGAGGCTCAAAGACGTTTGCCTGAAGATGTGATTTCTTATGTTAAAGATATATATGAGGCTGTGATAGATGCGGATGCACTATTGTTGGTTACTGAATGGAAAGAATTCCGTATGCCTTCTTGGTCTGTTATTAAGAAATTAATGGCTACGCCTTTAATCTTGGATGGACGTAATATCTATGATAAGGCAGAATTGGAGGAGGCCGGTTTTATTTATCATTGCATAGGTCGGTAAAGACCTTTTGGTTGGAAATAAGTTATGGGGCTGTGTTGCAATTCTTTGCTTGACACAACCCAATTGTCTATTTCATCAATTCTTTCTTTAACGAACACCCACTACACCCACAGCAAGGATCACTGGATTTCGGTTTCGTAAGCATTCGATAAACCTTATATGCGATATATCCGATAACCGAGATACCAATAACGCAAACTGCTATATCTTGCCACATACCTATAAATTTACCTCCTATATATAACTAAATAAAACATAGGAAAGTTCTTAGCTGAATAAACCCACAAAGAAATTCCCCGTTTGATAAACAATGAAAGAAACGATCCATGCTAGGACACAAGTATAAATGATAACGAATATACCCCATTTCCATGAGCCAGACTCGTTGACAATAGCCGATATAGTTGCTATGCACGGAAAATAAATCAAGACGAAAAGCATTAAGCTAATCGCTATGAGCGGTGTGAATACCAAATTACCTTCTGCGTTACGGTCTTGCTTCAAACGCTCCGACAGGGCTTGGCTGTCATCATCGGCATTCCCCGTGTATAATACGCTTAACGTGCTGACAACAACTTCTTTCGCCGCCATACCGGTAAGTAAGCTTACACTCATTTTCCAGTCGAATCCTAAGGGAGCCAAGACCGGTTGAATCGTCTGGCCGATACGCCCGATATACGAATTTTGTTGGTGGTCGATTGCCTTCAAGCGTTCTAACTCCTCTATCGTATCTGTTTTTTCTTGAGAATCCAACTCCGTATTTTCGATCTCCGCTATCTGGCGATCAAACTGATCTCCGCTCTCCGAATGTCTGGGGAAATACCCAAGGAACCAGATGATGATAGAAGCGACCAAGATGATACCTCCCATCTTGTGCAAGTATTGTTTCGCTTTCTCCCACATATGGATCATGATGGATTTGCCGGTAGGCATCCGATAGGGGGGGAGTTCCATTACGAAAGGAACATCCTCCTCGTTAAACAGGAAGCGTTTGAAAAGACGGGCCATGATAACTGCCAGCAAGATTCCGGATACATATAAAGCTAATAACACAAAGCTGGCGTTCTTCGGGAAAAACGCCCCGGTCAGCAATACATAAACCGGCAGGCGGGCGCTACAGCTCATCAACGGATTTACCAACATCGTTATCATCCGGCTATTACGGCTCTCTATCGTACGGGAGGCCATGATAGCAGGAACATTACAACCGAATCCCATCACTAAAGGGATGAATGACTTTCCATGCAGTCCCATCTTATGCATGATCTTATCCATGATAAAAGCCGCACGTGCCATATATCCGGAGTCTTCCATGAACGATATGAACATATACAGAATCAAGATATTCGGCAGGAACACGATAACACCTCCCACGCCACCGATGATACCATCCACGAGAAGATCCTTCAAAGGTCCTTCCGACATATGGCTGCGCACGAAATTACCGATCACCTCGACCAATGCCTCTATCCATTCCATCGGATAGCCTCCCAAACGGAAAGTGGCCTCGAACATGATCCACATGAATAGGATAAAGATAGGGAAGCCTAAGACTTTATGCGTGACGAATAGATCGATGATCTGCGTACTCGTTGCCTCTTTGATCGTATTTTGTTCGTAAGTCTCACGCAACGCTCCGGAAATAAAGCCATAGCGTGCGTTCGTGAATGCGGTCTCACAATCCTCTTGCAATAACTTTTCTATTAGGGCTGTATTACGGTCTCTTTCTTGGAAGATCGTTTCGGCACCGGGCAGCGTTTTTATAAATGTCTCTATCTCCCGATCTCCCTCTAATAGCTTGATAGATAGATACCGCTTTGACAAGCTTTTGGGTATATCCACGCTATTTTTCAAGGTCTTCCTAACGTTGCTGATCCCTTTCTCTAAAGACTCTCCGTAATTAATATGGATATGACGGATGACAGGATCTTCTTCTTCGTATACCTTGATTACACGGTTAAACAAATCCTCTATGCCAAATCCTGTTTTACTTACGGTCGGGATAATCGGTGCCCCGATCATTTTCGCTAAGGACTCATGATCGAATTTATTACCATGGCGTTCCAGCTCATCATACATGTTTAAGGCGATTACCATGCGAACGTCCATATCGATCAGTTGGGCGGTCAAATATAGGTTTCGCTCCAGATTGGATGCGTCGATAACATTGATCACCACGTCCGGTTGCTCTTCATTCAAATGCTTACGCACGTATAATTCTTCCGGCGTGTAAGCGGATAGGGAGTAAGTACCCGGTAAATCTACGATGCGGAATGTATAGCCATTCTGTTGGAAGGTTCCTTCCTTGGCATCTACGGTCACGCCGCTATAGTTACCCACATGCTCATGTGCTCCGGATGCGAAATTGAAAAGAGAGGTCTTTCCGCAGTTCGGATTACCAACCAAGGCAACGTTAATTGTTTTTCCTTTATGTAATGCGATGGCTTGCAATTCATTGCCGGAAGGCAGGATAAAAGAGTCTGCACTCCTGTTCGTATCTTGTACCGAGGTAGCTTGTTCCTTCTCGAAATCCGCCGCGCTAACGACTTCGATCAATGCGGCGTCCGAGCGTCGCAATGAGACATCATATCCCATCACACGATAGTGAATAGGGTCTTTGAGCGGAGCGTTTTGTATAACGATCACTTCTTTCCCTCTGATAAATCCCATCTCGATAATGCGTTTGCGGAAAGCTCCGCGACCCATTACCTTTACTATAACACCTTTATCGCCTGTGCGAAGTTCTGATAATCTCATGTCCTATTAAATGTTACGCGAAGGTAGCTTGAAAACTTCGTACCACCAATACCAACTAATAGGTATTTTTTTATTTCCATGGGTTGTTTTTCGAGTATTTTATGTATGTTTGTGCCACAAATTTCAACTTTAGACAAATGAAACTACGAATTACTTTGTTCGCCACCTTATTGGTTCTTCTGTCTGCTTGTTTTACAGGCTGTAAAAAAGAATTGAAGGATTTCTCTTTTAGTTATAGTATGGAAAGTGTAGATAACTACAAACTAATGGTTCTGTTTGATAGTGACAAGACATTCCGTATCGAGGAGTATAATTATTATATGGATAATTTCGCCAAGAAACGAGATCCTAAAATTATGGAGGGGACATTGACTGACGAGGAGTTCGCTTCTTTAAAACCGATTCTGCAAAAATGTAATTTCTTTAAGATGAAAGACTCTTATGGCTTTGAGGAGGAGACGAACCGGGATTTAGGGGATATCATGTATCAGGTTTCATTTACCACGGAAGGTAAGGAGAAATTTATCTCTATCCGTAATAGCGATACCGGACAATTTTCCGCTTCTTTCGTGAAGTTGATCGGTTTTATCAATACATTCTTGAATAATCATAAGAATGACTAAACGCTTTTAGCCGGAGATGGAGAATAAACGAAACCGGGTTCTATTGTGCTTAGGCTCTAATTGGGATAAAGAGAAAAATATGGAGCGCGCGGCGGAGATGCTGCGTGCTCATTTTGTTTTTATACAGTTTTCTCAGCCAGTTTATACGGAACCGATCGATTGTCCATTATCAACTACATTTTTGAATCGAGTGGCTGTTTTGTATAGCGAGGAGAGTCCGGCGCGAATAAAGGATGTCTTGAAAGATATAGAATGCTGCATCGGCCGTAAGCCGGAAGATAAATCTTGTGGGCATGTGCCGATAGATATTGATTTATTGCAGTGGAACGACCAAATCTTGAAAGCTGAGGACTTGACCCGTGAATATGTTCTAGATGGCATCTGCTCGCTCCTTGCCGCAGGAGAGAATGATGAATGGTGCCAATAGAAAACCAAAGGAGCCGCTGTTGCGGATCAATGCGTTGATACCTTTGCATATCAAGGAAAGAACTGGGTTGTTTCGGTCTGCGTTATAAAATCCTTTCTCTACTTTAAGCTTGAACTGGTAGGGTGCCAATAAGTCTTCATAAGTCTGTATGGGAAGGATTCGTTCGGCCCAATTACCTGTAGCCGGGTCGCAAGTATTGTATGGGTCTTCCGGGCTTGGTAAACTCTTTTTCTCGATCGCTTTTTGGATATCGGGATAGGTCAAGCCTCTAGTCTTCCGGGCCCATGTCTCTACTTCTTTTGGGGAGAAAGCCGGGCAAAGTTTCGTTATGAATTGCTCTCGTAATGTATAATAGTTGGGGGATTCCAAAGATCCACTTTCGCATCCGACCATCATCTTATGTAACCGTTGTTGGACATACGGGTTGAATGGTGTAGAGGCTGTCGTGAATAGTAGATACATGGAATCGTTTATATGGATTAAATCCTTGAAGAACAAAGATAAATCATAGACATGCTCTATCAGGTCCGTAGCGATTAAAAGTTGGGGGTAGACTTTGTTCCTTGCGCACCAGTCCGCAAGAACATCTGAATCTCCATGGAGTATGATATCGGGGCCTATTCCTATTATTTGTTTCAATAGCTGGATCGTCTCCACGGAAGATGGGTTAAGATCAATATAAATAACTTGTCCTATTCCTATGGATTTCGCCAGAATACTAAGGAAGCCGGTTCCTCCTCCATAATCGATTAGCGTGACATCGGAGATAGGGGTTTGTATCGCTTGAAGTCCTCTTTGTAGGCAATCTGCGTATATATGCATGAAATAGCTTAACGCCGGCTTTAAGTTGCCGATGTATCGCTTATTATAATCGCTGATCGGTAATTTATTATAGTCGATCGCTTTCAAACGTTCGGTTAATGTATGTAATAAATCACTTCTATTCTCTTTCATCATATATCATCTTGTATAAACGTATCCCCTGATCTTCATTAGAAAAAGCAGGGAACAATAATTGTTTTCGTTTATCTATCACCTCTTTATCTATAGGTAGGGCCATTAATTGTTCGCAAGCCCGTATCATCTCATCCGGCGTATCGGCGATATGGCATAAAGGATCTAATCCGCTACCCGCTAGCATGAGATGATTGACAATCGTATGCCTTCCGGCGAATAAGCTGTTCAAAAGCTTTAGTTTTAGGCCGGTATCTTGAAATGTGATTAGCATATGAATTTGTGCGTTGTGGATCAATGCGTCCATACGTTCCTTACTGGGATTTGCTTCTACTTTTATATGTGGGTAAGGAGCGGCTGCCTCTCGTATCAAACGGGTCGGGTTCATGCCCGCTATTATGCAGGTATGTTTTAATTGGCTGAAAACATGCTTGGTGAGAAATAACACGGCTCGTTCATTCTCGATAACGGATAACTTGCCATGATATAAAATATAATCGGATTTTCCCGGTTCGGCCGTAATCCGGTTATTCTCGTGGAAACAAGGAACGAACTCGATCCTTTGATTGGGAAATTGTTTTCGTAAATAGTCTGCGTCTGTCGTGGATACGGCGATTATCAGATTTGCGTACCGTGCTACTTTCTGATAGGCTTGGAAGCGCATGGCCTCGATCTTGAAAAAGGCATTGCGAACCAATCCTTTGCCAGACTTTGCCAAGTGGCGATAATAATCGTGCTCGATATTGCACTCCCGGAATATCTTCATCCGGTTTCTTAAACGGGGATCGTCCATATAATAGCAGGAGTGGAGGCCCTCAAATAAGATCGGGTAATCATTTTGTAAAAGATTCTCGATCAAGCGATGATCTTTACGGCTATATACATTGTAAGGGAGCCATGTTAAATTAGCGATTACCCCGGTACGGCGTTTATAATAGAAAACCTTGTCGCAAATGCTTTCTAATTCCGGTGCATGCGGACGTTCATATTCGAAACAATGTAATATGAGTTTCACGCCGCAAGCACGCAAGGCTTCCAGTTTATAATACACATCAATAACCCCTCCGTAATTGGCGGGATAAGGTATATTGAACGATACTATGTTGAGGTATTTATCCATCTGCTTAAATTTCCTCAAATATACGCACAAATTGGCTAGCTTGTTCTTTCCGGGAATAATTCGATAGCTTATCCCGATTGACGGGCGAGGTCGTATATCCTTTTTCCTGCCATTCCTCATAGTAATGTTTCAAGAAATCGTACACCTCGTCTACCCGGGTTGCGGCCAGTCCGGAATGGGTCTCCTTGATGGCTTCGGCGAGGTAGGCCTCGTCACTTTGTACGCATAAGATGGGTTTTTCTACCGCAAGCGATTCAAAGAACTTAGTTGTCATGAAGCCTTTTGGACCAGACGTGTCAAACTTATTCGTCAAGGAAAGCAGCACCGAGCTTTTGTTCAAGATGAGGGGAATATCGGATGCCGGTACATACTCATGGTAATCCATGAAAGATTGCACCCCATGTCGTTCGGCCTCTTGGCGGATGATGGAGCGGGACTCTTGATCGGTATACCATACAACTCGAAAAGTTTCGGGGATAATGACCTTGTCCTCCGTAAGACGGGCGATGGCTGCAAATAATAACTCCGGATTTCGGATCGCTAAACTTAACAACCGTCCGGTATAGGTAATGATAAACCGGGAGGTCTTGATTTGTTGCGGATAGAACAACTCAGGATCGAATCCATTATAAATCAGTCTTACGTTGGGATTATATTGTTTGAGTACCTCCACATGCCAAGGCGATACGGTCGTGACACAATCCGCTACCTCCAAAGCGTTATTTCGCTTTCTAAGTAACCGTTTGCGAAATCGCTTTGTGATGAATGCGTCTAACCATGAAAATGTATGGAATTTATGCGATATATATTCGTTGGAGGCGTATTGCTCGATAATATCTCGTAAATCCACGACGAAAGGGAGGTTGGTATGGATCGCTAACGTCTTGGCGGCGGTTAAAGGAAAGGTGCGGTATGTGCTACACAATATCCCCTTGTATTGGTTGGTCTTTATTAAGGGGATGCATGCGTTGATTATTCTCATGTCTTTATAACCAAACAAGATGTCTAGAAACATGACCCACATCCATTCGATATGCTTTGAGATCTTTCCTGATGCTTTGTAGTAGCGGACGCAATACACGTCCGCATACCCCGTAAGGAATTCGAATGTATTGTCTTCTATGTATTCTGTCACTACGGTAACTTCCCATCCCATGCGTGTCAAATATTTGCATAGATATCCCATTCTGGGGGCGAAAGCGGGTGGGAACATATCACATATGATAAGAAGTTTATTCATGGATTCAATCAGTGTTATAAGAATAGACGAACGACTTCAAACGCTTCCGCATAGGTACATCCCGCTTGGACACCCCGTGCTCTCGCTAATGAATAGATAAAGTCCTTGGATAGATAATCTCTCGCTCCTTGCGATTTATAGGCTTTCAATGATTCTACCTTTGCGTCGATATGGCGCTCTTCCAGCCTTACAAAACATTGTGTATTGAATGTCAGGTTGTTCCAGATTAACTCATAACCTAATATATTCGTGTTTTTGAACGCCCGTAGACCCTCTTGGGCGATCGTCGTATGATCTTGGTGGATGTCGTGCAAGCTAGGGATGAAGACTAGGTCAAAATCGGATACTTTTTTCAGGCGTATTAACTCCTCTAATATCTCTTGTCTTGCGTATCCCAGTTTTCTTACTTCGTAATTGTATATGATTAGGTTTTCCGGTTCTATACCTAAGGTCTGGGTCGCTTGCTTGACCTCTGTCTTCAAGATATCTTTCGGAAAACCCTCGGGAACCGATTGCTGTGCGGTGGAGAAAGCCACATAGGTCACTTTTTTACCATCTTCTATCAGGCGTGAGATAGTTCCCCCCAACCCAAGTTCCCCATCATCCGTATGAGGGGCGAGGACTAAAATATTTTTACAATTAGTAATCATTCTTTCTGATTTATTTGAATACAGGGATTTTATTGTTTTCACTGCTTCGCTAATTCTTTTAATAGCTGGGCGTATAATTTACGTAAATAACTTCCGGACCCTTCTTGTACGGAGTCATTATGCCATAGTAAAACCAATTCACCTCCTACATTATTTACTTGTTCCACTAAATTCCGGCAATAGGTTAAAGCCCTGTCAAAATCCAGTCCCATATATTTCTCCTCCTCTAGGGTACAATCCATTATAATAAGCGGATGTAGTCGGAGAGGAGATAGCCGGCGGGTGATCGGATTGATCCAACGAACCGGGTAGCAAGTCCCTAACCGGAATCCGGAGACATCGGCGTACCCCATGGTGAAATCGTCCGTAACCCCAGCAGCCTCTATTTGGTCCATATCTTCCGGTTCCCGGATTGCCAAGAAATGATGACGGTTGAACCGAACATTTTTACCGATATGATCTTCCAGACCGGTTTTCTCTTTCCGGATAAGGCTGGGAGTCGTACCCGCTTGGTAGCTACTATGCAAACCAATAGTTACATTATGCTCTAAAGCACTTTTTATCAATTTACGAATATCTTTATTCCTCAAATCGTAATGAGGTTTGTCGTGCTTGGCTTTCCCCCCGTTCCGGATAAATAGGATAGGGTGACATTGTTCCTTCCCTATCAAGTCCTGAAGGATACTATTCTGGCGGAAAAACCAAGGGAAGGTATAAAACGGGTCTTTCTCAAGGGAACCGAATTTACCTTGAAAGGATTTATATAAACCTCTTCTATCTCTAATAGACCGTATCAAACCTTTCCACGAACGATATAGAGTCGGAGAATCTACGTCGTGCGTGAGGTAGATCTTCCGGATTTGCTTTTTTACCTCGGGTACACGTAACCGGGATTGGCGCAGCCAACGATGAAGCAGCATGCGATATTCATCCACGATCGGACGATGCAGGAAACCGGCCCGGTAGGGCAAGGACTCTTTACCGGGAAATCTTCCATGCTCATCCCGAAGTCCACGCCGTACCATCTCCTCGTATCTGGAAATGAGAAAATAAGTACTTGCGATGATATCGGCATGAACCACCCATGTATCTCTTATCCATTCCTCTTTCGGCGAGCCGAATAACAAGGGGATACCTTGAACCTCTCGCAAGGGGAGTTCTGGTAAGGAAGCGGGAGTCCCGTATGTTTGTCCATCAAAGAAGCCGGATGGAATGATAACGACGTTATATCGGTCGAATTTATTGGGATCAGCCGTGTACCCGATCGTTTCCACCAGTTCGCTAGGGACATCATCTCCTACAAGAAAGCGTATTATATAATGTAAAGTGCGATTTTTCATACCCATTTGCTTAGTTTAATGCGTGCTCTGTCTAATAAACTCAATTTCCCCCTAGATATTGTGAAAAATGGGGTTTGGATAGCTCCGAACTCGCGGAAGAAACGTTCTACTCCGGGTAGCATAGACCCTTCGAAATCAAAGACCGTCGTAAATTGAGAAACGAAATGAAGACATTCCCACAGGACGTAGCTTTGCGCTCCGGAACCTCTATAGGCCGGATTTCCTCCTCCTGCGAGATAGTAAGCCGATCGATCTTGCCATACGATGAAAGCGGCCGCATGTAAATGGCCTTGCTCGTCATAACCTCCCCATAAATCACCTTGTCCTCTTTGCCGGCAAGTGGCGATCAAGTCTTTCAGTACATTCGTGTCTTCCTTGATTCGTACATGCTGGCGATCAAATGTTTGGGCTTGTACAGCTAGGAACTCATTCAAAGGAATCCCTTTTTTTACGGATATATGGTATTTATTCTGCGCTTTCGCAATATTTCGCCGGATATTGGGGCTCATATTCTCCCATACCGCTTGATGATCCCGGATATTTTTTAATAAATAGGTATAACGTGTCGTTTGGTTATATCCCGCCCAATAAAACGGAAGCCAATCCGTAATGTCATAATTGAAATTTTGCAGGAAGTGCGGATAGCGTTTTAGTTCTTCCGTGAATTGTTTGCATAGTTCTTGACGTCGTCCTAACTCGGTCGTATATTTCGTGTCGGAGGAACTTGCGGCGAACCAAGGGCCCATCGTTTGGGTGTAAGAAGGCATTGAGACAATATCGGAATGGGGGACGTAAAGGGGGAGGGTTGCCTGTATCCTTCCCTTTTGTTCTATAAGCAAGACATCCCATTTTTTTTCTCCGCAAACCGTATCCAACCACCAGTCATGTGAGAAGATCGGTATATTTTTTTCAGTATTGCAAAGTAAACGATATTTGTCTTTATTACTCATTACAATTTTGTATAGGGGCGGGGTTTGCCCGCCCCCGCAAATTACTTGTTGGCTTTTAATGCGTCAAATATTAATTCGGATAATTCGTCTGCCAATTCGGGATTGTCCTCGACACATTGTTTTGCCGCATCACGACCCTGTCCCAATTTGGTATCATTGTAGCTGTACCATGAACCGCTCTTCTTGATGATATTCAGTTCAGAACCAAGATCGATGATCTCTCCGGAACGGGAGATACCTTGACCGAACATGATATCGAACTCTGCCTTGCGGAATGGAGGAGCCACCTTGTTTTTTATAACTTTCACACGCACTTGGTTTCCCTTGATCTCGTCACCATCTTTCAGCTTTCCAATACTACGGATATCCAAACGGACAGAAGCATAGAATTTCAATGCGTTACCACCTGTCGTCGTTTCAGGGTTTCCGAACATTACACCGATCTTATCACGCAATTGGTTGATGAAGATACAGGTCGTATTCGTCTTATTGATCGCGGCCGTCAACTTACGAAGGGCTTGCGACATTAGACGAGCTTGCAGACCCATCTTGCTGTCTCCCATATCGCCCTCAATCTCGGCTTTAGGAGTCAATGCGGCTACGGAGTCGATAACAATGATATCTACGGCGGATGAACGGATCAATTGCTCGGCTATTTCCAAGGCCTGCTCACCGTTATCCGGCTGGGAGATCCATAGGTTCTCTACATCAACGCCTAGCTTCTCGGCATAGAAACGGTCAAAAGCATGCTCCGCATCGATAAATGCGGCGATACCTCCTTTTTTCTGCGCCTCGGCGATCGCATGGATCGCTATCGTTGTCTTACCGGAAGATTCCGGACCATAGATCTCGACGA
Source organism: Parabacteroides sp. AF21-43 (assembly GCF_003635435.1). Classification (NCBI taxonomy): domain Bacteria; kingdom Pseudomonadati; phylum Bacteroidota; class Bacteroidia; order Bacteroidales; family Tannerellaceae; genus Parabacteroides; species Parabacteroides sp. AF21-43. The sequence goes on along the minus strand of NZ_QTMG01000033.1, from coordinate 38,901 downwards.
TACGTCCTTTCGGATATCCACCTACGCCCAGCGCTGCGTTTAAAGCGATAGAGCCTGTCGGTATCACCTCGATATCCTCGATGCTTTCATCGCCCAGTTTCATGATCGAACCTTTTCCGTAGTTCTTCTCGATTTTATCCATTGCCGCACGTAAAGCTTTTAGCTTATCCGTGTTAGCGGCTGGTTTACCACCTTCTTCTTTCGCTTTTTCTTCGAACAAATTTTCTTCTTTTGCCATATGTGTCCCTTATAAATTAAGGATTTGATTTGCATGGTCTTTTGTCTTCACCTCTTTCGGCCCGATGATATTGGTAACAATACCTTCCTCGTTAATGATAAAGGTGGTCCGGAGAGTCCCCATGTATGAACGTCCGTACATTTTTTTCTCAGTCCACACACCAAACTGTTCTTGTAAGGCCGTGTCTGTGTCCGCTATTAAACGGAAAGGTAAGTTTTGCTTTTGTATAAAGCCTTGATGCGATTTGGCGCTATCTTTACTTACTCCGATGATCTCGAAGCCTTTCGCTTGTAAGGCTTGATAGCCGTCACGTAAGCTGCATGCTTCCGCCGTGCAACCGCTCGTATTATCTTTCGGATAAAAATAGAGCGCTACTTTTTTCCCTTTATAGTCACTCATCTTTACCTCTTTACCGTCTTGATCGGTTCCCAAAAACTCGGGAACCTTATCGCCTATTTGTATTGCCATATTACAATTCTAAGTCAATGTTAAACAATTCATGCCAAGGCAAACCTTGCTCATTTAGCTCTTTCATGAATGGGTCCGGATTGAATTCCTCCACATTCCATACACCCGGTTTCTTCCAAATGCCTTGCATAAATAATTTGGCGCCGATCATGGCGGGAACACCGGTGGTATAACTAACACCTTGCGCTCCTGTCTCTAGATAAGCGGCATGGTGGCTACAGTTGTTGTATACGTAATAAGTTAATTCCTTACCGTCCTTGATACCACGGATGCGGCAACCGATGGAAGTCTCGCCAGTATAATTCTCTCCCAGATCACCCGGGTTCGGCAGTACGGCTTTTAAGAATTGGATCGGAACGATTTCCTGCCCGTTGTAAAGGATCGGGTCGATACGAGCCATACCGATATTTTGGATGACACGTAGATGAGTCAAGTATTCCTGTCCGAAAGTCATCCAGAAACGAGCCCGTTTGAGGGTCGGGAAGTTTTTGGTCAAACTTTCCAATTCCTCGTGATACATCAAATACGATTCTTTCGGTCCTACATTCGGATAATTCAAGGCTTTATGTACGCTTAACGGATCGGTCTCCTTCCATTCCCCATCCTCGAAATATTTGCCACGTTGAGTAATCTCACGGATATTGATTTCCGGATTGAAATTGGTAGCGAATGCCTTATGGTGATCTCCTGCGTTGCAGTCTACGATATCCAGATAGTGTATCTCGTCGAAATGATGCTTTGCCGCATAGGCTGTATATACGCCGGTAACCCCCGGATCGAAACCACATCCCAAGATAGCGGTAAGACCGGCTTTCTCGAAACGATCTTTATAGGCCCATTGCCAGCTGTATTGATATTTGGCTTCATCAAGCGGTTCGTAGTTGGCCGTATCTAAATAGCTAACACCGTATTCCAGACAAGCATCCATGATATGCAAATCTTGATAAGGTAAGGCCAGATTTACCACCAAATCCGGTTTGAAGGCGTTAAACAAGGCAACAAGCTCTTGCACGTTGTCTGCGTCTACCTGTGCGGTTTGCACTTTCACGTTCTTGATATCGGCGGCGATCTTGTCGCATTTACTTTTCGTACGGCTAGCTACCATGATATCCGTGAAGACATCCGCATTCATCGCTATTTTCTTAACAGCAACGGTACTTACGCCCCCTGCACCAATAACTAATACTCTTCCCATTTACTAATAGAATTAATCTTGTTAATATACAGTTTACAAGGTTTTCAACCAATGGACAAATATACGGCTTTTCCTTGACAATCCCTATATATTTATTCATTTTAGAACGGAAGAGGGAAAAGAAAGATACAGCTAATGAATGTGAATAATGAAAATAGTCGTACTTTTGTCACATTTACTGTTTAAAGTTTGGACATGAGATTCTTAAATAATGTCGGGGGTGTTTTTTTTCTGCTTTTATTAGCGTTGGGGTGTAAACCTGAGGCGAAGCGGAGCCGTGTGCTTGTGATCCAATCTTTTCGGTGGGATGATAAGAACTATCTGGAATTAAACTCAGATATCCGGAAAGAGCTGGGAAAAAATCGGGTGAATGCGGACATCCGTACGTTTTATCTCGACTGCGAGTGTTATATGGCTGAGGAGGAAGAGGAACGGATGTATAACTTTATCGATACGATCCGTCTTTGGAAGCCCGACATCATATTGGTGAATGATGATCAGGCTACCTATACGTTGATGAAATGCGGCCATCCTTTTGTAAAGAAAGTTCCGGTTGTTTTCTCTGGCGTCAATTTCCCTAATTGGGATTTGCTGGAAGAATATCCGAATGTAACAGGTAGCTGGGATAAGATTGATTATGAGGAGAACCTTCGTTTGATCGATCGGCAAATGGGAAAGTCTCGCATTTATATCAATTATGATAAGACCTCCTTAGGGCAGTTGGCTTTCCGGGAGTTGATAAAAGCGGTCGATACGAGCCGGTATGTGTTGGATTATAATCAATTGGCTTTCCAATTAAATGATCCGGACTTTAAGGTGGATTCCATGATGTTTAGAACCGAGATGAGAATGAAGGCGATACGTCCTTCGAAAAATATAATCCATTTCATGCCTTTTCGTAAAGCCAATGGGGAGTTTTTATTGAGTAATATTAATGGTACCTATCCTTATTGCGTATTTTTCAATATCCGTTATGACTATACATCCGCAGGCTTGTCTAAGATGTTCGTGACTCCTTCATTTACGGCAGTGCGGGAAATCTTTAATATAAACGTGGAAGTTCTGGGAGGCTATTTTTGCTCGAACCGCATACAAGCGGCGGAACAGGCTAGGTTGGCGGCTAAAATTCTTTCCGGTACGCCTGTCTCTTCCGTTCCGATCGTAGAGAGTCCCAAAGAGTATCTGTATGATTGGGTAGAGATGCAACGTTTAGGTATTTCAAAGGAAGAGGTCCCTACTAATGTTCATGTCATAAATATGCCTATTTCCGAACGGTATAAGATAGAGGTTTTTATCGCCTCTTCCTTGGGTGTGATCTTATTGTTGGCATTGATCGGTTATTTGTTTTATCTCTATTGGCGGGAAGCAAGACGAAGGAAAGAGGTGCTCGCTAATTTAAAGCAGGAGAAAGAGCATCTTTCTTTAGCGTTGGAAGGGGGTAATATATTCGCTTGGAAATTACAGTCTGGAACTTTCCGATTTGACAATGAGTTCTTTAGTTATGTGAATATTTCTCCCCGGGAAATTCCTTTGGATGAGCTGTACGAGATGACTCATCCGGACGACAGGCAGAGTTTGCGATCCTTAATTGATTTCATTTGTACGGGTACAATCTCTCATCATATCCTTCAATATCGTTGCGATTTTAACGGGAAAGGTTACCAATGGTGGGAATTTCGTTACGGAAGCTTAGAGGATGCGAATGATGGGTATGTAATCAATGGCTTATGTTTGAATATCCAAAATATCAAGGATACGGAGGAGGTATTGATCTCTGCGAGGGAAAAAGCCGAGGAGTCGGATCGGATGAAGTCGGCTTTCTTGGCGAATATGAGCCATGAGATCCGTACGCCGCTGAATGCGATTGTCGGTTTCTCGAATTTAATGAACTCGGAAGAGGTCTTGGAGCCGGAAGAGCGTGAGCAGTTCGTGAAGTTGATTAATACGAACTCCGACTTACTATTGAAACTGATCAATGATATTTTAGATCTTTCCCGTATGGAATCCGGAAAGATGAGTTTTGTTTTCGATCGCCATGATTTGAATGTCTTGATCAATGAAATCTATTGTACTTTCCAGTTGATGATGCCCGAGGGGGTAGAGCTACGCATGCGTGTCCCCGAGATCCCGGTGGTTGTGGCGGTAGATCCTTATCGGCTGAAACAAGTATTGTCTAATTTTATCAATAATGCCATCAAGTTCACGACTTCGGGCTATATAGAAGTTGGATACTATTTCTGTACGAAAGGCGACTGCCTTCATATCTATGTAGAAGACACTGGTATCGGCATCCCTGAGGAGAAACAGAAGCAAGTCTTTGATCGTTTTTGCAAATTGGATGAGTTTGCGCAAGGCACTGGACTCGGACTGGCGATTTGCCAAGTGATAGCGCAGCGTTTCGGCGGTGAGATACAATTGAAGTCAGAATATGGTAAAGGTAGCCGTTTTACGCTAACTTTGCCTAAAGAACGTATAGGTTGACAAAGCATGGAACAAATAGAGGAACTTTCACGATTTATCAAGGAACATGCGTCGGATGATTTGAATCGTCTGTTGCTTTCCGCCTCTCGTTATCCGGGGATCGATATCCCTTTCGTGGTGGATCAATTAAAATCTCGGCGGCAGATCAAGGATAAACTACCTTCATGGTATCAAAACGATCGACTGGTTTTTCCGGCGAAGATAGCGGCGGAGCAATGTTCCTCGGAACAGACTGCCTTGTACAAACAGAGGTTGGTAGAGCCACAGGTACATGTTTGTGATTTGACCGGAGGGTTAGGGATTGATAGCTATTTTTTCTCCCGGAAAGTACGACAGGTTACCTATATCGAACGCTTTCCTGCTTATTGCGAGGCAGCTATTCATAATTTCAAGGTCTTAGATGCTGGTAATATAACGGTATTGAATGGTGATTCCACGGAGTTGATAGATAAGATCGATGGAATAGATGTGTTTTATATTGATCCGGCTCGTAGGGGAGAGGGGAATAAGCGGGTTTTTGCGCTGCAAGATTGCGAGCCGGATTTGACAAAGTTGGTTCCTGTCTTGTTTGGCCATGCCCCTAAGGTGATCGCTAAATTGTCTCCGATGGCGGATATTCATATGACGTTGGATTTGCTTCCGGATGTGACAGCTATACAGGTGCTTTCGGTGAAAAATGAATGTAAGGAGCTTTTGTTTGTGTTGGAGCGAGGCTCGAAAGGCGGGAGTCCTCAGATCTGTTGCGTGAATTTCACTTCGGAGGAAGAGCCGGAATTGTTTGTGTTCTCATTGGTGGAAGAACGGGAAGCTGTCGCTTCCATCCGTGGAGAAGTCAAGCGTTATTTATACGAACCGAACGCTTCCATCTTGAAGGCGGGTGCGTTTAAAGCGGTCGCCACTCGTTTTGGATTGAATAAATTGCATGTCAGCAGTCATTTATATACGTCGGATGAGGTTGTCCCTAGTTTTCCGGGACGTTCTTTTGTGGTAGACGAAGTGATCCCCTTTACGAATAAACAATGTAAGACCCTGTCGAGGCAGATTCCCCAAGCGAATATCACAGTCCGCAATTTCCCCCTCTCGGTGGATGAGTTACGTAAGCGAACTAAAATTGCGGATGGAGGAACTATCTATCTTTTCGCTACTACTCTGGAAAATGGGGATAAGGTACTTATCAAAACTCATAAGATATAGGATACTGCATGGGCGTTGCAGTGTTACCGCATAGGTGCTGCAGCATTACTGCATAAGGGTTGCAGTACTACTGCTAGGCCTGTTGCAGTACTACTGTAAGGCTTGTTGCAGTACTACTGCAAAGCCTGTTGCAGTGATATCCGAAGGGATATAAAAAAAGTGTATGATGTTATCACCATACACTTTTTATGATATGAGGTTTATATTACTTCAATAGATTCGCACGCATTTCCTCAATCTTAGCTTTTGACTCACGAGCCATATTTATGGTTGCTACCATTCCGCTTAACGGAGCGATTGTAGTTCCTAATTGCTCCAAGTCAGGATAATATTTAGCTAAGTCGGCTGTGATCTGCTGGATGATACCGATACGTTTTTCCATATTCTCGCTCAAACCGGCGGAAATAGCGTCGCCTTTAACAACCAAGCCCGGGTTTGCGTATACGATCGCGTATTCTACGGCCATACCACCCAACAACTCAAGCTCAACGTCTGCCTTATCATTTTCCATCATGGCGTCGATCAACTTATTTTCTTGATCTTTCATGAATTTGCTTAACTCCTCTTTGCTGGCGTTAGCGGGAGCAGATTGTTTCATGATGTCGATAGCGAATGGAATATCCAGATCCGTAGTCAATTTAACCAATACGTTCTCGATATCTGTAGTCGGCTTTTTCATAGCCTTCAATACGTTCAAGTCTGCGAAGTAGATACCGCAAGCACGTGCTTTCTGGGCTTGTGTGTTCAATTCGGAAACCTTGCTGACCGGCAACATAAAATCAGTATTAGCGACAGAGATCGTAACCTCGCCGGTAGATACTTTGTAAGGCAACTCCGAATCCGGCATATCTTTCAAGAAACGAGTAACCTCGTCTTTCAACTCGGCAGTAAGCAGACCTTTAGATACTTCTCCTGCGATAGCTGCTTCTTCCTCTACTTTTTGCTCAGCGGCGTCTTGTTTTTTACTGCTGTTGCAAGATACCATTCCAAATGTAATCGCTGCTATGGTTAGCAGGCTAACAAAACTCTTTTTCATGTTATTCTTTATTTTTAGATTATATATTTTGTCATTAATCGCTCCCTTTGTTTAAATACTTGCCGGGAAACTCTGCGAAGATAGATATAATTACCAATAAAGCAAAGATTCCTAACATTAATAAATTAAATGTAAAAGTAGAAAATGTATAACCGGCGAATTTTTTCTCATGACTATAGAAAGGCGCACGTCCCCAATTATTGTCCGGTTCCAGATAAATCTGCCCGATTTTAGGATAGATCCGGTTGTGAGCCTCCTTATAGAATTGGGTACTGGTTGAGTTAAGTACCAGTTCCTCAATGGCCGAGTTATGGTGCTCTTTTTTCAAGGTGTTCAACCATTCGGAGCCATGTTCTTGAATGACCTCTTTCCGTTTTTTCTCTAATAACGCCGTGAAATTATCGCTACGGGTATGCAGGGCTTTTTCCACTTTATCCATATAGCTCTCGTAACTCTCTTTGGACGTATAGGGGGCGATACGGGCGGCACGGGATAGTACGGCCAGTTCGTTGTGGATCGTCCGGGTGTTCTCTTCCCGTTTCTCCGGGATCAGGTTGAGGCTGTTTATGAGGCTGCGCACCTCGTCGGCATGGACATTCCGGTAATATTGCGCTAGGAACTTTTCTTTCTCGACCGTGAAAAATAGGCGGTTGTAGCTGTTGTTTCGGAATTGTTCCGTAACCAACGCCTCGAATGCCCAACGTGAGGGGATAACCTCACCGATAAGGGGCACTATGTTCCGGCTGGATGCGCTCCTGCTCAGATCGTCGAACTTGACAACTAAGCCGCAAAGTAAGATCTGCGGGATTAAAAGCAGCGGTATCGTTATATAGATCGCTACGATCGAGTTTAAGGATTGCGATAGTACCAAACCTGTCAGGTTGGCGAGGAATGAGGTTGCCCATAGCGTGATCCACCAAGTAAGGAACATCTCGCTTCCGATGCCTATCAATAAATTTCCTACCACTATGAATAGCAAACTTTGGATCGCAGAGATACAAAGCAGGTAGAACATCTTTGACGAGAGATAACTGCCTCGGCTCAATCGCAAGAATCGTTCTCGCTTTAGGAGCGTCCGGTCCTTGATGATCTCTTCGGCACTGATGCTTAATCCTGTGAAAGTAGCGACAATCACCGCCATGAAAATGTAGGATACCAGATTTTTGTTCGCCAGCAAAGAATACCCGTCATCGGGTACGAAGCGGGTGAGCAGGGCCACGATCACCGCCAATAAAGGTGCCTCCAGTAAGGCGATACACAAATACTGCTTATTGGTCAGCTTGGTTTTTATGTTTCTTTCCAAGAAGATACAGAATTGCTTCCAGATCGAGGGCTTCTGCTGATGATTCGGGGGCAGGGGGGTAGGCTTAACCTCTTGGAACTTCGGGCGGGAAGCTACATATAACTCATGCCATTCTTTTGAAGTTATCTTCCGGATGTTTGTCTGGTTTCCGCTATCGTCTATCTTTTTTGCGTCGATAATAGTTAGGATTAGTTCCGGATTGATATTTCCACAGGTGCCGCAAACACTGATGTCTTGATCTGTATAATTGGCGATCCGTTTGAAATAGGTGATCGCCTCGATCGGGTTACCGTCGTAAATCGGGTAACCGCCGGTATCTAATAACCACAGGCGGTCGAACAACTTATAGATCTCGGACGAAGGTTGATGGATATTGACAACCACGAGCCGTCCCCGGTGCGTTTGTTCCTTTAACAGCATGATGACCTTCTCGGAGTCGGTGGACGAGAGGCCGGAGGTTGGCTCGTCCAAATAAAGGATCGCCGGCTCACGGATAAGTTCCAGTGCTATATTTAAACGTTTACGCTGCCCTCCGCTGATCGTTTTCCGGATTGGAGACCCGACGGCCAAATCCCGGATCTTGCTCAGATCCAAATCCTCCAGTATCGTATTGACACGATCCTCGATCTCCTTTTCGGTCAGGTTCGCGAAACAAAGGCGGGCGGTATACCATAGATTTTGGAATACGGTCAGTTCCTCGATCAGCAAGTCATCCTGAGGCACGAAACCGATCAATTGCTTGCATTCCGGATCACTCAGCGGATGTCCGTTCAAGCATACACTTCCCTCACCGGGGATAATATTCCCATTTAAGATGCTTAACAAGGTAGACTTACCAACGCCGCTTCCTCCCATGATGGCTACCAACTGGCCGGATTCAAGGTTGAAAGAGAAATTGTGCATACCGTTCTCGCTATTCTTGAAGCTGAACTCGATATCCCTCCCGGTTAATAAAATACGTTCCTTATGCTCATTCTGATTGAATACATCGAGGACATCACTATAATAAACCGGCAAGAATAGCGGGCTTTTGATTACGCCGCTGCGTTGCCAGCCATAGAAGATACCGGAAGTAAGCGGGATATCGTTCATGAATACCCGTCCGCAGCCTTGGTAGATAAAGACCATTCGGTCGAACCGGGTCAGTCTTAACACCCGTATCTCGCCCTCCAACCCCCTTCTGTAGATATGGTTGACGTCTTTATCGCTATCATCAGCGTTGATCGTAAGTATGGAGGGGGATTTTTTACCGACAACAAAGGCGTATAGATTGTCAAAGGTATCCGTGTCGATATTAAATATCGTAGCGATCTTATGGAAAATGGCTAAGTTCTCGTTCAATCCTTCATTGTTGCCATGGGCGAACTCCATGAAACGGAGAAGAAGCAATAGCTGGTCTTCCGCAATCAATTTGGGCTTGAGCTGGTTGCATACGTTGATAATAACACTCTCTCTATCGATATCGAAGTCCGGATCATCGTAAACACTTTGTATCTCATCAAATAGCTCCATATATTCTTTATGGGAGCGGATACCAAAGTGACTGGTTAAGTAAGAATTGACGGCCTGACGCGCTTGGTCACTTTCTATTTTTGCCAACGAAGCAAATATAGCGAACAAGTTCAGTAGCCCATTGAGTATAGTTTCATTCATTCATCAAAGTATTGTTTCAAATGTCTTGCAAAGATAAGGTAAGTGAAACAAAAAACAGGTCGAATGTTAGACTTTTTAAGCAGTCAAGTGAATAACATGATCAATAATTGGGCAGAAATCACCCGGATGAACATGGATAACGGGTAAACCGTAGCGTAAGATACGGAAGGCTCGTCACCCTCGACGGTCGTATTGGCATAACTCAAGGCCATCGGATTGGCCATGCTTCCGCATAGCATACCTATGTTGTGGGCGTAATCTAGCTTGAAGAATTGCGAGGCGATGAACCCGACGATCAAGACCGGTACGATCGTCAATAGGAAACCGAGACCGATCCATAACAATCCTTCGGCACGGAAGACGGTCTCGAAGAAATGAGCTCCGGAGTCGATTCCCAGTCCCGCCAGATAGATCACTATACCGAACTGCCGCATCATCAGGTTTGCGCTCTGGGTGGTATAAGTCGTTAGGTGGAAACGGGGGCCGAACGCACCCATCAAGATTCCAACGATGATCGGTCCTCCGGCGATACCCAGCTTGATGGGGGTACTCATTCCCGGTATGGCAATTGGGATCGCCCCGATTAATACGCCCAGCGTAAGTCCTACGAATATGGCAAGCAGGTTGGGGTTATCCAGCCGTTTCAGCTCGTCTCCCAATATCTTACCCACGTTATTCACGGAATTGGCCTCGCCTACGATCGTTAGTTTATCCCCGATCTGTAGACGGAGGTCACGGGAGGCCACCAGATCGATACCCGCACGGTTTACCCGGGTGATGTTGATCCCGTATAGGTTGCGGAGCCGGAGCGAGCCTAGCTTTACCCCGTTTACCCGGTTGCGGGTTACGACGATACGGCGGGAGATCAATTGGCTGTCGATAGCGTTCCAGTCAATATCTTCCTTATTCCAGTCCGTAGTCTCTTGTTCTCCGAAAAGTACCTTGATGGATTCGACATCCGCCTTTACGGATATGATAAGCAAATGGTCTTTTTCCTTTAAGATGGTTTCAGAGGTAGGGATCGTCACCTTTCCGTTCCTCCAGAGGCGGGAGATCACGAAATGTTTCTCTGTCAATTTCATGACTTGCTGGATGCTCTTATTGTAAATAGAGGGGTTTAATACCTGAAATTCCGCTACGTTTGTTGTCGTGTCTTGCTCCTTATGCGTGTCCTGTGTCTTTTTAGCGAATAAGGACCTCAAGATGATAATAGCGAGAATTACGCCTACGACACCTAATGGATAAGCTACGGCACAGGCCAGAGCCATATCCGTTACGTTCCTCGTATTTTCCGGATCCATCTGTAAGAGCGCTTGCTGGGCGGCACCTAGGGCCGGGGTATTCGTTACGGCACCGGATAGCAACCCTACCATAACGGGGACGGAGATTCCTGTTATCCAATGAAACACCAACGTCAAAATCAGTCCTAAAGCGATCACCCCTAATCCCATCGTATTCATTTCCACCCCGCCTTTTTTTAGGGAAGAGAAGAAACCGGGACCTACCTGCAATCCCAAGGTATATACGAAAACGATAAGCCCGAAATTTTGGGCGAAGTTCAGCATGTCCTTATTTACGGTAATGCCCAGATGCCCTGCCATAATACCGGCGAAGAATACAAAAGTAATGCCTAATGAAATGCCGAATATCTTTAGCCGCCCTAAATACACACCAACCGCCGCCACGATAGAAATGACAGCCACGGCCTGTATCATCGAGGGTTCTGCAAGCGTCTCAAGTAACCAATTCATAAGAGTTTCTTTTTTGCTTTAGAAGCGCGAAAATACATAAAACAAAGCAATTAAAAAAATTGTAGTATCTTTGCCCACGAAATAACGATGATACAGGGTGAGGGAAACGATGGTTAAATATATAAAGTGGTTGCTGCCGGTACTTTTTATCGCGTATTATAGCAGCGTCTCGCTTTTTACGCACGTCCATGTGGAGCATGGTACGACCATCGTGCATGCGCACCCTTTCAAGAAGACGGCGGACGGTACTTGCCATCATCATGCCTCTCTGGCGGAGATACAGTTGTTTCATATGCTCTCGTCTATTCACGTGATGGACGGGGCGATTCACCCGTTACGTTTACAATTCTATTCTTTAGAAGTATCTAATCTTTCCGAGTCTCCGGTCTATCCGGATCATGTCACTTCCGTTGAGGGACTGCGATACCTGCGGGCTCCCCCAGTTGTTTGATTACATATCCAGAAATCAATATCCGTTTGTAGAGACGGGGCATGCCCCGTCTCCTCGGCAATTCGTAATCATTAATATTCAAACAACTATTAATCAAGCAATGAATAAGTTTATTACACTTATACTATGCCTGTGCTGTATCTTTACGTCAGCGTGGGCAGAGGGAGACGATCATGTTTCCCTGAATCCTTCCGACGCTAATATCGTAGGTCATATCCTCGATAAGAAAACAGGAGAGCATCTCTCTTTTATCAATGTCTATCTCCACGGTACGACAATCGGTACGACTACCGACGCGACCGGTCATTATTATATGAAAAATCTTCCTGAGGGGAAATATACCTTGGTCATGAAGTCTATTGGATATAAAACCGAGGAGAAGACGGTGAACCTTAAGAAAGGGAAGACATTGGAGATTAATTTCAATGCCGAGGAAGACGCTGTCTCCTTGGACGGTGTTGTCGTATCGGCAAACCGTAACGAGACGACCCGCCGTCTGGCTCCTTCCTTGGTAAACGTGCTCGACTCCAAGGTGTTCGAGACCACACACGCGACTTCCTTGGCCGACGGCTTGAATTTCCAGCCCGGCGTGCGTGTGGAGAACAACTGCTAGAATTGCGGTTTCCAACAAGTACGTATCAATGGTCTGGAGGGCCCTTATACCCAGATCTTGGTGGATAGCCGGCCGATCTTCAGCGCCCTGACCGGCGTATATGGCTTAGAGCAGATCCCGGCGAATATGATCGAGCGGGTGGAGGTGATGCGCGGAGGAGGCTCGGCCTTGTTCGGTTCGTCCGCTATCGCCGGTACGATCAATATCATCACGAAGGAGCCGATGCGCAACTCCGCCCAGATCGCCCATTCGTTGACGATGATCGGGGGAAGCCGCCCGGATAACAATACCACCGTGAACGCCTCGTTGGTGACGGACGATCATAAGGCGGGTATCTACCTCTTCGGGCAGGGCCGCCACCGTGCCTCTTACGACCATGATGGCGACGGCTACTCAGAGCTTGGTAAGCTGGAGGGGAAGACCCTAGGATTTCGTTCTTACTTGAAGACCAGCAATTACTCCAAGCTGACTTTCGAGTACCATAACATCAGCGAGTTCCGCCGGGGCGGTAATTTATTGGATCTTCCGCCTCATGAGACGGATATCACCGAGCAGACCGACCACCAGATCAACGGGGGAGGCCTGAAATTCGATCTTTTCTCTCGCGACTACCATCATCGGCTGAATGTGTATACCTCCGCCCAGCATACGAAACGCCAGAGTTATTACGGTGCCGGAAAAGATCCGAACGCCTATGGTAACACGACGGACATGACCTTTATCGGTGGCGCCCAATACTCCTACGAATGGGACAAATGCCTTTTTATGCCCGCTACCTTTACGGGAGGTGCTGAATATAGCTACGATGATTTGCGGGACGAGATGCTTGGTTATAACCGTACGATCGCCCAGACCGTGCATATCGGTAGTGCTTTTGCCCAGAACGAGTGGAAGAATGATCGTTGGAGTTTCTTGATCGGTGGCCGTTTGGATAAGCATAATATGATGGATCACGTGATCTTTAGCCCTCGTGCGAACGTGCGTTTCAATCCGACGAAGGATATCAACCTGCGTATGTCGTACTCCAGCGGTTTCCGGGCTCCTCAAGCGTTCGACGAGGATTTGCATATCACCGCCGTGGGTGGCGACGTGGCGATCATCCAGATCTCCCCGGACTTGAAGGAGGAGAATTCGCAGAGCGTGAGTGCTTCCGTAGATTTTTATCATCGCTTCGGCCCGGTTCAAGTGAATTTCTTGGTGGAAGGTTTCTATACGGATTTACGGAACGTGTTTATCTTGGAGGAGATCGGCCGTGACGAGGACAATAACCTGCTGATGGAACGCCGTAATGGAAAGGGTGCCCGTGTGATGGGTATCAATCTGGAGGGTAAGATGGCCTATTCTTGGATGCAGATACAGGCGGGCGCTACTTTGCAACGGAGCGGCTACAAGGAGGCAGAGCAATGGAGCGAGAACCCGAATATCACCCCGCAGAAGAAGATGTTCCGCTCTCCGGACGTATATGGTTATTTCACTTCTACCTTCACGCCGGTCAAGCGTTTCTCCGCTTCCTTGACAGGTACATATACGGGAAGTATGTTGGTGCAGCACTTGGCGGGTTATATCCCGGAAGATCGTGAGGAGAAGACTCGTGATTTCTTCGACTTGAATCTTAAGCTGGCTTATGACTTCCCGATCTTCAAGTCCGTGACTTTACAGGTAAATGCTGGAATCCAGAATATCTTCGATGCCTATCAAGATGATTTCGACAAGGGAGCGCACCGGGATGCCGGGTATATCTATGGCCCGGGGATTCCCAGAAGTTATTTCGTGGGGTGTAAGATCAGTTATTAAATACTCGGCGAGCCTCTGCGGGGCTATTCCTCCACTATTCTCTCTATATAATTTGGCGGCAGGGTGGTGCGTGGCACTTTCATGCCGCCAAACCATTTATGCAAAGGCAAATCGAAACCAGTTCCATTCATGTAATTGTAGAGGGAAATGCGAAGCCCCTCGCTGAAAAGCTCCGGATCGCAGCCGGAAAGCGCCTCGAACTGTACGTCATTACGGGCGAATCCCCCAAAGGGAGGCTCCGTGACACGGCAACTGTACTCGGCGGGGTGCAACCCCACAGGACTATGTGCTGTCATGGCAAAACGATGCCAAAATCCGGATTGGATCAGCCCTAGCTCAAACATTTGCCGGACTGTTTCCAAGGAATCTATGGTTTCTTGAGCGGTTTGGGTCGGGAAACCATACATCAAATAGGCATGGACCATGATACCAGCCCCGGTAAAGTTGTTGGCGACCCGTGCCACCTGAGCCACTGTCACCCCTTTATTTATCAGTTTGAGGAGCCGGGGAGAGGCTACTTCCAGGCCTCCCGATACGGCGATGCAGCCACTTCGTTGAAGAAGGTCGCATAGTTCCTCAGTATAGCTTTTCTCAAAACGAATATTTCCCCACCACACGACGGTTATCCCACGGCGGATAATCTCCTGCGCCATTTCCCGTAGCAAGGCGGGTGGAGCGGCCTCGTCCACGAAATGGAAGCCGATCTCGCCGGTTTGCTCGATCAGGCGCTCCATACGGTCTACCAAAGTCTTGGCTGTATTCGGCTCATATCGTTTGATGTAATCCAATGAGCCGTCGCAGAAGGCGCATTTCCCCCAGTAGCAACCGTGCGCCAAGGTCAGTTTATTCCAGCGACCATCGCTCCAAAGCTTGTGCATCGGGTTGGCCATTTCCATGACGGAGATGTATTTGTTCAGCGGCAAGCCCTCGTAATCCGGGAATCCGGTCTCGCTTTGCCGGCAAGCGGGGTAAGTGGGATTATCTTGATAAACGACCCGGCTACCGTTCTCGTCCAAGGAGAAGGTGCGTACCAGTTCCTCTTTTGGGATCGCCCCGTCTAGATAGCGTAACACTTGGAAGAGTGGGTCCTCTCCATCATCTAGCAAGAGGTAATCGATGTATTTGAAGAAGCGTGTATCCGTGATGGAGCGAAGTTCCGTATTCACGAAACCACCTCCCATAAGGATCGGGATATCGGGATGTGCCTGCCGCAGCCACTGGGCGAGCCGGAGGGAACTGAATAAATTCCCCGGGAAAGGTACGCTGAATGCGATCACCTTGGGCTTGCTCTCGGCTATGTGCTTTTCTAATAGCGGCTGCGTCATGCGATCGATAAAGCTGAAAGGCTTTTGGAGGGCTTCCTCGATCTCGTCGAAGGAGGAGGCGCAGCGGCCTAGATGCTCGGCATATCGGCTGAAACCGAAATCCGGGTCGATCGTTTCCCGGATCAAGTCGCAGAGATCCTCCAGATACAAGGTTGCCAGATAACGGGCTTTATCCCGTAATCCCGAAGTACCGAACGCCCATTCCAGCTCCTCCTCGTTTTGGCTCCCGCGATCGCTTTCTGGAAGGTAATCTTGATTACAGATGCGATAAGCGAGAGGATCGTTCTTTCCTTGAAGGAAAGCGACAACGGCGGTTATCGTGTCGATATACCGTTGCTTATTAGCCAGCATCCCCCGGACTTTAGCCGGATATTTACCTTTCCGTCGCTCGATCTCGGCGAATAACTCCCCGAGACCCTGCGTGGAAAACAAAGCCAAGATTGTCTCGATACCCAGATCGGTCTGCCCGGCACGTACACCCTTTGCCTCCAAATAACCTTTTAGGTAAGCCGTGGAAGGATAAGGCGTATTGATCTGCGTAAACGGAGATAAAACCAGAAGAACCGAAGCTAATCCCATATCAACTCAACTAATTTTCAATTATTCAAGCTATTGTTGATAGACTCGATATAGTCAAGGATCTCATCCCGTCCCTCTTTCTTCTCCGAGGAAGAGACGAAGATCGGAGGAAGCTCTTCCCAAGTCTCCAGTAATTTATCCGTGTAGGCTTTTAGGTTCTCTTTCAAGCGTCCCTTGCTGATCTTGTCGATCTTCGTGAAGATGATAGAGAAAGGAACCCCGCTCTCACCCAGCCATTCCATAAACTCCAGATCGATCTTTTGCGCCTCGTGACGGCAGTCCAAAAGGACAAATAGGTTGGTCAGTTGCTCTCGATCGAGGATATAGTTCTCGATGATACGTTTCAATTGTTCCCGGTTCTCCTTGCCTCGTTGGGCGAAGCCATACCCCGGAAGATCTACCAGATACCACTCGTTATTGATAAGAAAATGATTGATAAGTAAAGTCTTACCCGGTGTTTGCGAAGTCATCGCCAAGCCCTTCTTGTTGGTAAGCATATTGATCAAAGAGGATTTGCCTACATTGCTTCGTCCGATGAAGGCATACTCCGGCTTATTACCCTCGGGGCATTTCCTTACGTCTGTGTTGCTGATAACAAATTCTGCGCTTTTAATTTCCATAAAATATAAATTAATGAATAATGAGTAAATGAATAATGGCGAGGCCTAATTCTCAATTTTCAATTTTCCATTTTCAATTGCCGAAAGCCACAGCCCGGCGAACGTGATGCCTCCGTTTACCATAAGCATCTCGTAGCCGAACGTATAGCCTGCGTATTGTTTCACCAAGAAATCCGTGGCGAGGCAAACCAACGGGGAGGCTATACAGATATAGGGCACGTATTTGTCACGGGGTTTCCGCTTCGTGAAAAGCCCGAAAACAAACAGCCCCAATAGAGGACCATACGTGTACGACGCTATCATGTAGATCGCGTCGATAACGCTCCGGTTA
Organism: Parabacteroides sp. AF21-43; assembly: GCF_003635435.1. Classification (NCBI taxonomy): domain Bacteria; kingdom Pseudomonadati; phylum Bacteroidota; class Bacteroidia; order Bacteroidales; family Tannerellaceae; genus Parabacteroides; species Parabacteroides sp. AF21-43. The sequence goes on along the minus strand of NZ_QTMG01000033.1, from coordinate 21,869 downwards.
TTTACGGCCTTGAACGCCAAGATGATCAAGACGAACAAGACGGATATCATCACGTGTACCTTTAGGCGGGTACGTTTCGCCCTTTTCGCTTCCTCTCTCTGCACGCCGAGGATATCCACGCAAAAAGAGGTGGTGAGCGCTGTCAACGCCGAGTCGGCGCTACTGAAAGCCGCCGCTATGATACCGATCGTAAAGAAGATCAAGATACTCCCGCCCAAGATCCCCGAGGTACAAAACATCGGGAGGATATCGTCGTTGAGGGTTGGCAACTGGATGTTCCGCTGTGCCGCCAATGTCAGTAGCAGTACCCCCAGCGCAAGAAACAAGAAGTTGACCGGCGTGAAGGCGAATCCATATGTGTACATATTCTTCTGGGCATCCTTCAAGCTCTTGCAGGAGAGGTTCTTTTGCATCATGTCCTGATCTAGCCCGGTCATGACGATCGTGATAAAGATACCACTGAAGAACTGCTTGAAGAAGTTCTGCGTACTATGCCAATCGCCGAACTCGAAGATCCGGAAATGAGGGCTTTCCACCAAGGTCTGCGCCATACCCCCGAAATCCAGTCCCATCTTGTCTTTCACCTGCCAGATGATCACGATCAACATTGCCACGAGACAAAGGGCCTGCAACGTATCTGTCCAGATGATCGTCTTGATACCGCTCCGGAACGTATATAGCCATACCAGCAGGATACTGAGGATAGCGGTCACGGCGAATGGGATGTTCCAAGCGTTGAACACGTAGGTTTGCAAGATCAAGACCACTAGATATAAGCGTGCGGCCGCCCCTACGATCTTCGAGAGCAGGAAGAATGAGGCCCCTGTCTTGTACCCCCTTCTCCCGATCCGGTCATCCAGATACGAGTAGATGGAGGTAAGTTGCAACTTATAGTATAGCGGTAGCAATACCTTGGCTATAATGATATATCCCACGAAGAAGCCTAATACAGTCTGCATATACGTCATATCGATCGCCCGCACCATGCCGGGTACCGATACGAACGTCACCCCCGATAAGGATGTCCCTACCATACCGATAGAAACGATATACCAAGGTGATTTCCTGTTCCCGAGGAAGAATGCCTCGTTGCTGTTATTACGTCCCGTGATCCATGCTATCAGCAGCAAGACGGCGAAATAGGCAGCGATAATAAAAAGGATGATATAGCTGTTCATGTATTGCTAACTTCTGTCTTCTTCTGCGCAAAGATACGGCTTTACTTTGAAATAACCGGCATATGCGTGGATTCTACCGTGATGGGTTTCTTGAAGCCCTTTAGGTAGTCCATGAAAGCGTCGGTCGATATGATACCTAAATTATCGAATTCCGGGATCTCGTAGCCCTTGAATAAAGAGGCGTCGTACCCGTCTCCGCCATCGGTGATGAAAGCGTCTAGGGTCACCACGCAAGGGGTATTGTCCTCGATCTCGGTCTTTTGCCCGTCTCTTGTATAGACTATTTTCTCGATCTTATTTCCGCTTAGGGTAAGCGTGAGGTCGGAGGATTGAAGGAAACCGTTCGGATTCTTCCGTCCATCCTCCAATAGCTTCTTCAACCGCTTGCCGTCGAAACGATAGGCAACGATAGCGGAGCCGAAAGGCAGGATGTTGCCGGCACGCAGTCGGGTGATATCCCCTTTCGGGAGGGCCGCACGGATACCTCCGTAATGGTTTACGCCGATCACCGGCTGATCCTTGTAAGCGGGCATCTCTTTTTGGAAACGCTTGGCGTAAGCGGCCGTGACCAACGCCCCGATAGGCGTATAGTCGAACTTATTGATGGTACGGTCGTGGATCAAGGCCTCTTTTGCCGTGGCAAGTTTCTCGTTCAGCCGGTATTTATCCATGATCTTCTCCACGGCCTCTCGCATCTCCGGGTTCTCCTCGCAGGCTACACGCACGGTATCCCCTTGGATGAAAGAGATATCCCGGTGTCCGTTGAAATCCTGTATCTGGAACAGCAGTTTCCCGATATGGGTACCGTTTACGCCGGCTTGGATGATGGGGATGTTATTGATCTTATCGAGCACCAGCTCATGTGAGTGGGCGGATATGATGGCGTCTACCTTATCGATGAACGGCAGTCCTTGGGCGTTCTCCTCGGTGATGCGGTAAGGCATTTTCATATCCGTGCCGATGTGCATCAAGAGGATAATCATATCGATCTGGCCCTCTTTCTTTAACTGGTAGACGGTTTGTATGCAGGCCGCTCCCAGCGGATGCGTGAACTGAAGCCCTTTCAGGTTCTCCGGCTTGGTCTTGACGTAGGTGTCCGTCGTGGTCAGTCCGATGAAGGCTATGCGCAGGGAGGAGCCATCTTTCAACTTACGCTCTACGATACGGTAGGGACTCAACCAGTCGGGGTGAGTATATCTCTTCTCTTCGGTGATATTGGCGGCCACATGGGGGATATTCAAAGCGGCGGTGTCCACTAGGTAAGGAAGCCCCCAGTCGAACTCGTGGTTACCGATGGCGGACATTTCCACGTCCATCGCCTCGTACATCTCTTTGATAGGCTCGCCTTTCGTGATCTTGGAGAAATAGCTTCCGCTGAAATTATCTCCGCCTGAGACAACGATGGAATGCGGATAGCGTTGTTTCTCGTTTTGTGTCATTTGTACCAACCGGGCGGCTCCCGGCGTGATCCCGTCGGAGGCGAAAGCCCCATGGAAATCGTTGAATGAGAAAATGGCTAAAGTGTCTATCGAGCTGGACGGGGTGGCGATATCTTGCGCGAATAGGGGAGCGGTTAGTGCGCTGCCTAGCAAAATCGCTGATACGAATTGTTTTTTCAGTCCCATGGTTGTATGTATTAATAGGGACAAAAGTAGGAAAAATAACGAGATTCACCGAGGAAAACGCCCGATTCGTCGAATTCTTTTTGATCGTTTTAAACCTTCGGCCTACCTTTGTGTCATAGTAATAGCTCGTGAGAGTGAAAGCGAACCGGTTGTTCATCATAACCGGGAAATAGGTAAACATTAAGTCAAAGGGCCGCCGTCCGGATAAGATGCGGCCCTTTTGATTTATTCGGACTTGAGGTTGTTTACGGGATTGTCGTGGGTGGTACGGAATACGTTATATCCGGAAACCGCCAGTATGACGGTGAGTACCAATACGCCTCCTCCCACGAATAGATACCAGGATAGCTGGATCTTTTCCGAGAATTGCTCTTGCCATTTTTGGGAGATATAGAAAGCGATACCGCAACCAAGTAAGATGGCCGGCAATGCCATGGTGATGATATCTTTCAAGAAAATATGGAGTATGTCTTTTACCGTGGCTCCGTTAATCTTGCGGATCGCCATTTCTTTCCGGCGACGGTTCACCTCGTCGTTCGTGTATCCGATCAATCCGATAAAGACGATCAGCAAGGTGACGATGCCACCGATCATGACGGAGTCACGGAATTTCCGGGAGGAGGTGTATCCTTCCAGCATCTCGCTCTTGAAGGAGATCACGTTGAGTTCTTTATCCGGGATGAGTTGCCCAATTAGATCCTGCGTCTTGCGTAGGGCCTCGGAAGAAAGGCTATGGTACCGAATGACCATATGTTGGGCCGCCCCTTTCGTATAGAACATGATCTTGGCTCGCGGATCTTCTCCCGCTATGGAGCCTAGGCGGAAATCCTCGAACACGCCCCGGATCGTGAAGAGAGGCATCGACTCGGACTTGGTATCGTGTCCGGTTATTTGTACCGTCTTGCCCACGGCTCCATCCTTCCAGTCGGCGAAAGGTTTCATGTATTCAATGAAATTGCGGCTCACCAGTATCTCTTGCGAGGAGGTGGTATTCTCTGTGAAGTATTGTCCTTCTACGATCGGGATTTCCAATACGTTCAGGTAATCGTTTCCTACGTCGTAGAGGTCGGCGATGTTGAATAGTTCCCGGTCGTCTCCCGGAAGATAGACGTTATTGCCCGAGGCTCCCCAGAAAGGAAGGTTATAGCAAGTCGTGATGGCGTCTACCTCGGGCAATCTCTGGGTTTCCTCGATCAGTTTGGCACGCCCCGTGGAGTCTACGGCGCCGATATACACATAGGCGAGGTTCTCGGGATTGTATCCCGGATGATCATTCACCATATGGTCGTATTGCTTGCCTACCACTAGCAATAAGGAGGCGAGGAAGCTGATTGCCGTGAACTGGAAGAACAAGAGTCCCAGCTTCCAAAGGCGGCGTGCTTCACGAATACTCCGGAAAACAGCCGCTACAGGAATGCGTCCTAAGAACCAGCCGGTAGCTATGCCCGTAGAGATCAGTACGACTATGACCGTGAGACATATCGCCCACATACCTGTGGATAGGAATAACGATCGGACTCCCGTGCCGATCAGCTCCTTTATAGTTCCTTGAAATCCTAGGATCAGAAGTACGACCAGCGCTAGCGCGACGGTGACGTGGGTCCCTACCTCGGACAACGCCATACCTTGGATATCCTTACCGCTCGCCCCGTAACATTTGCGTACGGCCATCTCTTTCGTGCGGTTCACGATGGAGGAGATCACGATCAATATATAGTTCATTACGGCGGTGAAGATCAATACGAAGGCGATGAACGAGAGGATCAAGGCCATACGTTTGGCCATATCGTCCTCCATATGTACGTTGAGTAGTTTGTGGAAGGTGAAGGTCAGTTCCACGCCGGCTTTCTTAAGGTCGTTTACGGGGAAATGCTTGTCGATCATCTGTCTCATTCCCGCTTCCAACTGGGCCTCTGTCGTACCCGGCGATACCTTGACATAACTTTGGTAGCGGTCGTTTCCGGTTAACATATGGGTTCCGTCCCACATGAACTTGCTGATGGAAGAAAGGGATACGATAATGTCATAACTCTGTTCGGTGTTGTCCGGTAGTTTCTTGAATACGCCGCCTATCGTGAGGGCTTGTCCCGGCGCGTCGTCAATCTCGAAGCGTTTTCCCATCACGTTACCGCCGATACGTTCGGCGATCTCGTCGGATACGAGCACGTACATGGGTTGGGAGAGAACTTGCTTAGGGTCTCCGATGAGCATGGGGCGGGGCAATACGTCGAAAAGACAACTGTCCGCTAGGATGAAGGTCGCTTTGAGCCGATGCTTGTTGTCGGACATCGTAAAAGGGGAGTTTCCCCGGAAGTACGTATAGCGTGTGGCGGCCTCGATCTCCGGTGTCTCTTGTTTCAAGAGGGGGATTACTCCGGCGGGCGTTTGCCCGTGGTCGCCCACTTCCCCGTTCATGAAAAATTTCTCATATACTCGATAGATCCGGTCTCCGTCCGGATAGAAGTTATCGTAGGTGTTCTCGAAGTGGACTTTAGCGATCAGCACCAAGCCGATGGTCAGTCCTATACCCAAGGAGATAATCTTCATTACATTGTGTTGCCCTCTCTTAAAAAGGGAGCGAATTGCGATCCCGATGTTTTTCATATTGTTATTGTATTATTTTCCGGTAAGATAAAATCAAATACCGTGCCATTGTGTTTATGTGGTTGAAAAACAGAGGGGTGAGTAGCGTATGATTATTTATGAGTGTCCAATAATTGGACAAGGGTGTCCAGATTTTGGACACCTTTGTTTAATACCTTTTCTCAATAGAGGCTCCGGGGAAATAATGCGTGAGGATTTTCCGGTACGAATACCCTTTGGCTCCCATCACGGCGGCTCCGATCTGGCAAAGCCCCACGCCATGTCCCCATCCGGCTCCCGTTAAGATGAAGCGGGAGGGGATATCGAGGCGGATATCCTTCTTATCGACAACAAAGGCCGAGCTGTATAGATGCGTCTCGGACAATGTCCGGCGTATCTCAAGCTCTTTGCCGATGGTGAACGAACGGCGTACCCCTACGATCTTGAGTTTCGTGATACGTCCGGACGAACCTCTTTCCAACGGTACGAGATCGATGATCGGCCCGAAATCCATACCCGTTTTCCGGTGGATCAACCCCGATAGTTCCTCTTGCGTGTATTCTACTTTCCAACGGTAGAAATCCGTGGTCTCTTGATCGTAGTTGTTTAGCACTTGGCTAAGGATCTCCTTGTCCGTCGTATTACAGAAGGCTTCGGGTGAGGTACGTATCCATTGTTCCGCTTCCCGCTCGTCCGTCAAGTCGGGATAGGCGGGAGTCTCGCCGTCCCTCAATGCGGTAAGATAGGAGTGGGGAACCGGTTCCCAGCAATTCTCGAATTTCTCGGTCACGCCTCCGCAGCATTTCGAGAAGCGGGCGTCGCAGATCGTATCGTTATCCATCAATACCTCTCCACGTGTCTCTTTGATCACCTCCCTGACTATCGGGTTCGATGCCCGGGTAATACCTTGGTAACGCTGGCAATGGTCGTCGGCACAGACATCGAACAGATCATGGTCCTCCCGGTCGTACCAGCGGATCAAGGTGTCGTTGTCGCGGTAACAACTTTTATAGGGCGTAACCGATCCGTTCAAGTTGAAATTCTTCTCGACCTGTGCCAAGAGCCAGCTTCGCGAGATCACGGCATGGGCTTTCAGCAACTCTTTGGAGGCGTTGGCGCTCATCTCCGAGGAGATTACGCTGGTAAGGTATTCCTCCACGTCCACTTGGTTGATCGTGACGATACCTTTATCGGTCGCCACGAGGTTCAACGCTCCCTTGAAGCGTTGATCCTCCTGTCGTTGCCAGTGAAAATCCACGCCGATCGTGACCGCCTTCAAGTCGAAAGAGGATTGCGGGCTGGTCGGCTCGAAGAATAGCTCCTGATAAAGCTTCCCATTGTACACGATCTTGCCGTTTACCCAGAGGGCACGTTGCTCGCCTATGGTGAACGTGCCGGTTTCCGTATGTACATACTCCTCGTTAAAAACAAATGAGATTGCTTTGTGGGTCATGATTCCCACGTTGATTACAGGTGCTTCCATATCCTTATTCCTTTATTCTATTCTTTTTTCGCGTTCAGGGAATTAAATGTGAGGTAAGCGATCATGACAAGGTACATGACAACCGCCAGTATCTCGGCGGCATTGCTAGATGCCCATTCCTCGTTCATCAAGTTGATTCCGCCGAAACGTAAGGCTGCGCTGACCACGCCCATCAAGGCGCCGCCGGCGATAAAGCCGGAAGCCAGTAACGTACCTTTCTCCAAACGGGCTGAGTTCAAGCTTTGGTCTTTGCTACGGCTTCCTACGTACCAACTGATCGCTCCACCGATCAAAAGCGGCGTATTCAGGTCCAAAGGGATAAACATACCCAAGGCGAATGCCAACGCCGGTATCTTGCAGAAGTTCAATACGATGGCGAGGACGGCTCCGATTGCGTATAAAGCCCAAGGTGCCCCCGAACCACTCATCAATGGCTCGATAACGGCGGCCATGGCGTTCGCTTGCGGAGCGGCCAATTGTCCGGTCGTGAAACCGTACGTCTGGTTCAATATCAAGATCACACCTCCTACCGTAGCGGCGGAAACTAGTGTGCCTAGGAATTTCCAAGTCTCTTGCTTGGCGGGTGTGCTCCCCAGCCAATAGCCGATCTTTAAGTCGGTAATGAAACCTCCCGCCATGGAAAGCGCCGTACAAACCACGCCTCCGATAATCAGGGCGGATACCATGCCGGCCGGCCCTTTCAACCCTACGGCGACCAAGATGATGGAGGCGAGGATCAACGTCATGAGCGTCATGCCCGATACCGGGTTCGTCCCTACGATAGCGATAGCGTTTGCCGCTACGGTCGTAAAAAGGAAGGCGATCACCCCGACCAACAATAAGCCGATGGCGGCATGGAACCAATTATGAAGTACGCCGAACTGGAAGAACAGGAAGGTGACGATCAGCGATACGATGATACCGATCGTTATCACCTTCATCGACAAATCCTTTTGCGTACGTATAGTATTACTCTCCACAGCGTCTCCTTTTCCTTTCAACTCGTTCGCCGCCAAGCCTACGGCTCCCTTGATGATTCCCCAAGAGTTGATGATGCCGATCACCCCGGCGGTAGCGATACCTCCGATACCGATGTGGCGGGCGTAGGTGGTGAAGATTTGCTCGGCGCTCATGCTCCCGACGGTCGCCGTGATAGCGTCATTTCCGAACGTAAGTACGTCGGCGCTGAAAATGGCGGACATGGCGGGGATGATCACCAACCATACCAAGAATGAACCGGCGCAGATGATCAAGGAGTATTTTAATCCGATGATGTAACCCAGACCTAGTACGGCAGCGCCCGTATTGACTTTCAATACGATCTTGGCCTTCTCTGCCAGCATCTCACCGGCTCCGACGATACGGGTACTGATCGTCTCGCCCCACCAACCGAAGGTGGCGATGATGAAGTCGTACAAACCACCGATTAATCCGGCGAAGATCAAGGGCTTCGCTTGGCTTCCGCCTTTCTCGCCGGAGACGAGTACTTGCGTGGTTGCCGTAGCCTCCGGGAAAGGATACTTACCGTGCATATCGGATACGAAATATTTACGGAACGGGATTAATAGCAAGATCCCGATGATACCTCCTAACAAGGAACTCATGAAAACCTCGAAGAAATTGACCGTGATCTCCGGATATTTGTCTTGCAGGATATAAAGGGCGGGCAAGGTGAAAATGGCCCCCGCCACGATCACGCCGCTACTGGCCCCGATAGACTGGATGATGACGTTCTCTCCCAAGGCGTTCTTCCGCTTGAATCCGCTGGACAACCCTACGGCGATGATAGCGATCGGGATGGCGGCCTCGAATACCTGACCGACCTTCAGACCCAGATAAGCGGCCGCCGCGCTGAATATCACCGCCATGACCAATCCCCAAAGGACGGACCAAGGCGTAACCTCCGGATAGTGTTTGTTGGGAGACATAAGAGGCTTGTAGCTTTCCCCTTCTTTTAATTCTCGGTAGGCGTTTTCTGGCAGCCCGGTTACCTTTTCTTCATTTTCTGGTTTCACGATATTAAAATGTTAGATTATAAGTTCGTAATAGCTCCACCAAACGGGTGTTGGGTGACAAATTTATGTTTTCTGGCTGAGACATGCAAGGATTCTTTAGAATAGTTAGGGCAACCGTACCCAAATTATCTATATGAATTCTTGCCCAGTAGCGTATGAATTCTTGTTCGCATGCTGTATAATTCTACAAACCACGGCGTGATCTGTACAGACCAAGTCGTGGAATATACAAATCACGTCGTGGTCTGTACATCCCACGGCGATCATTTGGAAATAGATCAAGTAGTAAGTATGTTTGTATATGGCAAAAAGAATGTTTATTACTTGAGGACATGAACAATTATACCTAGAGCAGTTATAGTTGTACATATCAAGCAAGAGATGTGCGACTTGAATGGGATGGGGGAGAAGCCGAGTAAATAATTTGAGGTTTATCGTTAATTCGTAAATTCTTTCTATTTTTGTAGTCAAATACAGAAAGTAGATGAATCAAAGATATCCTTCAGCCTTGTTGGAAAATGCCGTGAATGAATTGGCTTCCTTGCCGGGGGTGGGGAGGAAGACAGCGCTCCGGCTAGCGCTTTATATGTTGCGCCGGGACGTCGGCTATACGGAAAACTTCGCTGCGGCCTTGGTCGCCCTCCGTCGAGACGTGAAGTACTGCAAGGTCTGCCATAATATATGTGATGATGAGGTTTGCTCTATTTGCGCCAACCCCAGCCGTGACCATTCCTTGGTTTGCGTGGTAGAGAATATCAAGGAGGTGATGGCGATAGAGAATACCGGGCAATTCCGTGGCGTATACCATGTGTTGGGCGGGATCATCTCGCCGATGGATGGTATCGGACCGGGAGACTTGCGTATCGACAGTCTGGTGCGACGTGTGGCCGAAGGTGAGGTGAAAGAGATCATCTTAGCGTTGAGCACTACCATGGAAGGCGATACGACTAACTTTTTTATTTACCGGAAGCTATCCGGTTACGATGTGAGGATCAGTGTCATCGCACGTGGCGTATCTATCGGTGATGAGATCGAGTATGCCGACGAGATCACCTTAGGACGATCCATTATCAATCGTACCGAGTTCAATCTCACCTCTTCTAATTCATAAATCATAACTCATAATTAATATCCGGAATGACCTACGAAGAAACCAAGTTGTCCGTTATCATCGTTAACTATAACGTGAAGTATTTTCTGGAGCAATGCCTCTATTCTGTCCGTGCCGCCGTAACGGGGATGGACGCCGAGGTGTTCGTGGTGGATAATAACTCGACGGATGGATCTGTCGAATATCTCCGGCCTAAGTTCCCAGAGGTGGTTTTCATTGAGAATAAAGATAATCCCGGTTTCGCCAAGGCCAATAATCAGGCGATTCGCCAGTGCGCCGGGGAATACGTATTATTGCTGAATCCCGATACCGTGGTGGGAGAGGAGAGCCTCCGCAGCCTGTGCTTCCAGATGGATGAGGACCCGGAGATCGGAGCTATCGGCGTGAAGATGTTGAATGGGCATGGGGTATTCTTGCCGGAGAGCAAACGGGCTTTCCCTTCGCCTTGGGTGTCGTTCTGCAAGATATTCGGCCTTTCAAAGCTGTTTCCTAACTCTCCGGCATTCGCACGTTATAGCCTGCCGTATCTGGATAAAGAGCAGACGCATAAGGTGGAGGTGCTGGCGGGTGCGTTCATGTTGCTTCGTCATGAGGCGTTGGATAAGGTTGGCTTGTTGGATGAGTCGTTCTTCATGTATGGGGAGGATATCGATTTGTCTTATCGGATCGTGTTGGGAGGCTATAAGAACTTGTACGTGCCGGAACGGATCCTGCATTATAAGGGGGAGAGTACGAAGCATGGTGACTTGAGGTACATAAGGGCTTTTTACGGTGCCATGTTGATTTTCTATAAGAAATATTATCCGGGGTCCGGTTGGTTGATGCGGATACTGATCCGGTTGGCTGTCCTGCTGAAAGCTTGCTGGGCGACGATTTCAGCCCCTCTACGCAAGAAGGCTAAAGCGGTTAAGCATCGCCGCCTTTTGATCTTGTGTAGGGAGGATCATTTTGAGGAGGTAAAGGCCGTTTGCCTGAAAGCTATGCCGGATCTGGAATTCGTGAATCTCTGGGATTTGGACGTGGAGCGTGTGATGGATGCTATCTGTCGCAAGAACCAGATGAAAGGCTTTACGGACTACGCTTTCTGCTTCCCCGATGCCCGTTACGAGCAGATGCTCTTGTTTATGGACAAGCTCGTGAACAAGAAAGCGGTTTACCATATATATACGAAGAAGAGTGGTCGGCTTGTTTAAGTAATCCTTGGGTAAATATGTTATTGTCGAATGATAGAGTCCGTTTGAGGGCATTGGAACCAGAGGATCTGGAGTTGTTGTATCGTTGGGAGAATGATCCGGAGTTATGGGAAGTAGGGAATACCTTGGCGCCCTATTCCCGTTATCTATTGAAGGAATATATAGCGGGTAGCGACCGGAGTATCTATGAGTCTCGCCAACTTCGCTTCATGATCGAGGATTGCGATACGGGGACTTCCGTGGGGATCGTGGACTTATTCGATTTTGAGCCGCATCCGAACCGGGCGGCTTGCGGTATTATGCTGGATCGTAAGTATCAAGGACGTGGTTTCGCTACGGAAGCGTTAAGACTATTGATGGAATACGCTTATACGTTTTTGAAGCTTCATCAACTTTATGTGCATATTCCCGTGGCGAACGAGCCTAGCAAGAAATTATTTACCCGTCTGGGATTTGTCGAGGCGGGGACGCTTAAGGACTGGATCAGGACACCGGATGGTTATTCCGATGTCTGCATAATGCAGTTAATTTAAATACGGGTCCTTCGGATATTTTGTCCAAGTTTTATAATCATTGCCTAATAATTCTACGGAATCTTTCCAATAGCCCTCCCCATCGGCAGACAGGATATTATCGGTGGTGATATGGCTTACGGCCCACGAGTTCCGTTTGATTTCATGGTTTAATTGCCCTTCGGTCCATCCGGAGTATCCCAAGAAAAACTTCACTTTCCCATCGATTGGGTGCCCGTTGAGGATGTATCGTTTCAATGCGTTGAAATCCCCGTCGAAATATAAATAATCATTGATCTTTAATGCGTCCGGAATGATATTATCCCCTAAGGAATGAATAAAGAACAAACGGTTGGGGCTGACCGGCCCCCCCAGATAAATCGGTATCTCCGGAAATTCGGCAAACTCCTTGAAAAAAGAGTTTACGATAAGATCCGTTTTTTTATTCAAGACAAATCCCATCGATCCGTGTTCCGTATGCTCTATTAATAATACGACGGAACGTTGGAAATAGGCATCTTGTAAAAAAGGCTCGGCAATCAGAATACTTCCTTGAATAGGAAGGACATCGTTATGTGTTATTTTAAATATATTTTTATAAGATGCCATGATCGTGAATGTTAGGTTGTTACTAATTCACCGACAATATAAGGCGTTTTTTAATAAGAAGCAAATGAAAAGCCCGGGATTCAAGTTAATAAACGTGAACCGACCGGGCTTATTGTTAATTTATGCTTGATGATTTTCCTCGAATAATCTCAGTCTTTCGTCCAGCAAATCATATTGGTGATCTTTTATGAAAGAGGTACAAGCCCGTAGTCCTTGTTGGTTACTGCCTGTGGTGCTTAATGATATGGCGCTTACTCCGTAATAAACCAGCTCTTCCATCAATTGTCCGCCGGTCATTCCCGGGTAACCGATCGTGAAATAGAAACCGTCGGCTATCGGTTGGTCCAGATCGTGATCATAAACGATTGTGAAACCATGATCCGTAAAAATCTTCTTTAGTTTCTCCGCTCGACGTCCGTATTCTTTCACTTGCGAGACAAAGTCGAACGTACCGTCTGCGGCGGCCTTGAACATGGCGGCTAAGGCGAATTGGGCCGAGTGGCTGGTTCCGGAAGATAGGGCGTATAAGACACGGTGGATATATACCGTACCGAACGTACCGCCTCCATAACGCTGAGTCAATCCCGGATAGGAGCGATGGTAAAGTTTATTGGAGATCGCTGTCACGCCGATACGCTGTCCGGCATAGCTGAACGCTTTGGAACCGGATATCTGCATGATATAATTATCGGTATAACGGGCTACGCTCGCTTGGTAAGGAGGCTCGAAAGGACATCCGAGGTCCTTGCGGAAATCCATGGCGAAATAGGCGAGGTCCTCTATGACAATCACGTCGTATTTGTTGGCCATCTCGCCGATGATCTTCAACTCCTCGTCGGTGAGGCAGAACCAAGCCGGATTGTTCGGGTTGGAATAGATCATCGCGGCAATATTGCCTTTGGAAAGATGCGTTTCCAAGGCCTCACGCAATCGCTCGCCACGGTATTCGTATACGTCGAACGACTCATATTTATAGCCCATAACGGCTATTTGCTGTTTCTGCACGGGGAATCCGGGGTCGATAAACAAGATGGTGTCTTTTCCCGGCGTACATTGTCCGGCCGTAAGGAAAGAGGCGTATGTGCCCTGCATGGAACCGGTTACGGGTACGCAACACTCCGGGTCTATATCTATATTTATAAACGCCTTGATAAAGCGGGAAGCTTGCTTTTTCACTTCGGGAGTTCCGTTGATGTTCGGGTAGATAGACGCTATACCGTTACGAAGGGCTTCGATCTCAGCGTCTACGCCTACTTGAGCGGCTTTCAAGCCCGGTACGCCCATTTCCATATGGATGAACTCGGTTCCCGTTTCTTGTTCCAATTGCGTGGATATGGCAACTACCTCCCGGATAGTCGCTTTCCCAAAATCGGGAAGTCCAAAGCCATCGATAATCCGTCTGGCTGTCTGATAGTCTACAGGAGTATTTTTCATGCTAGTGTTAATTATATATGGGGGACAAAAGTATGAAATTTATCGATTTGTTCTAATTTTTTCATCCTAAACTATTGCGAATTCAAAAAAAGCACCTATCTTTGCACCGCAATTCAACGGAATAGCGATAAAGAATAACATTTTGGTCTGGTAGTTCAGCTGGTTAGAATACATGCCTGTCACGCATGGGGTCGCGGGTTCGAGTCCCGTCCAGACCGCTTTTTATTTCTCCTTCCTCTTTTTAAATTTTCCTTTAATACATATTTTAGTACGATATCATCCGGTTCGATGGATTTTGCCTGATGGCATGAGGTTGTTATATTGGGAATGTTTATCTTTGAGACCAATAAAACAGATAGCCTTATGGAGAATCTAATAAAGATCGATACCGTTGATCAATACAACAAGATGTTTGGCTTGGAGACGTTGCACCCATTGGTGAGCGTGGTAGATTTATCCAAGTCCGAGACATGGCCTACTAATTTCCGGGTTAATTATGGTATATACGGACTTTTCCTGAAAGATACGAAATGCGGGGATATTCGGTATGGGAGGCAATATTATGATTATCAAGAAGGAACCGTAATAGGATTCGCTCCCGGGCAGGTGACGGGTATTGAGCTTAAGGATGGGACCCGGCCTTTGGCGCATGGGTTGCTTTTCCATCCGGACTTGATCCGTGGTACGGCTTTGGGACGGGACATCAAGCGTTATTCTTTCTTCTCCTATGAATCAAACGAGGCGTTACATCTCTCTGAGGAAGAGAAGGGGATCTTCGTGGATTGCCTGAGGAAAATCCAGATCGAGTTGGAGCACTCCATCGACAAGCATAGCAAACGGCTGATCGCGATGAATATCGAGTTGCTGCTCGATTATTGCCTGCGTTTTTATGACCGTCAGTTTACGACCCGTGCGGAGACGAATAAGGATGTGTTGGTGAGGTTCGAACGATTACTGGATGAATACCTGCAAAGTGATCTGTTAAGACAGGAAGGGCTACCTACTGTACGGTATTTCGCCGAGAAGATTTGTTTGTCCCCGAACTATTTCGGTGATCTGATCAAGAAAGAAACAGGGAAAACTGCCCAAGAAAATATACAAGACCGGATTATTTCCTTAGCGAAAGAATGGATATTAGGGACAAACAAGACCGTCAGCCAAATCGCTTACGACCTAGGATTCCAATATTCCCAGCACTTCAGCCGCATATTCAAGAAGACCGTGGGGTGTACCCCGAATGAATATCGGAAATCCCAGATGTCGTAATCGGTGTTACGGGTTATTGGATGTATTTTATGACCTTGGCGGGAACACCTCCCACGATGGCATTGTCCGGTACATCTTTAGTAACTACCGAGCCGGCTCCGACTATAGCGTTCTCGCCAATGGTTACGCCGGATAGGATCGTTGCGTTCGAGCCTACCCAGACATTCTTTTTCAAAACGATCGGGGCAGGGTAGGTAGTGCCCCGGTCTTCGGGGGCGAAGCCGTGGTTGAGGGTGGCAAAGACCACGTTATGCCCGATCTGGCAACCGTCGTCCAGTGTCACCCCGCCATGATCTTGAAAATGACAGCAAGCGTTGATGAAAACGTTCTTGCCTACCGTGATATTCTTCCCAAAATCCGTATAGAACGGGGGGAATACACGAAAAGACGGATCGACCGGCTTATTAAACAAGCGGGATAACAGCTCACGGATTTCCTCGGGATCGTGATATGAGCCGTTTAACTCGAATGTCATGCGTCTGGCCTCATCGCTCATCTCGTTCATAAACTGATGGATCTCGTCTCCTTTAAGAGGCTTTCCTGTTTCTACGTACTTCAAGAATTCGTTTAGTGTCATAATTGCTATTTTAATAAGTTCTACTTCTTGGTTTGTTTATCCCTTTTCGATTGCAACGGCAAAGATCGATGAAATCCAGAGAAACTTTTGTAGATGGATTACAGGAATTATGACCTAAATTACATTCACCGATTCTCCAAGGCCTTATATTTCTCAATCAGTTTCTTGACCGTGACAGCGTCCGAGACCTCTTGCTTATAGGTAGTCGGGTTATAATAGGCCTCGAGGAAACTGTCTGCACCGGACCAGACTGTCTCGATAATTCCTTGGAAATGGCGAGACATTTCCGGATTTGAATGCTGGCGGAAATGGATCATATCATCTACCTGTTGAAGCGCTATCTGAGGTTTACGCCAAGGGCATGTAGCAACGTCGAAGCCTTTCATGGCAAAGTAAACAGCGGTCTGCTCGGCACGCTCATAATGCCAGTCGCAGATAAAGACATCTTTCGGGATCAAGTCGATCGCACGGTAGGTATTGTTCATGCTAGCTTCCCAAGCGCCGATCCCGGTAGTCTTGCCATCGATCAGGCGGTCTCCCCATATCATCAATCGTTTGCCTTGTGAGGCTAAGTGGTTTTGTATTTTAGTGACCTCACCGGCATATAACTCAGCCTTGTCATGTCCGCCACAACGGGCGCAACTATCATGTCCGATATAAAAGACCTCGTCCATCCCTGCATGGAATAATTGAGTCTCGAAAACATCCGTCAACTCGTCTACTAAAGCGAATACGATTTTATGTACTTCCGGATGAAGTGGGCAGTAACTTTTACAATAAAGCCCGTCTGAGTTGGGCCAACCCGTATAGTTCTTGGTATCCACGTGTGGCGTCTCGTCGAACTCCGGATACTCACGTAATAAAGCGTAGGTAGTCTCAGCCCATGATTGATGCCCCAAGAGATTGATCTGGGGAGCGATACGTATTCCGTTATCCCGGCAAACCTTTACGATCTTTTTCACATCCTCTCGTGTGAGTGGGGTCGGATCCCTCAGTTCTGGATGGGACTCATAGGCATAATTCCAGTCTACCCGTAGAATCAACAAGTTGAAATGACTGGGAGCCAGTTCCTCTTGGACGAACTTCAAGAATAGATCCAACTTCTGTGCGGATGGAGCGGCGATGGCCAAGCCTCGTACGGGCATGATACTATCTAAACGGTTTGTCTCTGATTGGGCGGAAACTTGGGCCGAACCTATAGCCCATATAAGCAAGAATAGTCCGATAATCTTTTTCATATAGTGATATGTTTTAATGTTTAAATTTTTAATTTGATGTACGCTTTCGAAGATCATCACGCATATCGTGACGGCCCGGAGGATGTCGATGGCTATGTTACGTTGCGTAAAATCTATTGGTTGATCGCTCATAATATATTTAGACTAAAGGTGAATTTAATACAAGACAAATATAATCAATAAGAGACATATCATTACATTTGTGCCTTATAAATATGAATAATAATTAAAAATGATAGACATGATAAGACGATTGATTTATTGGGTTCTCCTGCTTTTTGTTTGTATGGGTGCCCATGCCCAATTCCGGGTGACAGCCCATCAAGAGGGTTGGGACCGGATTCCTCCGCAAGCGCAAAAAGACGGCTTTTGGTTTCAACAATCCGTTTTAGCGAATATGGATGATGATGCCGCTATGGAGGAGGTCATGCTTTTCGGGCGGGATAATGGGCATTACCCTACTTTTGACCTGTTTAAGTTTTATTACGTGATCGTGGATAATTATACGAGAGAGATCCAATATATATCGGATGAGATCTATGTGACAGATAAATATGCGCTTACGGTGGAGGATCGTAATAATGACGGGATCTCCGAGTTATATATCGATTATTTCAAGGATGGGAAGTTTACGGTTGATGAGCGAGGATATAATTTGCGAACCACCCGTTGCTACGACCGTATCGAATGGAGCCCCGAGAGTGAAAAATTTAACCCCCAACAACCATGAGAAAGTATATCTATTTTATAGCGCTTATCTGTTGCGCCTTATCAGCCTCAACCTCTTACGCCCAGAAAAAGGTGATAAAAACGATGATGATCGCTGGGCAAGATGGCAGTCATTATTGGCGAGGTGCTTGCGAGGCCATGAAGCAGATCTTAGAGAACAGTGGAATGTTTAAGGTGGATTTCGTCTTTACCCCGGATTTCGGAGGAGATATAAATACCTTTAAGCCCGATTTCGCTAAATATAACTTGGTTGTTGTTAATTACGGAGGTGAAGTCTGGCCCGAGCCTGTCCAAAAAGCTTTCGAGAACTATGTAGCGGATGGTGGTGGGGTCGTGATTATCCATTCCTCCGTGGTACCTATGGCCGGTTGGAAAGCGTACAACGAGATAATCGGCATGGGAGCTTGGGAGGGGCGAAACGAGAAAGACGGTCCTTACCTGTATTGGAAAGAGGGCAAATATGTATACGATTATACACCCGGTTATGCGGGTTATCATGGCTTGCAGCATGAGACGATCCTAGAGCATCGTGCGCCGGAGCACCCTATTTTGAAAGGTCTGCCTATAAGATGGAAACATTTTAAGGACGAGATTTATACCCGCTTGCGTGGTCCGGTACGGAATGTGGAGATATTGGCTACCGCTTATGAGCGTGGACGCCATGAACCGTTGATGTGGACGGTGAAGTGGGGGAAGGGGCGTGTCTTTGTCGATCTGTTGGGGCATTGCGGCAATGACCCGAATATGATTTACTCGATGGAGTGTACGGGTTTTCAGGTAACCTTACTAAGAGGGGCTGAATGGGCGGCCACCGGGGAAGTGACGCAAGAGGCCCCTCGGGATTTCCCATTGGAAGATACCTGTACGCTCCGTCCGGAATTCAAGGCTCCTTTCCATGCGACGAATTAAATGCCTTAATAAGATGGTGTCTTTCGACAGAATAATCAAATTGACAAATTGTAAAGTTAAGTCCCGGAGAATCGATTTTTCCGGGACAAAGTACGGCTCGCTCCTAAATACGCAAGAAAAAATCAGTAATCGTTTGTTAAATAGATAGATGTCAAAAAACAGCCTTTCATTCTAGCGAAATTAGTTCATCGTAATTCATATCTTATGGGTTGTTTGGGCTATCTCATAGGGTTACGCTGGGGAAATGATAGGGTTATGATGCCTATTCATGACAGTTCATAACCCTATTCATGACTGCTTTCGATGCCCAACGTGACTATTGGCGTTGCCTAACACGACTAGTTGCGTAGGCTTTCATGACCTATCGTGTATAAAAAGCGGCCTTTTTGAGTAAAAAGCGCCATATATAGCTATCCTCTTTCCTCTACTTGGCAATCTCTCTCAAAAGGTTGTGTTACAAGATACGCCTTATATCTATTAAAAAGACAGGATTAGATCGTATATTTGTCATCTCGCTTACTCGTCATACGAGATATTCCCTAATTCCTTAATCTTCGAATCTCCGACTTGATGCGTGAATAACTCGATCAATTGAGCGGGCGTTAATGTCATCTGAGGCGAGAACTCGGAGGAATCCATATAACTTAATAAGCTATGGTATAATTGACGGGCCTCCGGGTATTCTTGTTGGGTTTCCAAGTCTGTCATACAGATTAATAACTTGCCCGGGCCGACATTGAATTCTTGGATCATCCCTAATTTATGGTTACGCTCCACGTTATCGATCACTTGTACGATCGGCCTGTAATTATTCGGAAGCTGGTCTAGTATCAACGGATGGCTATTCTTTATCATCGTGAACCATTGCCAGTTTGTATGGAAATCCGTCGGGAAATGAGCGAAAACCGGATGAGAGGGATTCATTAATAATCCGAGGGTACCCGGAGAGACCGGTTTCTTTACCCATTCGCAGATGGACTTAAACATCCGGTAATTCCAGTAATCTGTCTGGAATAATCCTTCTACCGTCACGTTCTTGTAAGTCTTGGCATCCGGGAACCACAATACTTTCGCCCCGTTCGCCAATAAGTTCTCGGCCTGTTTATCCCATTTCTTAATAACATTGATATCCGTAGGGATTTGCACGTTATTATGTTCCGGATAAATCCATAACGGATAATGATTGTGATAATCCGTGCCCTCGATCGCCAGCCGTAAAGTATAGGTCTCAGCCTCTTGAATGGCAGGTAAAGCGATATTTAATGGGCCTACCTCGGCCAACGTACCTTGATTGATTTGCAGCGGTATGTTGTTTTGGGCGATTACTTGATCTTGACTATTCGTCAAGGTCCAAGTTAGATGTTTCCCTTTTAAAGTGGTAGGTGTATAGTTCGCTACCTTGATGGAGCCTTTGAGCGCCTCATTCCCAGAGTAACAGAATTTAGGTAGGAGAGCCAGTAATACGACATCATCGCAAGACTCTTTCCATTCCTTGGCGGTTATCAAGCCCTTATTATCCATAAAAGCGTCCAAGATACCGACTAACGCCGTGCCCTGTCCCGGATAATCCTGTAAATCCAATAATTGGAAGCCGGCCATTCCCGGAGTACGGAACGCCATTTCCATCTCGGCCCGGTAAAGTTGCGCCATCCATTTACCGGAAGCCTTGAAGAAATCATCCGCTTGTCCGGCCATACCGGACTCGCCCAGTCGTTTGCGGAATATCTCCAGATTCCAAGGTTTTAGTGCCCCGGTATATTTCTTGATTTCCTCATAATTCGGATAACATTGGAATTGCCCGGTCTCATGTCCGATGATAGGCAATGAACATTGTTCGATAGCGGATTCGAAATTCATGACCGAGTTTGGATAGGTATGGTTGATATAACCGCCATCCTCCGCATCTGCGAAAGAGAAGGAACCCCGGGTATGGTTGCTGAATACGTTAGCGCCGGGGACTCGACAGGTCGTGAAGTAATCGTCACCCGCCGCAGGGCCGTTGAAGCCTAGATAGTCATTCGATCCAGATGCGTATAAATGCCGTCCGTCCTCACTACGGAAACGGGCGATCATGTCTACCATCGCTTCTTGATCCCCGGAAAGCTCGTTGCCGATCGCCATCATGACGAAAGAGGCGTGATTCCCGTAAGCCTCCTGTATTTGTAATCCTTCTTTGGTGAGGAAATGGATCAAAGTGGTATCGCCCTTTTCCATCTTTCCCCAGAAAGGTAGTTCCGGTTGGAGGTAAAAACCTTCGATATCGGCCGCCTCGAAACAAGCTTTAGGAGGACACCATGAATGGAAACGGCAATGATTGATACCGTATTCCTTGGCGATGCGGAAATAGCGTCTCCATGCTGCGGTATCCATCGGTACATGGCCTGTAAGCGGAAATACGCAAGCATCGTGTTTTCCACGAAGGAAGGTGGTCAATCCGTTGATGTTGAATTGTGTTCCTTCTGCTTTGAAATCTCTTAATCCGAAAGTAGTACTTTGGCTATCTTGGATATTCTCTCCTTGGATGTTCGCGGTCAAGCGATACAGGGTAGGGGAGAACTCGCTCCATTCCAAGGCGTCATCACCCATCGGTATTTGGAATACGATCTCGTCTTGTTGAACTACGATATTCTTATTGAATTTGATATGGTGCTCTAAGCCTGTGTTGAAAGCCTCCATCTCTATTTGAACGGCGGCTACGATCATTTGCTCGAATGGATTTGAAAGCTTTATTTTTACGTCCACCGTTTTTTGATCCGCATGTGGATATACTTGTATCCGGCGGATATGGAATTGTGGACGGGCTTCCAATTTCAGGTCTCCGATAATACCGTTCCAGTTTGTCTGCGTGGATTCCGTATAAGCGTGTGAATTGTCCAATAATTGGGGCGGAACGCTCAAACCGTTATCGACTAGAATAGTCAAGTGATGCTTCCCAGCCCGGAGATATGCGGACAGATCGTATTCTTGAGGGGTGGAAATATGGTCGGATGAACCGACATATATGCTATCTACCCATATTTGGGTCGGTTTTGTTCGCTCCAAGATTAACCAAATGCTCTTGCCTTCCCAATTCTCTGGAATCGTGATCTCTTTCTGATACCAAGCCTTACCTTGATAGCGGAAGGGCCTAGACAAATGAGTTGTCTCCTCCTTATCATTGTTAGGGTATCCTTTTTGGTTGGTGTCCGTGGTACCCGGTAATTGAACTTGCTCGGTGACATCTGTTGAATCCAATCGTAATTCCCAGCAACCGGCAAGCGATAATTCCTCTCTACTCTCTTTGGGAGTTTGGCATGCGAATAGCATGAGCATAAGTGGAATACTCCAAAATCTCTTCATGGTAATGTTTTTACTCTAAATATGGTTTACTTAATTAATAGTGTACAAAGGTAGTATTTTTGGCCTTT
>NZ_QTMG01000032.1:0-68245 GCF_003635435.1 Parabacteroides sp. AF21-43 | reverse complement strand
GCTGAAGCATAAAATTAGAAGTTTAACAAACTAAGTAGCAGAAGTATATGCAAATCATTCAATTTGTTTTTTCGGTCATCATCGCTCTTTGTGCAGTGGCTATGTTTGTCGGAGCGGTAATAACGCCAAGTCCGATAAAGGTTGTGTCGGTTACGTTGTTGGCTCTTATTTGCCTATTCTCCTTGTTTCTCGTGAAATTGGCTTATTGTGAAATGAAATCTAAAAATGATATACTATGAAAGTGTCAGAACAATTTAAAAGTACCATCAAGGCATACCTTGATAATATGGCAGCGGTGGATAGTCTGTTTGCTCCAGTCTATCAAAAACCTACAAAGAATATAGATAATTGCATTACCTATATTTTAAACCAAGTGAAGAAAAGCGGTTGCTGTGGTTTTAGTGATGATGAAATTTTTGGTATGGCGTTGCACTATTATCAGGAAGATAATATTGAGGTGGGTAGCCCATTGAAATGTAATGTAGTCGTAAATCATCATGTTGAATTGTCAGAGGAAGAAAAGAAAGCGGCTCGTGAGGCTGCTATCAAAAAATTGCAGGAGGAAGAATTGGCAAAGTTGAAGAAGCGTCAACAAGCTAAACGTGAGAACAACACCGAAGTACAAACCCAGTTAACTCTTTTTTGATATGAAACCCAAGACAAAATTACAAATGGAAATCGTGAATGGGAGCAGGAAGTTAGCTCCCGTTTCAGAGGCTCAAAAGCGTTATGCCTATAAACATTGCTTTGTGCATTATTTCAAGCGTGATGCAAAGGGGAATTGCTTTTGTTTGGATTGTGGGCATACATGGCGGGATAAGGAAGATAAGAAAAACTGTAAATGTCCTCATTGCGGTATGAACCTGAAATTGGAGAATAGCAGGAAAAGGACGGCTGTATATAAAGAATATTTTTGTGTGATTACTACATACAAGCAATATCAAGTTATCCGTTTTTTTATGGTGGACTGCCGGCTGAAAAAAGGGTCTCCGGCTAATTACTTTATAATTGAGGCGGTACAGTGTTGGATGAATAAAGAGGGGAAGACAGAAACGCTGTCTTTGCTGCGGGGCATGTCTATATTTTATTACGATGCATGGATATATGGAAGTTCTTTGGAATTGCGTAAGCGGAATGTGCATCATGACCGTATTTATGATATTTGCCCGGCAGTTATCTATCCGAGAATGAAAGTGATACCCGAACTTACGAGGAATGGATTTAAGGGTGCCTTTTATGATATTTGTCCGAGTTCCTTCTTTATGACATTATTAACTGATAATCGGATGGAGATATTATATAAGGCAGGGCAAATGAATTTGTTCTTGAGATTTTTAGAGAGAAAATACGGTATAGATAAGTATTGGACGTATGTAAAAATCTGTTTAAGACATGACTATGTGATACATGATGCGGACTTGTGGCTGGACTATGTGGATATGCTGATAGAAAATAAATTGGATGCGAGAAATCCTCATTATTTGTGTCCGTTGAATGTAGAAGAAGCGCATGATTGGGTGATGGGGAAATGTAAGAAAAAATATTCTGAAAAGGATGAAAAAGACTATATTGCTGCCAAATCACGTTTCTTTAATCTTTCGTTTGCGGATGGAAATATTATGGTTCGGGTATTGGAAAGCCTTTCGGACTTTTACAAAGAGGGAAAGTTGCTGCATCATTGTGTATTCAGCAACGCCTATTATAAGAGAGAAGATTCGTTGATAATGTCGGCAACGGTGGATGGAAGGCGCATGGAAACGGTGGAGTTTTCACTTAGCAGGATGGAGGTGTGCCAGTGTCGTGGAAAGTCTAACCAATTATCAGCCTATCATGACCGGATTCTGAATTTGGTAC
The DNA here is from genome assembly GCF_003635435.1 of Parabacteroides sp. AF21-43. Classification (NCBI taxonomy): domain Bacteria; kingdom Pseudomonadati; phylum Bacteroidota; class Bacteroidia; order Bacteroidales; family Tannerellaceae; genus Parabacteroides; species Parabacteroides sp. AF21-43. Next base: position 66,391 of record NZ_QTMG01000032.1, on the reverse strand, counting down.
GGGATAATATACCGTTGATAAGGGAAAGGATGGTAGTGTAATGAATAGCCCACACATCTAAATGTGTGGGAGTTCTTTTTTGGAAGACGCCCAAAAAAGAACCCCAAAAAACGTTGTCGCTACACATCGTTACGCTCGGATTATTTGCTTGTCGGCTTTAGTTTGCCGATACATTTTTCCATGTCGGGGGACAATAGGAAAGAAGCCGTCTTTTTCTGCTGCACCCCTGAGTGTGGCTGGACGATGGCATACCTGCATTTTAATATCTTGCCGATAACTTCCGTACTGTCACGGTGCAGGTACATGGCTTTCATGGCATCCGTTGCTTTCAGGCTTTTTTCGGCTTCCATATAGGCGGAAAAGGACGGTTTGAATAAGGCACGGGGACTTTCCGCTTTCTGTATGACAGCGGATAATTGTGCGCTTTTGTTGTTCAGGTAGCACAGGCTGTCCGATACGGTGACGTCTTCTGTTTCCAACACTTCCAGTAGTTCGAACTTTAAATCCGTCCAGGTGCCGTGAGAATCTGTCTGAACCCATTCCGCAATGGCCTTCTCATAGCCGGGTTTGCTGCATGAGGAAAAGGCAATGAGCAGCATACAAAAAAATAAATGCTTGATATTCATATTGATCTGATTTTATAGGTTGTCGTATTATGTGATGGAGCAAATCTATGAGGTTACTGGCCGTCCTCCGTGGAGGAACAGATGCCACACGAGATTTTCAGATCATCGTTCCAATCCTTGTTTTCCGAAAGTTCGACGTTCTTCAGTTTCCGTACCTTGTTGCGGAGTTCATCGTTACTCAGGCTCTCGACATCAGTCGTATCGCCATGAAAGTAACGATGCAGCCATAGAGTGTACTTGTGCCCTTGTTTGTCGTTGTCAAAGATGCTCCGGAGCTCCTTTACCTGGTTCTTGTCAAGAATCAGGCGTAATAGCCTCATTTGTCCTTCCGTGAATGTCCCTTCCGTAGATACATATACAAGATTGAGGTCGTTTCCGGAATGGCGTAATTGATAGTGGGAGATACAGTCTATAAATGACTCCCCAATGTAGAGAATGTCTATCGGGCGGCTTTTGTCATGGTTGCTGGTCGCCAGACAGTCGAACTTGCCACCGATAATCCCTTTGAATGTTTCATTTCGTTGAGAAATGGCTTGCACACCGTTTTCATTGTACATCTTGATGCACACGTTGCGGTAAACACTCCCTTTGTTCTTTACCTCACGGATAAAGAAAGTGTCTTTGAAGAACCGGCTTTCAATGCTTTCTTTCAGGATACCTCTTTTCTGGAGATAATTGCCCTTGTAGGGTTGTAGCTGGCTCAAGTAGAATTGAAGTTCGTCCGCTCTCATGCTTGTGTTACCTACTTCATACCGGCTTTTTTCGGGTGTCGTGATGCGGTTGGTGTTGATGTAGTTCTGAAGGATCTCCCCCACCTCGCGCAAGGACGGCATTTTTCCGGTTGTTTCAAATAGATGTTCCTGCATCAGATCCATGATACTGCGGCCACGCACGCTGTCACTATGCACGTCCCAATAGGTGTATTGGTTCTGCGAGTTCCGCTTGATGACGATGGTATGCGTTCCGTTGCTCATTTTGGGACAGGAGTTGGAAGAGCCTTCCACGATTTTCCATCCTAGTTCCAGCAGGAAATCGGGCAGAGAAATGGTTGTTTTTATCTGATTGAAATCGACTTTCATAACGTTGACTGGATTAGTTGAATCTCATTTTATCTGAGCTTAGATTATAAATGAGAAAGATTATCTTTCATAAAGATAAGAAATATCATCTAAATATGGAAGAGAAAGTATATGTTTTTTGATTCGTCTGCATTTTTATTTCAAGGTACTGTAAACCAAATCAACAGTAGTGTCTATACCGGGAACGGCCTCCAACTGTTTGCTCTGGTTGAATACGCTTTCCCCGTCTTTTTTTATCTGCATGGTGATGATAGCACTCTCTTTTGAATAGAGAATGCCTTGCACGGTAATTTGGCTGACAGGCTTTTCCGTGCTGTATTCCGCTTTATCGGTGAAACTCTCATCTACGGAAGCTGCGGAGGTACCGGTGCGTTCGTTCCTGAATCTCACGCCGTCAAGATTATATATATGCACACTGCCTTTGGGTGAGGAACCGGTTACGGCTACGGTGATGTGATACATGCCGGCTTTGTCTGTTTCCGATTGGATTTCCTCTTTGTTGCATGAAGCGGCCAATAAGCAGGCTGCCGCTAATAATGAATGAATTTTTCTCATGGTAGGATTCTTTTGTTGAATGTTATCGGATGATTTTTTGTTCTGTCTTGTGTGTCCCGGTTGGCGGAACTGCTGACTTTTCTTTTAATTTGTCCTCTATCTTTTTGAGGATGGCGTTGACATCTTCAATGATTTTGATGTAGTTCTGCTGGATAATCTCTTCCAGGATTTCCAGTTCCATCTCTTCTTTGCCGTTGCCCAGTTTGACCGGTAAGGAGAAACGGGGTATCTCCTTCTCTTCAAAACGGCACATATCCATCTGCACGCTGAAGAATGGCGGCTTGCCTCCGGCAATCTTGCCAATGAAGTGTCCGGCTGCTTGTCCGGCAATGTCCCTTGCCTTTAAGACTTTTTCTTTTTGCAGGCTCTCCGTGACACTGTTATTGCCACCGGCTTGGTGTGAATAAGATTCTTGCGCTTCTTTCTTCTCCCCAAGCAAGTTCTCGATGTCTTTGGCGGTCTTCTCATTTCCGGTCATACCGTAAGCCTGCGTTCCGCAGGAGGCTTTCAGGATGTTGGCACTTTTCTCTCCATAGTCCCTGACCGCTTGGTTGAAGTCCTGAACGGCGAGAATGGTAGCGACATTGTGCTTCCGGGCGGTTCCGATGAAAGTGTCAATGCCTTGCAACAGGATGGTCGGAAATTCATCTACCATGAATATGCTGGTCGCTTTGCCGGGATTGTTCATCTGTGACATCAAGACGCTGCCGATGCAGGAAATAGCAGGGGAAACGGCTTCCTTGATGGTGGGCGCATTGCCTACGCATAACAGCGTTGGGTGTTCCTTGTTGGTTATATCCAAAGAGAACTCTTCTTCGGGAAGTGGCGACAACACCCAGAAGATGTATTTGTTGTTCAGGAGTACCAACGGAGTCTGTGCGGATGATACGGCTCCGGCTGTCTGCTGTTGTGCACCCAGTTTCCAGGCGGTCAGCATGGAGGACATGTTCAATGCGATTTCAGGATCTTCCGACAGCCAGTGGAATACTAGGTTGCTGTCAGAAAGGGCAAGGGCTATCACATGGGGCAGCGTACAGATACCAAGCTTCCTTTCCTTGAAACATTTATAGGCGATTGAATAGACGTAGTTGATGGCATTGTTGGCCCAAAAGTCGGTCTTTTCCTTCCAGCTTGCTTCCAGATTCTTCATCAGTGTCATGATGATATTGCGGATGAATAGCGATTCGTTTCCCTTTGACATGTATTGCGGAGAAAGTACGTTCACCCTGACCGTGCGTGACATATCCACAAAGTTGATATAGGCGAAACGGGGTGTTTCCATCCCCTTGTTCCGGAAATGTTCGATGCTTCCGTATGCGATACGTGAGAGGATGGGTGACTTGTCCTTGGTGGGATCACCCTCCCAATCGTACACGAATCCGGCATAGTTGCGCTCGGCGCACTGGTAGATGATTCCCTTGATCCAGCTCTCTGATTTACCGCTTCCCGGACCGCCGTCGATATAGACATTCTGCTGCGGCTTATGGATGACCAGCGGCCCGGAGGCGGTTTCAAAGCGGAAGTAGAAAGCCGATTCTTCCCGGCTTAACCCGAAAATGCTATCATCGGATTGGGCATGACGCCGGATGAAATAAGGCAGAGTCTTGATGACAAGCAGCGTGTACGCTACGAATAGAATGGGAAATACAAATAGGTTATACCACGCTGATAACCGGCTGAATCCGACAACCAGCATGGATGCCGTAACCAGTGTCATACTGGTGTAAACCCATTTCTTGTTTTCGTCTTTCACTTTGCCAACCGGAAAGAGAAAAGCGAGGCCTCCGATCAGGATAACGTAGAGAAACCGGAATAGGATATCCTTCTCCATCAGCCTTTCCCACATGGCCGGATTACGTAGTGGAGCGTATAATCCCGTAACGATAGCCCACTGAAACAGTACGGCTGTCCCGATGAGCGTGGATAGCAGGATCAGGATGAATGACAGGTCTTTCTTCTCTCTTTCCATGGCCGTTGCTGTTATTGGGGTTGTCCGGATGCCGTTCCGTCACCGCTCTCTTTTTTCTCTGCCTTTCCCAGTAACTCAATGCGTGAGACGGTCAGGCTGACGGATGGGATGTGGCTACCGTCATCCTTCTGGAATACATCGGCATACACATCGCCGCAGACATATACCTGTGTCCCTTTTTTCAGATACTCAAAGACTTTACTCTCGTAATTCACGAAACAGCATACCCATAGGGTCTGTTCCTCGTTGTTCACGTTCTTGTACTTGGTGGATACATGGAAGTTGAATCCTTTTCCGTTCTTGTTCTGCCGGGCATCCGCACCGACATAACCGATAATTTGTCCTGTAAACATAATGATGGTTTTTAAAAGTTTATAATCCGAGCTGTGGCTCATTCATATTTTTCATGGCTGGCTCCGCTTCCATGGAAGGCAGCGAAATGCCGAAAGTGCTGTGTAGCGTTTCAAGGTTGTCGGCTGTAGGATGGTTTGCCGCAACACTTTCCAATAACCGTGATGAAGGGGTAAAACCTTCGTTTTTCATCTGCTCCAATACCGGACGGTTGTCTTGCAGGACGGCCTGCGTGAACCGTTCCTCCGGTGTGAGGTACTGTTCCATCCGTGCGGTATGTTCCTGAATCATATTGCTGGCTTTTCCTACATCGGCAAGGATGTTGTAGATGAATTTGGGATCTTCTTTCAAGGCTCCCAGCCAGTTTTTTAGATACATGGCATTTTCTTCCCGGATATGGGTGGATATTCCCAGGCTTTGCCCGACGGTAGCGGAGGTGAGTTCGGCAACCAGTTCCTCTTTGGCATATTGCTTGTCTCCGAAAATCACGCCTTTTTCCCGGTTCAGATGCTCAGGTTCTCCAGTCGAGTGCGCCATCTCATGCAGTAGTGTGGAGTAGAAATTCTCTCCGTCCTTAAACTGCCCCTTCAGGGGTACGACGATATGGTTATCTTCTCCCCTTGCATGGTAAGCACTATTTCCTTCCTTGGAATAAATGGGGCAGATCCATTGCTGTTCCCGTACCATCGCATCAATCAGAGGCACGGTGAGCATCCCTTGCTCGTCCTTGATGGCCGGTATCTTGAATTGCTCCTTCAATGCTTCCCATTTCTCCGGTTTCGTTTCCTGAAGATTGGTCTGCTGTACGTTGAACACATTGTATGTCTTCAGAAACGGCGTGACCTTATATTCCTGCTGCTCGTTTTTATCCAGGTTCTTATATACGTCGAAAGGTATTTTCTTTCCGTTCTTGTCTCTTACTGAGAAATTCCAGTAAATGACTGGGAATGACTTTTCTCCTTTCAGTATGTTAAGGCCGTTGTCTTTGGCTTGCATGAAGGTCATATAGACCGGCAGGCTGTACTGCTCTTTTTCCGAAAGTAGAAACAACATGAAGGAATTTACTCCGTTGTAGGTTCTTCCCTCGATATTTTGCGGAAGTCCCCCACCCTTTATCCCGAACCAAGGCTTTTGCCAGTTGTCTTCCACCTGCTTTATCTTTTCGATCATCAGTTCGGCGAAACGCTGTAATGCTTTATCACTTGCTGTATCCATGATTTATTGGTATAGATTTCTGTTCTCGTAATCAAGCAGCCATTCTCTGGCCGTTTGGTTGTTTGTCTCTTGCTGCTTGGCAGCCATCTCTTCTTGATAGGCTTGTGCAAGCTCTTCCTGTGCAAGTAGAAACTCTAAGTCACTGATTTCTCCTGCAATGTTTTTCTGTACTAATTCATCGTAATCCATAATTCCTGATTTTTTAGGTTATAAGTCATTGAAAGCCCGGTTGATGGTGCTGGCTATCGGACGGGCCATTTCCTTGCTGTTGTCGGGTTTGGGTGTGCTGGCCAGTTTGACATCTCCCAGTGTCTTTGTGCTGCCTTCCATCCCGAAAATCTTTTGTACGGCTATCAGTGTGTTGGCTTGCACACCCGTTTCACGCATCCGGGTAAGGTCTTCTTGAGTGAGCCGGTACCCTTCTTTCTGTATCTCTTGGATGACATGAAAGTTGTCGGTCTGTGCGGCATCCAACAGACGTGCGGCCTGCCTTTCATGTTCGCCCTGTTCTTCCGGCTTGGTGCCGAACAGCTGGATGACTTCATGGGTTTGCCTTTCATCCAGACCGTGTTCCTTACCGATTCCTTTGATAAACTCTTCACTGGGTTTATATCCTTCCTCTTTGAGCTTCCCGATTTTTTCAAAGTCATGTTTGCCCACCGCTTCCTTAAACTCGGCTTCCATATTGCGCCCCTCTTCGTGTTTTTGCTCTTTTGCAGCTTCTATGTTGGCCGCATGGGCTTCCAGTTTGGGGGTCATGGCCTTGATCAGCTCTTGTGCCTTGCCGGGAGTGATACTCTGTATGTTCTGTATCATGACTCCTTTCCTGTCATCCGTCAGTTGGATGTCGGCAATGAAGTAGCCTTCCGGACTGTGCAGCAGCTTGTTCTCCAGTGCATGGCCGTTGGCGAGCAGGTATTTGTCGGCTTTGGTTAACTTGTAGCCGCCATATTCGCTGGTCTGCCCGATGATGTCGGGAATCTTGATTTCCTGGTTGGTGCGCAGGATGACGGAGTTCAGATCCCGGTCAACTTGCAGCAGGATGTCCTTCTTATTTACGGTGATGGGTACGATGTCACCGGCAAGCAGCTGTTCTTTCTCTTTCTTGCCCAACTTCTTTCCCAGCACCTTGTCCGGGATAACCAACGCCTCTTTGCGGTAGAATACGGAGATTCCGTCATCGTTGAAACGGAGCTTCCCCGGTTTGCCGTGTATCTCCATCAAATCAGACATGACACCCTTTTCCAGCTTGGTGCCTTTCCCGTCGAGGATGTTCCCTTGCTTGTAGGCGTATTCATAGAGCGACTGTCCGGTGTAGCATACCTTCAGGCGATGGTCGATGACGGTAAAGCCGTCCTTGTCATGTCCCTTCAGGTTCTCCCACCGCTTGATGCTGATGCCATCCTTCTCCAGCTCGGCGACATATTTAGGATCATTGGCACGTTCCTTGTCAAAAAGGGCGGATACACGTTCTTTTGATTGGTCACGAAGGCTTTCATCGTACTTTGCTCCGGCTTTTTCCCTGATTTCGCTTACGCTCATGCTCAGCTCTTCCCCGTCTTTGCGGAACCGGAAATATCCGTCCCGGTATTCGGTCTGATAGCCCAGTGATTCGGCGATGCCGCCGAACTGTCCCACGTTGTCGAACATATAGGTGTCTAATGCTTCTCTCAGTTTCATGGCTGTGGCTTGTATAAGGGTTCTGCGGAAAGGATGTATTCGTTCAACACGGCCAGCTTGATGTGCCGCCCGCCGTTTCGCTCGTAAATCTCGATCTCGAATACCTTATCATCGGGTATCGTGAATTTGTCGAAACCAAGTATCAGCCGGTTCCGGCTCTTGCCCTTGATTTTCGTATCAAAATCTTTCTGATAGATAGGTTCGATGGTCGTTTCTTGCTGGATGGCGTTCTTGCTCTTCTTTTGGTCACGCTGGAAACATTTGACAAACTCGATGTCGTAGTCGATGTATGATTTGTTTTTCAGGTCAAAGATGAAAAACATGAAGTCCTCATGCACATACAGATTGGCCATTGACAACTCAAACTTGTTCTCGATGACCCCCAGGCTGTAGATGTTGCGCTTCTTGGTGCGCAGCTCTTGGATGCATCTTTCCATTTCCTCGCTGTTCACATCCACATGGGCGGTATATTTGCGCTGGTCATCAAAATTGTAGGTGAATACGGAGGTATTGCCCCGTTTGATGGTGATGTGGTAAGTGTTCATGGCCTTATCCACCACAAACAGGTTGGAATATGCCACGGCATCTTTGGCGGTTGATACTTTCAACTGGTTGTTGTAGGCGGCCAGAGTGAAGGACACCTCGTTGCCGGGCGTTCCGTAAGCGATGTCCTCCGGAAAGAAGAACTCGGCCAGATGGAGGTCGCTGACTTCTGCCTGATAGTCATGGTGCTGCCATTTCCCGTTGTCCTCGTAAATGTTCGGGTACGAATCCGTGCCGCCTTCGGGAAGGTAGCGGATGTGATAGGTGTAAACGCTTCCGTCGATGCAGACTACGGTCAGGTTGGTCTCTTCGGTGAATCCTTCCGCTTGCGCCGAGAGCCTGACGATATGGGGCGCCTCTTCTACCCGGCTGGCCATGACAAGCTCCTGTTCGCCGATGGCGATATCAGATACTTGCACAGGAAATACCAGGTGTTTCACACAGTCGAAAGAGATAAAGATGTCTTTTTGGCTGATGGCTTGTTTCCGGGGAGTGCCGTTTTCCTGAGCGAAGAGCGGCAGACTGCACACAAAGCAGTAAAACAGTAGATAAATATATTTCTTCATGTTGTCGATATGTTAAACGGTTCTTGAAAAAAAGGCGGTGAATACGGTAATGCCCCATAGAAGAAGCAGGGTAATGCCGAAAGAAACGGTCAGCGGACGGATTTCTTTAAAGGCTCGTCCGTTCCGGCGTGATACGTAGATCCGATAGCCGAAAAAGACCGCTGACAGCGCAAGCAGGTAATTGAGAATGTCTATCATAATTTGTCTATCAATGTTTGAAGGGGATGATTTTTCTTGTTCGTTTTCTCTTGTTCCATTTGCTCATAGAGCTTCTGTAACTCCGCTTGCACGGCTTGCCTACGCAACTTCGATTCCTGACTCTCTTCTTGGATATACATTTCGTAGTTGGACTTGAGATGTACCTTCACTTGTGAGAGGCTCATGTTCAAGATTTGCTTGGCTACCTGGGTGGTGGCGTTGACTACGCTGGTCACTTCGCTGGCCATCGTGCCGATGGAAGAGAGCGGCATGTCAATGTTCTGTACAAGACCTTGTTCCATACGCTTGGCTGCACTGGCTTTCAGGTTATTGGGCAGGTTCAAACCTTCCATGGCATCATTGTCGAAGACAACCACCGATACGGGATTGAGGTTGTCTCCTACCTTCAGGTTGCTGACTACCACATCGAGGCGGTTGGCTCCCAAAGTGGCGATACCGTAAAACAGCGTGTTGGCCGGTATCTTCATGCCGGATAGGGTTACGTCCTGAAGCAACCGCATCCGTACCGTACTGCCCGTGACTACGGTCTGGTCGCCGTGGATGCAAGCCCTGAAGAGGTTGCTGTTTCCCGGTGCGGAGGTCGGTTGGCGGCGTACCCGCTTGCCGTTTTCGGCATGGTAGATCGGGCCTTTTTGCATCAGGCTGTCGGCGGATGGATGGCCGGAAGGGTTGGCAGCGGCTTTCTCCGTTTTTCCCTCTTGGTCATAATTGACAATCCGTTCATACATGCGCTTGCGGTATTTGTCGGATTCTTCCAGTTCCTTGCGGATGCGTGAGTTCTTCTTGGCTTCCCGGATAATCTCGTTGAGCGCTTGCTCGTCCTCCAGTCCGTCCAGTTGGCTTTCCAGCTGATGAGAGAAGCGTCCGTTCCGGCCACCTCCGTATTCTGCCATGACTTCGCTGTACGGATCGTTCTGCATACGGCGGATGCGCTCCAGTGTGGCACGGTCATACCGCTCCTGCTGGTTTTGCAGCTCGAAGTAAAAATCAGATCCTTTGACCTGAGACTCTTTCAGGATGCGTGCCTTCTCCTGCTCTTCCAGTTTGTCCTGCTTATAGGCTTCCATCTTGTCGTTCACCTTGTCGGCCATTTCCGACTGTGGTTCCAAAAAGGCTTGCGAGGCGGCCTGTCTGTCACTCCCTGACGGCACGTTCCCGTCCTCACGGATGAAGAATACATAAAGGAAGAGGATGCCCAGGATTACCGGGATGGCCATCAACAGCTTGTTCTTGTCTTTGATAAGTTTATTCGGTTCCATGGTCGGTTGGTTTAGAGGTTTCTGACTGGTTTTCATTCTTGCCCGGAGAAGCTGCCTGCGATGTGTTGGTGCCGTTGCTTTCCACGGGTTCGGAATAGCGGACAATCCAATCTTCTATCTTGGCTCCGTGCGCATTTTCCTCGCTGCGGGACAGCATATCATAGATGGTGAACTCCGCTTCGATATTACGTGAGATGCTTCCCCGTGCCCGGTACCCGGTCTGCGTGAAGATTATCTTTCCGGAAACGGGTATCGTTTGTGTGTTAATCTCTACATCCTTGATGCGTACCCCGTAACGGATATTCTTTTGTATGAGTGAGTTCAGCATATTCACATCGTTGTACTCGTTCAACAGCTCCTTCCCCTTGTTGCCTATGAGGTTGAGCGCAAGCGAAATGTTCTTCTCGTAGCTGCTCTCGTCAAAGGCATACCAGTGGGTTACGAAGGTCTTTACATGGTTCATGTATTCGTATTGCCGCATATCGCTGGCAGACAGGCTGCTTGCCTCATAGACTTCTCCCTGCCTGTCGATGACGAGAGCCTGGCCGTATGCTTTTTCTATTTTGTTGATAAGGAAGATGATACTGCTGGCAAAAGCGATAGTCAGAATGATGCAGTACCCGGCTGAAAGCCGGATAGTCAGCTTGACCGCATCATCTGCTCCTTTGAATTTCATCAGATTCATAGTTCTATTTTTTATTGTTGTCGTTTATGAAACTTGCCCCGATAGAGGCGGCACCGCCTACGTTGGTCAGCTTGCCGCCTGCCGCTGCGCCTCCCATCAGGGCGATGGTGGCCGCCGTGGTGACGATTGACACGGTTTTCGAAATGATTTTCCCGGCATCGCTGTGTCCTACGATTTTGGAGGATAGCCAGAAACAGCTGCAATAAGCACCAATCAGGGCGAGATCCATTCCTAAATATTGTATCTGCTGCGTAGCTGCGTCCACCATGTCGGCACTTTCCGTATAGATGGCCTTGAAGGTCTGCCATATGATTTGGTTCAGAATATTGATGACGGTGAATACCATACAGGCGGAGCAGAGCGTACCGAACCAGATACTCAACTGTTTCTGAAAGACCGGCAACATGCTTACGGCAAAGACAAACGGGCCGAGAATGACCAGTAGCTTGACAATGACCACGCCGATACCCAAGATGACTACTTGTATGATTCCTACCAATAGGGCGGAAATGCCATGAAGCACAAGGGTGGCGAGGTTGGCGGGGTTGAGCAGCTGCACAATCTTCTCCACGCTGGAGCGTACACCGGTCATTTCGTCCTCTTCCATCTTTTTATCCAGTTCGTGCTGCATGGCGCCGGTGCTGTCTTCTCCGGCTGCTACCTCCGACTGGAGGCTGTGTTTGTCGTATTCGGCAATCATCTCTCCTTGTTCGATGGCTGATTGTGCCATGAACTGGGCAAATTCCTGCGCACGCTCGGAGGTCAGCGAGGTGGCTTCGTTGATTACTTCCATCGTGCCTACGATGGTTTGGGCGATGGGGGTGTATATGCTTAGGCAGAAGAACAGTACCAGGCAACGGGCGATTTCCATCATGTCGGGAAATTTGTCCTCATTCGGGCTTAACAGCTGGCTGGCTCCGTGATAGAGATAGTTGTATGCTAGGTTGCAGATAAAGCAGATGACACCAACACCGAAGGCGATGACTGTCATTTGCGAAACGAGTTCCATCGTCAGACCGTCCGTGATCTGAAGTCCCCAGAGAAAATTATCTTGATTCATAACGCTTTAATTGGTGTGTCGTGTGAAAGCGGCCAACCGTCCCTGGTAATAGGTCTTCCGGTTATGCCCCTTCATGGATTTGTAAATGACCGTGGAACGCACGGATTCGTTAAACTCACGCATCTCTTCGGCGGCTTTTTCCACCGATTCCTTCACCTGCTCGATAAAGGACATGCGCCCTTCCGAGTTCATCGAGAAGTAACTGGTCACGGTGGCCACCTTGAACAGCAGGTCGGTACTCAGGCTCAGATTGACGGTCACACGCTGAAAGTTGAGAAATTTCAGGCAGTGGTAATTCGATCCTACGTTCAGGTAAAAGCTGTAGTCGCTGCTCAGGCAGGCTACGTCGTCCAGCAGGTCGGCAAGCTCTTTCAATGATTTGAGTTCCTTCAACTGGTCGATCTTTTGCAGGCCGAGCCGCAGTTCCTGGGCATCGATCATTTCATTGATTTGTGTAACCCATTTCTTGACATTGGCGATCCATTCCGTTGAGTTCAGCAGGGTGTGGCCGGGATCATGCACGACGAACTGGGCATGAACACTGCCGGTTCCCATCAGCCCTATCGAGGCGGCAAGTCCGAGTATGAGAATGATTCTTTTCATGACGGTTATTTGTTGGTGATGAATAATAGGGTGAATATGACACATACCAGCCAGGCTGTCAGATAGCTCTTGGCATTTTCCTTTTTCGTGGCGAGTGCCCATACCACGAAAATGAGCGCAACGCCCAAAAGTGCGGCGGCAATGCTTCCGGCAAGATTGTATGCGCTGCCGTTGAAGTCGGTTGACCAGCCTAGAAGGGCGGTCAGCCCTTGGGTGGCGTCATCCATACTTTTTCCTCCTTTCCTCCAGATAGCGGTTGATGGCCGTATAGGTCGAGCCGCTTTCGTTGAACAACTGCTTCAGTCGTACTACTGTCGCCTGGCGCGAATCGAAGGCTACGGCGGCGAAGTCGGACACCTCGTTGCGGAAGATGAAGGCATCGTTCGACATCTTGATGAAAAACTCTCTCCAGCGTTCCGTGCGCTGCAACGACTCGATCATATAGGCCTCTTCGTCCGTGATGGAAAGCACGGCTTTCACTTCCGGCAGGTTCTGCCGGTGTTCTGAATGGTCGAGGATAATCTTGGTCGCGCAGTTGATGATGATGGAGTCCTTGATACTGGACGGCATGTTTTTCAAAAACAGGATGTTCTGTGCGGCCAGCGTGATGCTTCCCTCCTTTTTACGGAAGGTTCGGTACAGGTAGGCGATGAAGTCTCCGAATTTCTCGTCTTGCAGGAAGTCGAGTGCTTCGTCGATGATTAGCTCTTTGGCAAACCCCTGGCGTTTCTTGATTTTATCCACGATCATTTGCAGGGTGATGATGGCAACGAGTGGAAAGTACTCTTTCTTAGAGGCATCTTCCATATCGAAGGCTATCAGCCGGTCATGCACGATATCCACGTTCTCGGTAGCGTTCAGCAGGAATGACAGCTCTCCGTCCGTATAGGGTTCCAGTAAAAGCAACAGCTCCTCTATCTCGAATTTCTGTTTCTCAAACTCGGTCATCCGTTTGCTGAACACTTCCTTCAGATAAGCCCGGTAAGTTATCAGCGTCGGGAAGATACGCTCATGCTTCTCTCCTATTGAAGAATTGTTCACATAGTCGTAAAATCCGATGACGGATTTCCTGAGAATGGCGTTTTCGGCAGGCAGCATGGGTTCACGTACCTTCCAAATGTAGCTGATAATGGCGACGATGGTCTTTATCTGGTCATCGGCAGACTCGGCATCCGTGGTGTCGATGTACAGGTATTTGCCGTTCTTGTCACGGTCACACAAGAAGGGGTTGAACGCAAATTTCTTCTGCTCGGTAGAGTCGAAGTATTTGCCCCGGTTCAAGGCTATCATCGAGCGGTAAGAGCCGCCGATGTCAATGATCATCACATCCCGGCCCAGCTCATAGCTTTGCAGGATGTAATTGTTCAGCCAGAAAGATTTACCGGAACCGGACGGGCCGATAACGATGCGGTTCTTGTTGTTCAGCGCCGGATAATCCCAGAGGTTTATCTTGGCGGGAGTACCGAAACGGTCATGGTAGATATGCCCTTTCTCGTCCGAAAGGTACATCCCCTCTTTTTGCAGATAGCAGATGGCCTGCTTGGTCGTGTTGACGAAGCCCCGGTAATTGGCCCTGGCATTGCCGGGTATGTTGCAGAAGAACAGGTTGCACAGCTCGGCGTTCTCCACATAGCACGAACTTTGGTTCATAAAGCTGAAGCCTTGCTGTACCAGTGCGGTTTTCCGCATGAGCGAGGTGCGGTCTGTATCGTTCAGCACGACATTGAAGGCGGTATAGGCGGTCTGGTAGTCGAACTGGGTAATCTCATCGCAGAAGGCTGCCTGCTCGCGTTGCTTCTCTGCCGCCGGAGGGTAGAAGTTGGTGATGTAGTTCAGCGCGTCTTTCTCCGCACCGATGGCCGTTACGGTGGCATCTGGATCGGTTATCTCTATCACGATGTTTACGATGTGGTTGAACGGCAGGCCAAGTCCTACGGGGTACAGCATCGAGCATTTGCTCCGTATGCTGTCCGGTATCTCTATGTTTCCCCCGTATGCCTTCGACTTGCCGGTGTGCGGCACGGCCAGTTCCTGAAGATGCTCGCCTTCGTTGGTCAGCGAAAGGATGGAAACGTGCTGCTGCCCTATTTTCATGCTTCCGCTTTCACTGACAGCCATAGGGTTGACGCTCTTCTGCGTGGCATCGTTTTCCGGTGTCTCGTAAGAGAGGTTGACGTAGTCGTAGATGGCGTTGTTCAGTTCCGTATCATCCATCTTGCGTATCTCAAACTGCTGGATGGACGACAAACCGTTCTCAAAGTTCATCAGAAAGGCTTCCATTTCTGTCAGCCGTTGCTGATATTCCTTATAAGGTTGCTTGAACGGGTAGTGCAGCTTTCGCATCAGCGAGGTGCCCGATGCGCTTTTGCGTATCTTACCGTTTCGGCTGCCGTTCGTGAACGTCACATACAGGTTGGTGTAACTGTTCAGTATCTCCTTGCCGTTGAAATGACGGTTGTTCTCCGCTATCAGGGCATTGGAAGAGTATTCTGCATGATGGTATCGCCCCGTATAGTAGAAATTCTGCTGATGGATGACCGTGCCTGCCGGAAGCAGCTTCAAAAGAGCCTCCAACCGCTCATGGATGTATTGCGCCTCGCTTTCCGACAAGGTGAACACTTCGGGCAGAAGCAGCCGGTAGCCGACGGTGATGTCACCGTTCCCGTTGATGACGGCGTTCTCCGTGATGGTCTGGATAGGCAAGACACTTTCCAGATCCACGGATTTGTCCTTCACCTCTATCTCTGTCTGCCGGATATACAGCAGAGCAATCAGCAGGCACAGCGCACAGATTAGCAGGGATATGAGTATGATGATTCCTATCATGGTTGCTGTTTTAGGATGAATTTGAAAATCTGCCGTTTGTCCGTTATCTGCCGGGGGGTGGCGTTCTTGATCCGGAGGCCGGTCAGGTAGTCCGGGTTACCGGCCTTGTGTTCCTTTTTCAAGGTTTGGAACAGCAGACCGGATAGAAACAGAATGGCGGAAATGATTCCGATGATGAGTATCGGGTGCAGCTGCTTGAATATGCTCACGATGATGATGATGGCCGTCAGCAGCATGAAGATGGCGAACTGTCCCGATGACAGACCGAAGAACTTGATCGGCTTGTTGATTTTACGCATGGTTCTCATGGCTCTTCGTTTTTAGATAATCAGGAAGGCTACCATGATGACTACCACGGCGATGATCCAGCCGAGCAGGTATTCCTTGGCATGGGGATTGTTCGTGGCAAGCGAATAGATGACAAAGACCAGAGCGATGCCGAGTACCGCCGCCAAAATGTATTTGGCTACGTCCAGAATGGTGTCCGCACCCTCTTTGGCTTTGTCTGTCACTTCGGATAGGCTGTTAATCTTCAGGCCGCTTTGTGCCTCCGCCACTTGTGCCGTTCCCAACAGCGTGAAGAATATGAGAAAGGTGAAGATAACCTTTCCATAGCGGTTAATGACTTGGTTCGCTTTTTCTCTTACATTTTCGATTGCTTTCATTTTGTTCCTATTTTTTAATTAAACATGAATCGTTTTCAGTCTCTCCCATTGCACATCCTTATACTTGATGGATATGGGCTCTTCTTTCGGCTGTTCCGGCAGTGGTTTGCCTGAGTAGTAGTAGGCTCTTCCATGCAGGTACATATCGGCTATCTCGGCAGCCAATTCCTCTTCTTCCAGCTCAGGCTGAAATACCACGCAGATGACCGGACAGGCTCTCTCCTGCCCTTCCTTGCGCACCGCCTCCCTTATCGGCTTCTCTTTCTCCTTTCCGGAAGAAAGTGCTTTCTTCTTTTTCCGAAAGTAAAAGTGAAGCGTGACACAGGCGAGTATGGCAACCAGTATCAAATCCACTACGTTCATAAGAGTTGCCAGATAATGAGCCAAGTGACCAATGCCGTGATATAGGTGATGATGGCCTCTTTGGTGCGCTCGTGGTTGCTTATCAGCTTTTTAAGTACCGCTAGTCCGGCACATAGAAAGCCTACCCCTATCAGCATGGCGCCTATTTCACGGTATAAGGAGATCAGGCCGGATACATTTGTATCGGCTAACAATATGATAATAAGCATGGTGATATGATTTGTCGGTTAGTAGAGCAGTATCTTTATTCCTACGTTCCAGACAGTGTTCCACTTGTCAATGGATAGGGGATTCCAATGTTGTTGTATGCGGGCAAGCAATGCCGTTCGGGGCAGGATGAATACTTCCAGTTCCGTTTCCAGTTTCGGGCCGATGATGAAGTTGTATTCCTTATCGGGGTGGCGGACGTATTCTGTACCGATGAATCCTCCCAGGCCGATGCCCCAGTAAACGGATTTCAGGTTGCAGGCCAGGGTTCTGTAATAACCGCCGTCCACAAAAAAGTCCTTACCCTTGTCATGTATCGTTTCGGGAATCGTTTCTTCCGGGTTCAAGGTAGAGACTTGCGGTAGGTTGGCTGTATATTCGTAAGGTTTCTCAAAATAGCTAAACCCGGCTTTCCAATAGCTTGTCCGGTTGATGTATCTGGAAAAGGACAGGTTGTAATAGTTGCCTGCATTGCCGAACAGGTTAGTGCCGTAGTTCAATTCAAGTGCCGGGATGTTCTCATAATGGCGTTGCGCAAAAGCGCTTACGGTGCATAACAGCAGGCTAAGGCTGATAGCAGTCAGTCTGATGTGTTCCATGGGAATTACTCTTTAGGTTATTAATGTTATATATTTTTCTATTTGTCTCATACGGTGTTTCCAATTTACGCGGATTCCTGTCGGCAGAACCGAATCAAGGTGCTTATCGCGTTGTTTTCGCTCCAAACATATAGATTATATACGGGAGGACAAATTTTATGAAGGGCTTTTAAAGGGCCTTTCGTGTTTATTTAATGTGCATTAAAAAATACATGTGCCGTAAACCGGCAGGTGTGGAATAATTCTACAGAAAAAAGCCGGATAGGATTAGTTGTGTAAAACTGTCCTGCCCGGCTTATAGGGTTTGGTTTATATGCGCTTTCGGATGTTGCTCAATGCTTGTGGCGTGATGCCGATATAACTTGCTATGTCTTTTAAGGGTATTGAACGTAACAGCCATTTTTCATTGGCCAAAAGCGCTTTGTAACGCGCTTCGGCATCCAGTGTGTAAAACTCCTCTTCCCTTATTATTTTGCGGTTGATGGATCTTACCAAATGTATTCTGGCCAGCTTGTTGAAATTGATGGATAACTCATATAGCTGATGAAGATCTTTTTTGGGCAATCTCCAGATCTTGCATGGCTCCAATGCCTTGATATTGTAGTGGGCATGGTGTTCTTCATGTGAAAGGAAAAAATTGATGAACTCTTTGGCTTGGATAAACCGTGCTGAAATCTCTCTATTCTCTTTGTCCGGAAACCATAACCGGACGATGCCGGATTCCAGATAATAGAGGTAGCATACTTCCTCGCCCCTGGTGACGAGGTGTTCTCCCTTTTTGATATGGATAAGCTCGAAATGAGCATCAAGATACGCCTTTTCTTCGTCTGTCATCCGCACGTGAAGATGGGCGCCCATTACCATGAGCGTCTCATCTATCAGGGTGGCAATTGTTTGAACCATTGAATTTGTTTTATGTTTATATAAGGGTACGGAAACGTACCCTCTAACATGGACGTGGCGTTCCAACAACAAAGGCACGCCCCGTACCAGTTTCATACTGGTACAGGCATGCGCC
This sequence comes from Parabacteroides sp. AF21-43, assembly GCF_003635435.1. Classification (NCBI taxonomy): domain Bacteria; kingdom Pseudomonadati; phylum Bacteroidota; class Bacteroidia; order Bacteroidales; family Tannerellaceae; genus Parabacteroides; species Parabacteroides sp. AF21-43. Next base: position 48,303 of record NZ_QTMG01000032.1, on the reverse strand, counting down.
TGTTGTTGTTAATTCCTTAACGATAGATGCCACTCTTTTGTTAGACAGACGGACGTATGTAAAAAGCGGGCTGCCAATTTTCTGACAATCCGCTGCAAAGATACTATTTTATGGTTTTTGTTCCAACTTTTAGGGATTTAAGTTGACGGCAAGGTCTTCTGGACGAATGCCTACTACCTTTATATAGATATCCCGGTAGATGTTCTCCTTAATCTCCTTGTCCTCTTCAGAATAAAGCCATGCGGTAAATTCATGATAATATTCGCCGGTTCCCAATTTAAAGAAATCCTTATATTGATAATGTCTGCTCACGGGAATGCCTTTCTTGTTTAACAAGAAGCATGATTTAAGCGCATCGTGATATTGCGAGGTCAGTATCGCCTTTATCTTTTCGTCGAAATATTCCAATGTTTCCTGGTCAAAGAAAAACTGTACGGTGTAGGGCCACTTCTCCCCTTTTCCTTTGATGTACTGGTATTGGAATTTGGTTCTCTCCAGCTTTTTGTTGATACCGTTTAAGATGCTGGTCACCTTCTTCTTCCGGTCATGGTTGTCCTTTACCGTTACATCAAATTCCTTGGCAAGTTGGTCAACCGTAACGGTGAAATAAGGTGCTTGTCCTTGGTCAATCTTATACTTGATCAGGTAAATCATTTTCGCCAGGTTCAGATAAAACTTGCGGTAGCCTTTGCGGTTGGGCAGGTTACGGTAGTCTTTCAGTTCCAGCAGATTGTATTCGGTAAGCAAAGTATTCATCAGATCTTTGCTCAGATGCACGTTGTAATTCCGCTTGGTGCGCTTTTTCGTGCCGAAGTTATCCTTTATCTCAAAGCGGTCCAGTATTTGAATGAACTTATATTGCGTCTTGCCGTTCATGGCGTATGCTACACTGAGGTTGGATGTCCCTAAACGGTATAACGCCGCTTCAAAGGTGTTCTCTATCGGATGCTCTATCTTTTGGCCGTTCTGTTCGGTGATATATACCGGACGTTGGTTGCTGAACAGGAAATCAAGCTGCTTCTCGGTCAGTTTTCGTTGCAACTTGGTTCGTTCATACCCCATGACCTCACAAAAATCGTTGATGGAGAACCAGCAGTCGCCGAACAGATCTTTCATTTGTGAAGATGCCACGTAAATGATAATGTCAGACATGACAGTGCCGCCTGCATCAAATAGAACTTCCAATACTTTCGTGTTGGAAGACTCGCTGAGAGTCCTGGGGACTCTGCTCAACTCTTTTTGTGTATTACTTTCCTTCATAGGCGGACACTTGTTGTTTACTGATGCAAAGATACGTTTTTTTACGGAGATAGTGAATCTAACTCCCTATAAATGAAGATTCCAAAGCATTTTTTTCGTGCTGTTTCTTGATTTAGTTGTGTAAAAGTGTCCCGACTACGGCTGTTTCCGATCCCCCAGTTGTGTAAAAGTGTCCCGAATGGCCGGTTTAGTTGTGCAGAAGTGTCCCGGATTCCTGATTTAGTTGTGTAAAAGTGTCCCGAATGCAGATTCTAGTTGTGTAAAAGTATCCCGACTTTCCTGTTCAGTTGTGCAGAAGTGTCCCGAATAGTCGGTTAGTTGTGCAGAAGTGTCCCGGTTACGAGAAGATGCCAGTAAGTGCTAACTTGCAATAATATAGTTGATTATACGGAAAACCTCCCTTATTAGTTGTGTAAAAGTGTCCCACAAATACTTAAATCCCTAAAAACCTAAATAAAACGAAGAAATGATTTTGTTACCGTATTCTTACTTTCGGAAAAAATTTTGAGGTGGAAACAAGTAGAGGTTTGAATTCTTTAACATATTGTCCAGGATAATAGGCAAAGGGATTTTTCCGCAGTTGTGTAAAAGTGTCCCGGTTCAATGCCGGCCTTCACTAAAACGGTGTGCAAAAATAACGCCTGCCCGACGGATGCAGTCGAACAGGCGTATATATTTTTCCGAAAGTAGAATCAGATGCTCATATACTTCTTCAGTATCGCTTGAATCTCCTTGTTATGGCTGGTCAATATGTCTTCAAGAATGTTGTTTGCGATGTTGTGCATTCCTAATCCAGTGGCCATAGCAATCTGCTTCAGCTTTCTGTGGGTTTCGCTGGATATCCGGATTACTTCGGTGTTCTTTAATTTTCGCTCTTCCAGATATTCCGAGAATTTTTTTCCGCAGACTTTGCTTTCTTCTGTTTTTGGAGAAGACTGCACGGAAGGTTTGGATTCCGGCTTTTCCATTTGTTCCGGCTGAGGTTCTTGGACGGTTTCTTTGACTGGAGCCGATTCTTTCACCTCTTCATGGATGGGGTGCTCAATCGCAGGTTGGGGGATAGTGCTTTCCGCAACACTTCCGATCTGCTGGATTTCCTGCTCTTTCTTACTGGCGCTTTGCAGCAAGAGTTTTCTCATGGCGGCTGATGATGTCCTTTCTTTGTTGGTTGCCATAGCTTTATTCTCCTATATGGTTACAGATTAATTCCAATACCTCTTCACAGAAAGCATCACAGGGATGATGGTACGCTTTACTCAGCGTACTTAAATTGCGTTGATAGTCAACCCTTGAATCCTTGATGTAGTTTTGCATCAACTCGAAAGGCAAGGTTTTTTTATTTTTCAAAATTTCTTTGAACTCCAGCACATTCGGAAGAACACGGTTCATAACACCACGCACGGTAGTCTTTTTACCAATCTTTCGACGGCTTTCGATAATCCCTTCATAGATGTTATAGTAAAAGGTCAATGTAGGTCTTAAATCGGTCTGGTTCGGTTCGAAGGGAATGATGATCACGTCAACGAAGTGCAGCGTTTCAACTACACCGTTTTGTTTCAGGTTACCCGGAAAATCGACAAGTATAATGTCGTAATTGTCCTGAAGGAAATCCAGTTGGTTGATGAACTCTGAGGAAGAGATATTGATAACCTCATATTCTTCTTCCTTTTTCATGATTCCGTCCTCGGCTTCGTCCTCACGTAATTTTCCGATAGTGTTCTGCATGTCGTCGATATCCACCACGGCAATGGATAAGCCCCCCTCTTCGTTTGACTGCGAATGAATATAACCTGCAAACAAAGCTGTCAGCGTAGACTTCCCTACCCCGCCCTTGGGATTCTCAAAAGCTACGACTACTCCTGGTAATATTTGTCCCATAATGTACGTTTTTAAGTATGTGCGCAAATATATAAATAATAAATTAAATAATTGCATACTTTTATAATTAATTTATTATACACTTTTTTACTTAATTGTATAAGTAATTACATATATAAATATAAATATAAATATGTACATACTTAATCTTATAATTAAGTATGTATGTTCATACTTTGTAATAATATAATTAGTAATTATGTATTTTGTAACTAATGGCTTTCCGTTCGCCTGTTACAATGTGCGTAGTTACTTTGTAACAAAGTGAGCGGTTAATCTGGATTAAGAAATCAAGACTTTTGTCTGGTTTTGTTTCACAGCTGAGTATTATTGTATATCTTTGCTAATGCAAGGTATGTTTTTGTGGGTACAAAAAACCTTGCGACAGCCGAGCTGCCGACCAATGTTCGTTACACTCACATACTCTGTATATATGAAAGAGAATCGAGATATAAGTATAAAGATCCGCTTGACGGAAGCCGAGAAAGAACAGCTTCTTCAACGTTCAAAGGAAGAGGGAAAATCCCTTTCTTCCTTTATCAGAGAGTCTGCCTTGAAAGGCAGAAGCATATCGAAAACCGATGTGCAAATGATATATGAACTTCGTAAAATAGGAGCCAATATCAACCAGCTTGCCAAACATATCAATACGCTTCCGTCCGATGAAAATATATTGTATTCATTGGATCGGATTAACCAATACCTTTCGGATGTAGAAACCATTAACCGGAAATTGTTATGATAGCCGAGATACAACCTTCTTTCTCATCCCACCTGTCCATGAGCCGGAAAATTGAATACCAGCTTTCCAAGGTCAAGGAAGGAAACGGAAAAGTGCTTTACACCTCCACTGGTGACGAACTGGCCGCCATGCCAGCCTACATGAAACTTATCTCCCAGTTGAATGACCGGGTGAAACTACCTTATGCGGAATTTATTCTGAGCCTCTATCCGGGAGAAAGCCTTTCCGATGAACAGTGGCTTTCTCTTGCCGGGGAATATATCGAGAGGATGGGGTACGGAAAGTCCTGTTATGCCGTTGTCCTAAATACCGACAAGGCACACAGCCATGTGCATGTGCTGCTGACCACAATTGATGAAGAAGGCAAAAGCATTCCTTCCGGAAATAATTACAGCCGTTCCGAAAAGATCTCAAGGGAACTGGAGCAGAAGTACGGTCTGTTGCCTTTGGAAAGGGAAGGAGGCAAGAGAACCACGTTGGGAGAGGCGCAATACCGTAACTATTATTTCGATGCGGCCTTGAAGAAAGCCATGCGTAGTTATAATTACAAGGATAAGGTATCGGCTGTCCTGGAACAATCCGATACATACCGGTCTTTGAATAAACCCTTGCAAGAAATAAAATTGGCCAATGAAGAATGGCGTGTCCTATTGGGGGATGAAAGCTATGACAACCTTTTCGCATTGCTGGAAAAAGGAGGTTTTTTCAACCCCTTGTTCAAGGATGAACTGTTACAACAGCTTGACCGCATCTACTCTTTTTCCGAAAGTACATCCGATTTCCGAAGGAACCTGGAACAAGAAGGATTGTATATGCGTCTGGTCACCAAGAAGGACAAATCCTATTATGTCTATGGCATCAAGGATTCAGGCTTTTACCTGAAGGACGTTTCACTTCCTCAGAAATATCGTTTTGGTAATATTCGTTTTGATGGCCGGGGCATGAGCGCCGATGAACAGAAGCATTATCTCTATGACCATGTGTTTAAGGCATTGAACGCTTCTTTAGGCTATGAGGATTTTAAGAAAAGGTTGGCGGAAGAATCGATCCGTGTGACGGAACATGTAAACAGCAAAGGCGCATACGGGATTTCCTTTTATATGGAAAACGTGGAAAATGCTCATGTCTTTAAAGGTGCGGATCTTTCCCGTAAGCTCACTTATCAGAATATCCAGAAGCATTTCGATGGTGTGGCTGTCGGTCTCTCGCCACATATCGATAGGGTAGGGGAGTTCCGTGAGCGGGTGGATCGTGAGGCTTTCTATATGCAGGGTGGGGGAGTTATGGCCATTCCGGAACTTGACATTACCGGCAGCGGGAAGAAGTCGCAAGAGGATGATCTCATACCGTCCAAAAAGAAACGGAAACGCAAGAGTGGTCCCGATTTCTCATTATGATGAATACTAACTTAATATATTTGCTTTATGAATTATCAGACCGTTTTACAGAATTATCATCCCACTGAACAGGGGGATTTCATGTTGAGATATGAGATAGGTGGCCGGGGATATGTCGTTTACTCACCGGAGAAGGATGCGTTGTCTTGTATTGAATTACATGGCTTTTCCGAGCTTACTCCTTGGCAATTGGCTTTTGTTCTTTCCTTGGATATGCAGCAGATGAAAGAACAGGACGAGCTTTCTCTCTTCGTATGTTGTAAGCGAGAAAAGCTCTTGTCTTATCTTTTCGATGTGGAGGAAAGCGAAACCGTCTTGAAGACAAAGCACGTGTCCGGTTGGCAGGGCTATCTGATGATGGATATCCATAAGCCGGACAGGGTACGGAACGTGTTCCAGTTCCATCCGGAAACGAAAGAAGCCCGTTTGGTCTTTGATAACCGTTTATGTGTCGCTTCCCTTCGTGAGAAAGAAAAAGGAAAGCTCATCCATCTCTGTTGGAGTCCTTCTGTCTTTGCTGCCATCGATAAGGGAGGAGAGCGTACCGCACCGGCTTATCTGTTGGCTTCTGATGCTGCCTTGTTGCATGGGTATGCCATGAAACAGATTGCGGAATGCTTTGCCGGTACACCGGTTGAAGAACGGGTTATCGGTATTCATGTAGGGGATAATGTCTATGAGGCCTTGTCTTTTGTGTGCTATTACGTCCGTAACGTGCAGGATGAATATTTGGTTATTCCTGAGCGGAAAGATGGGATGGTGATTCTTGAAACCCCGAAATGGAATCCGATACGCCAGGCTAACTTCGTGGCTTCACTGAACAAGATGGCGGTTGACCAGGCGAAGAAACGCTATCCGGAAATGGAGGTTCCGAATGAACGGCCATTCACGTGCCTCTCTTTTGCCCGGAAGTCTTTCGTCTATTTCCCGGATCTGAAGGTGTATCAGGAGGTGTTCTTGAAGATGTATTTGGGGTTGGTGAGGTTACAGGAGGTGCATTTGCTGGGGTAAGGAACAATTGCAGTGCTGCTTATAAAATAGTGGCACTACTATTGTTAGAGTACTTCTATCATTCCTTTGGTTACGGCATCGGCCAGTAGTCTTTTTACAATCCTGCCACTGGGAGGATTGGTTATCCCAAGCGTTATCTCAACCCTGTTTGATAGAGGATGATAGTGCAGGTATTGGAGGATTTCATCTTCAATAGTCATGTTATAATTCTTTTATCGGGACAATTTTGCCTGATATTTATGCTTTTGTTTATTGTTCTGTCCCGATAGAGATTATTTTGGATGGACAAAGAAACGCTATCCAGAAATGGAGGTTCCGAATGAACGGCCATTCATGTGCCTTTCTTTTGCTGGAAGTCTTTCGTCTATTTCCCGAGTCTGAAGGTGTATCTGGAGATGTTTTTGAAGATGTATTGGGAATTGGTGAGGTTACAAGAGGCGCATTTGTTGGAATAAGGAAAAGGGTGCATCTAATGCCCAATTTGAAAGGATCACCTGCTACAGATAACTGTAACAGGGATATTATCCTTAAAAAAGTGAGTTAGATACACCATTTTAAAGTGCTTCTGTTATTTCTTTGTTTACGGTGTTGGGGAATAATCTTTTTATTACTCAGTTATAGGGAAAATAGGTCTGATATTTATGTTTGGATTATATACTTTGAGGATAAGTGAAGAAAGATATCTGAAGGTGGATTCTTTTATTTAGAGTTCCTTTTAGAATAAGATTTCGCCAAACAGAAATATATTTAGAATTGTTTCTCATAAACCTCAATGCTGCAACATTGAAGTCCAATCTGTAAGCTTGATATCTTATACATTTATTCTTATTTCCAACTTTTCATATAGCACAACTGCCTTTATCAGAGGCAGATTCTCCTTGCAGAACCATGGAAAATCGATACATCTGAAATCGACATGGCTCTCCTCCAGCAGATTGAGAAAACGGATGTCGTCTATCATCCCTTTTAAGGAAACGAACAGGAGAGGTATCTTTTTTCTTTGGCAAAAAAATAGCGCCTTCTGTAGTTCCGCATATGCGATGGCTTGTTCATCCTTGCTAGTGGAATCATTTCTCTTGTCAAAAAAAGACAACTGGACTTTTAATGAATTATGTTGTTGGAGGTATTCCGCCAGCTGTTGCTGTGCTTCAGGAGAGCTGGCATCTCCATACAGTATTATATCACTATATTGCTTCATATCGGGTATTTGTTCCGGTTGTACGCTCCTTTTTTCCAAAGGCACCCCTGCATATTCTTTCAATAGATGCTGCTTCGTGATCTTTCGGGGTTTCTCAACGGAGTAGAATGCATATCTGAATATAAACTGAGTCCCTTTCTTCTGTACGGATTCCTGTTCCAGGAAAAAAGAATTCAGGCGTATCTTGTTTTCTTGAAGGATATGTTTGGGAATATCTTCCTGATAGATATCGGTCATGTATTGAAGGATGGTCTTTTTCATTAGAAAAATCAATGAAAAGGTTCATTACCAGTATTTATAATAAGTTTTTCCAACCCATTAATTTTTGCGTAATGCTGTTTCTGCGGTTTAGAATCTGAAAACGAAGCTACTTTCGCAAGATCCTGTGTCCGGTATATATACTTACTTACATATGGATAGTGATATTTTATCATTTTACCGGCAAATACATTCCGAATGTTTTCCACATTGAGTACAATCTTGATCTTGTTGATAATAATCAATGCTATAGATTATCATTTCTTTTTCAATATGGATATCAGGTTGCCTAATTGAGGTTCGATAACTTTCTTGTAAACCAACTTCATTCTTTTGTCAGAGGTTTTAACGAAGGATTTTACCATTTATAGTCAAATTGTTCAATGTCTTCTTCTGCAAGTAGATTTCCGGACTGCACCTCGATGAACGTCAATTCAGAGATAGCCCTGACTGCATGTTTAACACCTTTCTTGATTGTAATCGTATCGCCTCTGCTGATAACCGACCTGATATCATCGAGTACCAGTTCTCCCTCGCCGTCGATAAACGTCCAGACTTCATCGCGATGGCGGTGTACCTGATAGCTGATACTCTTACCGGATTTGATTTTCAGTTGCTTGGTAAGTGATTTGTAACCGTCGGAAAACTCGGCGGTATCGACAACTTTGTATTCACCCCAGCGACGTTCTTCGAACATTGGCCGATGTTGTAGGCAGTCAGCGTAAGTTTTGATGTTCTCGCTTTTATCTTTGTCCGAAATTAGGATTCCATCATTTGATGCTGCGATAACTAGATTCCGTGTGCCAATGCACATGATTGGCAGTCCAAGTTCGTTGATGACGTGGGTATTTTCGGATTCTTCATCCATGACAACATTGCCCATGGTGTGTTCCGATAGTTCATCAGTCAACGTATTCCATGTACCAAGGTCTTTCCACTCTCCGGCAAAAGGTACGACGGCTACCGACTGCGCTTTTTCAGCGACTTCGTAGTCAAAACTGATTTTCGGAAATTCCCCATAGCGAGAACGAATTTCTGAAAAAGTGTCGGTTTTGATGTGTCGGGTTACAATATCTGTCATATACCCCAACCGAAAAGCGAATACGCCTCCGTTCCAGAAAGCACCCTCTGAAATAAGTTTCTCGGCAGTTATCATATCTGGCTTTTCCGTAAAGCGTGATACTTGAAATATTCCTTTGTTCTGTACATCATTGACTGGCACTACATATCCGTATTTTGCTGACGGATATGTGGGGTTAATTCCCATCAATACTAGTTCGGCTACATTGTTTTTCACTGCATCCGCTATCCTGCGAATCGTTTCAAAATAACCTGTTTCGGTATAAGGGTCGCAAGGCATGACGATTATAATCTCATCGGTGGAACATTTTCGTTTGTAGGCCAAATACGAGCTTGCGAGAGCGATAGCCGGGAATGTATCGCGACGCTCCGGTTCCGTAACTACAGGAATCTCTTCTCCAAGCTGGTTGATGATGATATCCCGTTGTGACTGGCTTGTTGCCACAGTAATCGAATCACAGATGCCGGTTTCTCGTAATTGCCGTACCACCCGCTGCACCATCGACTCTTTCGAGCCATCGGGCGCAGTCAACAGTTTGATAAATTGTTTTGACCGTGTATTATTGGAAAGCGGCCATAGGCGTTTACCAGAACCGCCGGATAACAGTATGATTTGCATAGATGTTATTTAATTCGATTTTTAATTTGCCGATAGTATTCTTCAAGCATCAATTTCCAAAATTTATTGCGTTCGTAACGTGATGTAATCATTGCCCTTGCATTCTTTGCCATTCTTTTTACCTCATTAGGATTATCCAAAAAATATTTCATGGCTTTATACAATGCGTGTTCGTCTTGTGGTGGAACAATTATTCCATTTTTGTTTTGAACAATTATTTCATTACAACCATTGATATCTGTAACGATTTGTGGTAATTCCAAGGCCCCAGCTTGCATGACAACATTAGGGAAACCTTCACGATAGGAGGGAAAAACAAAAGCCTCACACCCCATTAGATAGGGACGAACATCTTGTTGAAAGCCGACAAACTCAATGTGAGAATTTGTGCTAATCTCTTGTTTTACCCAATCATCAACCGGATAAAGGTTTTCTTCCATAAAGCCGATTAAACGTAATCCTATGTTAGGATAATCTTTCTGTAATCGAATAAAAGAAGCTACTAATTCATTGATTCCTTTCTCATAAAATATACGACCTACAAAACCAAACGTGAAATCGAAAGTTGAAATCTTAATATCTTGTGTAGCATTTCGCGAATAGAATGCCGTATCAATTCCATTTGAACCACCATTACCGATAACAAGCATTTTTTTAGGATTGCCGATCCCCATTGAACAAATAATATCACACATCTTTTGTGAATTGGGATATACATTTGTGGCACAAGCGTAAGTTAACCGTTCCGTAAAACGAAGAATTTGTTTTTTTATGCCCGTAGCCGTCGTCAATGGGAAGCCTGTTACCGTGTGCATACGGATCGGCACACGTGCTATCCATGCTGCTAACATACCCAAAAGACCAGCTTTGGGGGTGTGCGAGTGAACAATAGTCGGCTTCTCTTTGATAAAAAGTTTTACCAATTGGAAAAGAGTTATTAAATCGAAAATCGGATTTATGGCTCTTGACATTTTTACCGGAATACAACGTGCCTGTTGCTTCTGTAATTCCTCCCAACCTTCTCCTTTAGGGGCAACGGCAATGACATCGAAATATGCGGAAAAATAATTCAATTGACCTTGAAGTTGCCGGACTTGAAAATAAGCTGAATTTGTTATTTTGAATAATTTCTTTTTTTTCATTGAAAAGATTTTATTTTTTTTGCAGGAACTCCCCCATAAATAGAGAATGAGTCAACACTTTTATTAACCAAACTATTTGCGCCTATTATACATCTTGTATCAATGTGAACTCCACATAAAATCCTCACTCCACAACCAATCCATACATCATCATGGATAACTACCGTTTTTTTTAGGATTTCATTATATTTAATAGGTAAATTAAAATCAGAATAAGTGTGAGTACTTGTTAGTATTGAACTTGAATGGGCAATAGACACATTATTTCCGATCATCAATCCTCCGCTACATTCAAAATAACACATCGGATGAATACTGATATTATCTCCCAGTTCTAGTTTCTCTATGTTAGATATATATACATTTTCTTTAATTACAACATTATCACCGCATTTTTTTGCTAGATTTTTCACCAATATGTATCTAATCACAATACCAACTTTTCCTCCAATACCTCTTAAACTTACAAATAAAAAATTATTAAGTTTCCTAGGAAGATATGAATCTACTATAACGAATACCTTAATTAATGGTTTAATCCGTTTAAATAAAGTTCTACCGCTTAGATCCGACATGTCTAATATCTATATAATTGTTTTTTTTATCTTTCATATGAAACAAATAGCCAATAGGCATAAAAATAATATAACTAGAAATTCCTATTTGTTTTATTTTATTTTTCATTTTCAATTTAGAGCAAGGAGCAAAACGCCAGTAATTTATATGAGCTTTTATTTTTTTTAAATATGGAATATCTAGTGATGCCATTTCTGAATAAATTCTCATGGCATAATTAGGTGAATTCATTCTGTTTTTGATTGATGAAACAGATAAACCGTCTGATAAATACTCTGCGATGTATATTTTTTCATTAAAAAATAACATAAGGTAATTTTTTCCAATACGGTTTAGAACCAAACTTTCTGCACAAAATTTTTCTCCGGGTATATCGTCAAATAAATAATTTCTCAGGACTGATGTTTTAAAAACAAACGCAACATCCCCTTTTATATTTTTTATAATCCAATAGTTAATCCAAGAATCTTTTAAAATTTTCCATGTAACCTCTTTCCCTATACGAGAACCATCTGGAAAGCATTTCATACCACAAACTCCAGCAAATTTATCATTATTCTTTATATATTGATAATGAAAAACTATTCGTTCTATAGAGTCTTTTGTTAAATAGTCATCACTATCTACAATATAAAATAATTCTCCTTTTGCATGTAATACGCCATTGTTGATTGCTCTATGTTTTCCACCATTCTCTTGTTTGATGAAACGAATTAATATACGATCTTCATTTTGATAAGATTTTATAATTTCATCAATATCATCAGTGCTCCCATCGTCAACAATAATCCATTCAAAATTTTTATAGGTTTGAGACAACAAACTCTGATATAGATTTCCAATTAAATTCTTCCTATTATATACCGGTGTAAATACAGTAACTAAATCTTTCATAAAAATCTTTTTCTATTGTTTTGTATTTTATTTTATCCACATTACATAAGTGAACATATAATAACATAGAATAATCCATTTTATTCGTTCTCCCTGGTTATTTATTAAGTTATCTTTTAGCAAGGGATATATCAATACTATAGGATAAAGAAACCAAGATAGATAAGCAAATCTGTTATTATACGGTACATGAATGGTCAATAGCCAGAACGCATTACTTGCTATATAAGTATTAAATAAACGGATAAACAATTTGTCTTCGTAGCAATATGTATAGATATATTTCACTCCTGCGATAATGGGTATCAAACTATAAATAATGAAGTCCCAGCGAAATCCAATATTAGAGAACATTTGCTCCATGCCTTTATAAGACATATTCAAATATTCAGACATCCTTTTATCCTGTTCAAACCAAGGAATGTTTGTCAACAAAGTGGAGAAAGAATCACGTGCAACAAGCATAAGCAGGAAAAACGTTCCCCATAAGTATAAGTAGTGTTTGGGATTATTTGAAAGTCGGGTCAGCAAGAAACAGCCAATTGGCAACATGACGGATTGATGGAAAAGACATGCTATAATCCAAACAGGAATTCGTTTAATATCGTTGTTTGGAACAAGAAAAGAGAAGATAACTAACGATGTAGCTATTCCGTTACGCAGTCCATTTACTCCGTATCCCCAAAAACTCAAAGAACAAACGAACAACACTAGTGCTACAGCATATTGTTGTTTGAATCGTTTCTTTAAAGCAAAGAAAACAGGCAATATATATAATGAGCAAAGAACAAACCAATACCCTTTTAAATTGACGAGTTGTGAAAGCCAATAGGTAAGATACTCAAAACCAATATCTCTATCTCTTATAGCAACCGTACCATAGAAGGCTTTCTTTTGGAAAGCCATGGCATAAGCTGAAGTATCTCCAAAGTAGTGATAATCGGTCGGTCGGAAAGTTACATGAACATATACAATCAAGAGTAAAGCAAGGCTAAATATCTGGTTGTTGATATAAGGCTGTCTTACTGTTTCTGCCCTGACCGGTTGAATAGCGATGTAAACAACTAATAGCAGCAACAAGTTGTAATATAAGGCTATATATAGACTAATACTCATAAAATGACATCACAAATTTGGTCCACATAATGTTCCCACGTAATTTTAGCTTCTATGCGCCGACGTGCATTACGACCTTCATTTATAGCAAGAGATTTATCGTCGATTAACTTAATGAGTAAATTCTCCAATTCTTCGTGGGCGTCCTGATGTATCAACCAACCGCCATTATTCTCCTCGACAGCATCGGGAATGCCACCTGTACGAGTACCTATAACGGCGGTTCCACAAGCTTGCGCTTCGGCAAAAACAAGCCCGTATCCTTCTACATTCCTATTATCCGCTTCTTCACGTGTACAGAGAATGAATATATGCGAGGCTGAATAGAAATCGCAAAGTTTATTATCATCAATGAAACCTTCAAATGATACAATATCTGACAATCCTAAATCGGTAACCATCCGCTCAAGTGCACTCTTATATTTTCCTTTACCTCCGAGATGCAATCGCACTTGTTGCTTATACTTTGCCGGTAAAGAAGCTATCGTCCGGATAATAAAATCATGTCCTTTAAATTTTTCCAATCGAGAAATAGAACAGAGGTGTAGCAAGCCATCCTTATATTTTTCACAAGTAGGGCGAAAATGAATTGCATCAACCGCTAACGGAATAGCGATTGTTTTAGCATTTGGAGAACAATGTTTTACTAATGTCTCTGTATAATGACTGTTAGCAATCACGCAAGAGGCGTTTCTTAGTATAAAACGTCGATAAGTAGGCCAAATACAGCGTCGGAAAAAACTCTTTCCGGCAAGATATTCGGCTCCATGTGCCAATATATAGGTTTCTCTGTTTGACAATAGAGACAGCATTCCCTCTGGATGATAATTCCCGGTAATTACAATATCACCGGGAACAGTTTTTTTGCGTAAATACTTCAATGTACGCAACTCCAATATTCCTCTTCTTCCATGCAATCTCACCACATTATTATCCTCCTCTGCATCGGTAGAAGTACTTTGGGGACAAATGACTGTAACATTCAGTCCTTTTTTCTCTAAATATTTTTTCAGTTCAAAACAAAGCCTTGCAATACCACCATTACTTGGTGGATAATCATAGGTTACAATAAAAATGTGTTTGTTAGATGTTTGCATAATGAGTATATTTAGGAGTTAGTTTTCCTTTTTTATAACCTTCTTTATAAGTTTTTGCAAAAAGTCTAAACAGTCCGGGATTGCGGTAAGTAAAAGCGTATGATGCAACAAGACGCAACAAATAGATGTAAGCAGTCGGCCTATGATACCATTTGAGATGACGGCTAATCAATAAAGCCCGGTTATGTACTAATGAAGCAATATAGCGATTGATATCCAGAACCCTGCAACCGCCTGTATCAGCAGCCAAGTGCCATACATGAGCATCATAATTAAAAAAAACTTTGTATCCAAGTTCCTTTACTCGTAAACATATTTCGGTTTCTTCATATAGAGCAGCTCCATAATTCAAATATTCATCAACACCACCAACTTCTAAAAATATGTCTTTTTTTATGCTATAATTTCCACCTCCGCCATGATCTACATATTCTTTATGATTAATGTGGAATCCCCGTTCTGGAGTTGCCGTATAGAAATGGAACTTGCCTACATTTTTCGATTTGGGATTATTCTTATATTTTTCTGTAATTCCCCCTGCCACTACTGCGATATCAGGTTGTGACAAGAACTTGTAATGCTCTTTGAGCAGGTTGCAGTCACACTCGATATCATCATCTAGAAATAGGATGTAGGCGTATTGTGTGTGTTGCACACCGAAATTACGAGCTTCAGGTAGCCCTCTAAATTCAGTCACATGATAGTACTTAATCAATGTATCACTATCTTTTGCACGACTATACATAGTACTGTCAATGGCTGCCGATTGGTCTACAATAATTATTTCATACGGCTCCCCAAAATCTTGCTCTATTAAGCAATCAACTGTACTTGCCAGATAATCAGCCCGATTAAGTGTGGGCAAAATAATGCTTATCCCTTTTTGCATAAGGCGTTTATGAATAATATGAATCAAGAGTTAAGAAATTAATCACTTCGTTTAGGAATTATACTCTATCAGAAATTTCACTATAATGAAGCATTTCTATATTTTACGTAGTTGTACTGAAATGTTTGACTTTCTTCAAGATGGCAATACAAAAAAAGCCTTAACTCCCCTTCGTATGAATATGTGATTTTATAAATAAAAAGTCCGTTTAAATTTTCTAATAAAGCAGTTGAGTTAGGATTCTTCTACATGATGTTTGGAGCTATCTCTTATAACTCGATTGTAAAATTCGATGTTTTGTGCCACTATCTCGTTGGTGTTGAATCTAGCAGTTGCATTTAGATAAGCCCTGTCGGCTTGTTCACACCTATAAATGGGATTCGAGATTAGCCGTTGCAAAGCCTCTGCAAATTCATCGATACGTTTCACCCTGCATTTGCAAACACAGTTACTGTCTCCTATAATCTCTTGAAAACAATCGATATCGGAACAAACAATTGCCTTCCGCAGTAACATTGCCTCCAGTAAGACCAAACCGAAAGTTTCTGCATGGCTTGGAAATATGCAAATATCGGCACTGTTAGCGTATGACATAGTCTTGTCATAAGGTAAGCGACCTAAATACGATACACAACCGATCGATTGCTTTGAAAAGAGAGATTTGCATTTTTCCCATGTCGAAGAACCATTCACTACTGCATCCTGTCCGATGAGAATGAGTTTGACATTGTCGTTTTGCTCGCATATCCTGTTGAAAATAAGAGGCAAATCAAGTACCCCCTTTTTCTCAACAATTGTCCCCCAATAAAGTATCGTTATTGTATTTTTGTTCATGTCACTAGATGAAAGAGGGGGCATGTTTATATCCACAGGATTATATATTACACATTTTCTCTTATTCGAAGACAGACTGAATAATTTATCCGTCAGGTCGAGAGCCTGTCGGCTAACTCCTATATAGGCATCAGAATTACGCAAAGCATTATATTCCATAAGCCGTACGTTCCATGGAGTTTTGTTTCCAGACAAATGATCGAAATACACATTTGAACCATGTAATCTTGTAACTACTGGTACAGATAAACTACAAAAAGCCAAAGGTCCCTCCCAGTCGATAGATTCAACGAGGTCGATGCCAATCTTTGCCACTAATAGATTTAACTTTTTATTTAGATACCTTCTATTGATAAAAGAAGAAAATGGAGACTTATGAGGCTGGTTTATAGGTATCACAGATATACCATCGTCCCACACAGTTTCTGTAAACTTATTGCCCCAATACACAACTGATACCTTCACACCAGTCTCACTCTTAACGATAAGATGAGACAAATGTTTGATAAAAATTCCGATTCCGCCACATTTCATACCCAATATCGGATATTCTGTAGTTAAAAACGCTATATGCATCTCTATTGTATTTTTTGGAAAATATCAATGAAAGATTTTGTTTGTTGCGATGCCAAGTAACGGCGGCAATATTCTTTGTTTGCCGTCATTGGAAATTTTTCGCTAAATACTTGTTTGATGACAGTAACACCTTGCTGAGGAGTATCTATAAAAATACCTATGCCTGCTTTTATCAATTCGGTTCGTGCTTCGCTAGTCATGGGCACCATTGCTAATACAGGCACTTGTAATGCGATATAATCGACCATTTTTGCGAAATTAGTCCACCATAAAGCCGTGTGTCCGGGAATAAGTACTGCTGCTTTTGCATTAACTATCAATTCATACAATTTACGCTGCGGTACATGATTGATATATTCCACGTTGTTACAGATTCCCAAATCATTGACAAATTCTTCCGTTTGTTTTTGATTGATATTCTTATTACCCACAATTTTAAGGGTGCAACCCTTGCCTTTTAATTCCTTAGAATTGACAGCTTCGGCAAATATTTTCAAGAAATTATCTTTATATTCATGGAGGTATTCACCCACGAATATTATATAATTCTCTTTTTCTCTATTTTGAAAAGAAGGCAAATAATCATCATCTACTCCAGTTGGAATAAAATATGATTTATTTGAGTATCGTCCCTCATATAAATCATTAAATATATTCAGGTATGCTCCCGACAGACCAGTAATAGCATCAGCGTATTTAAAAGTATCTTGTTCAATTTTCTTTTGCTTGGCAAAAACAGGAAAATAATCAGAATACATTCGCTTAGCGTATGTGGTAGGATCCCTGAAATCAGCAACCCATTTTACTCCGGTTAGATGTTTAAGTCGCATACCGATTCTATTTGAGGTAAAAGGCAGGCAAGTGGTATATATGATAGATATATCATGTTCTTTAATTATTTTTCGTCCCATCCTCACGGCACTTCTTTCCCAGAATCTAAAGCGGTCGGGAACTTGAATCCATCGGTCTAGTATATATTTATAAAACTTACCGAATAAAGATTGCTTGTTAGAGGTGACTGTATCCGTGCTTTTTGACTGTGCACCAATAGTTTTTGCTTTGGCTGTAATGGCTTTGAGTGAAGTATCTTCTCCTCCAAGCAACATTCTAAGGCCGCGCAATGTCGGTTCTATATAATTGGCTTGATAAATAGGCACGTCTTGGACTTCGTCCAACAAATCAGGATCTTCTAAATATAGATAATTACGATTAACCGTCAGTACTATCGGATTCCAACCTGTACGTTTAAGATATTTTACAAGTTTAAATGCCCTAAATACCGCAGCATGAGTCTGTGGCGGAAAAAAAGGAGTAATTATAAGTATGTTTTTATTCATCGTTTTAATTTGTTTAAAATCAATGCTTTTACTTTTTTCTTATTTTCTTTGTCTAATAGCACATAATAGGACAGAACAACCAATATTATTGAAGAACTAAGAGCCACGATAATCACTCTTGTAAAGGACTCAACCAAGATATGTTGTATGAGTAGGATTGCGGTAAAAGAAGGAATACTTATGAAAAGATTCACTACCATCGTTGTGAAGAAAAAACGTATCGGTTTGAAATCTTCAACATAATGATGGAGTGTATATGAGCAAACGATATAAATCAATAATGTGCTCACTATAGGCAATCCAAAAGCCCAAGTCAAGCCGATACCTTTACTAAACAATAACCAAAGTATCGGAATGACTGATAATGATACTGTCCCCGCCATAAATGAATAAAATTTCAAACGTCCGACAGCTTGTATTCCAATATATATAATATTATTATTCAATGATATGAAGCTTGAGACTATCAATAAAATACAGAATTCAATTGTATATGGAGGAACTTCCACGAGCCATAAATTCATTACATAATGTATTTCAGAGATAAAAGGAATAGCAACCAACAGATATAACACATTTGCCAAACAAGTAGTTTGCTTTAGTAATTGTATCATGGCATTGAAATCGGTCAATGCGTATTGCTTTATAATTTGCGGCCTCGAAGCCATTACCAAATTGGTTGATACTTGTTCAATCATCAGTTGCACAGTTGTTGCCAATCCGGCTGCGGCATTAACAGCTGTACTGCCAAATATATTAAGCAACATATTTGTTCCCTGTTGACGAGTAGTAAAGCAAATATTGGAATAAAGATTCCATCCTGAAAAGCTAAACAGAGAACGGCCGATAACCTTATTCCATTCCCAATTAATCCGGCATTCGTCATAATGCCTAATGCAATAAATGCGATATGTCATTGCAATCAAGAATGAAGATAAGAGCATAAGTCCTCCATATAAAATGAGCTTATCACATACTGTAATAAGTAGAAGTGTAGCGATCAGCAACTTCAACAGTGATCCAACAATTTCCACAATAGCATACACGTCCATTTTTTCGTGCGAAATAAGAGTCGCATTGTATGGAACTTGAGTGATGCTGACCATTGAGGAAATTATTGAAAATTGATACACCCAAACAGCTGCACTCATTCTCTCATCTGGAATGTTCAATTTTTCGAATAACAGCCAAAGTCCGACCGTTTCAGCCAAAAACAAGACTATAATTGCAATTCCTATATGTAATATAAAGGCTGTATTGAATGTTTGTTGGAGTTGTCGAGGGTCATTTTTGGCAAGTTCGACTGTAAGAAAGCGTGAAGTCGCTCCACTCATCGTTACATTCAAAAAGCTAAATAGGACAACAATACCGCCGACAAGTCCATAAATGCCATAATCATCTACACCAAGTGCATTTAACACGATCCGTGATGTATATAGTGATACAATCATGGACAGCAACATACGTGCATAAAGTGCCACTGTATTCTTGAATATTTTTTTATTATTTACGGACGATGTCTTATTCATAGCAAGCTTATGATCTTCCTAATACAGACGGAATGTATCTTTTTATTAAGGTTGTCGCAAAATAGCATATTGCAACAATGAGTGCAAATTCCAATATGGTCCAACTGTAGTTTACAAGATGTAACTTATTGCGCACGATCCAGAATGTATCTACAAATAATATATGTAGCCCCAATAATGCCAAACTGTTAATTCCACACCAAATCAATATTTTATCCAATGGAATAAGTTTCAGCTTTCTCGAATTAAAATATGAATTGATAAACCAATAAAAATTCATAATAAAAACCATTGAAAGCAACAATAGATGCAATGGAAAATTGTTTGATTTTAAGTCAACGTAAGAGGGAAATAGAACGATGAAAACAATGGCGATAATAAGCAAGAATAATGAGTATATCGGTGAAACCTTCATGCCGTACCATTTGTTCCGCATGAAGCAAAAACCAAGATGGTAATAAATCAAGGTAGACATTGTTGTGTCAATAAAATATGGCAAATCAATGTTATTAGCATTTAACCAATATCCTACTCCATATAATAATATACATAATGCGCTGATTGTTAATGCTTTATTGTAGGGGTGATTTTATGTATCAATAAATAAACGAATGAAACCTCGAACAAACAAATTAAAAACCAAATTACATGAAATAAAATAAAAGAGTTTTCATCACCGAGAAAACCATCAAACATACTCGTTACAGGGAGCGAGATCGCTTTTGCCCAATTATGAGTTTCGTTAAGTTTCAAAACGAACAAATATGCGAACAACAAAAAGGCAAAAAAGGCCCAAGGAATCAGTAATTGTCTGGTCTTTTTTGCAAAAAACTCTCTCAAACTGATTGGACGAAAGAAACAGCCTGACACAAAAAAAAAAGGGGCATGTGAAAACTGTAAATAACGGTTTTCAACATGTAAGGGATTTGTATATGACCAAGGATGACCAATAAAATTCCTCCCCCTTTCAATATGTCAAAGGAGACAATCCGATTAGAGTCTACCATCTACAACGTTTTTTTCAAAGATAGCTTTAACATCGAATATGACGTGTTGAGCATTTAGTAACGTTTTTACATCAAAGCCTATAAACTGTTCGTGTGCTACAGCTATAATTGCCGCATCGAATTTCTTATCCAAAGGATGTTGGTTCGTTACCGAGATTCCATATTCTCGCATAACTATATCAGGATTGGCCCAAGGATCATATACGGTGATATGTACGTTATACTCTCGCAAAGCATTGTAAATATCTATAACCTTTGTGTTCCGCACATCAGGACAGTTTTCTTTAAAAGTAAACCCTAATATGAGGATATGAGAGTTGAGCACCTGTATTCCTTTCTTCAGCATCAATTTCGCAACTTGGTTGGCCACATATTCCCCCATACCGTCGTTCATTCGGCGACCGGCTAAGATTATCTCAGGATTATAACCGTGACGTTGTGCACATTGAGCCAAATAATACGGATCAACTCCAATGCAATGGCCTCCAACCAGCCCAGGCTTAAATGGCAGGAAATTCCATTTGGTAGAAGCTGCTTCCAGTACATCCTGTGTATCAATGCCCATTTTAGTAAATATCTTGGATAGCTCATTCACAAATGCGATATTGATATCACGCTGTGAGTTTTCTATTACTTTGGCTGCTTCCGCTACTTTCATCGTAGGAGCGAGATGTGTACCGGCGGTAATTACAGAAGCATATACCTCATTTACTTTCTTACCTATTTCAGGCGTAGAACCGGAAGTAACCTTTTTGATTTTTTCTACTGTATGAAGTTTATCTCCCGGATTTATACGTTCAGGGCTATAGCCAGCAAAGAAATCTTCATTAAATTTCAATCCGGACACTTTTTCCACAACCGGGATACATTCGTCTTCTGTAACACCTGGATAAACAGTAGATTCATACACCACAATATCCCCTTTGGAGATTACCTTACCAACAGTTGTGCTGGCACCGTAAAGCGGAGTCAAATCCGGATTGTTGTTTTTGTCTACCGGAGTGGGAACGGCAACTACATAAAAATTGTAATCACGGATTTCCTCTATATTGGCAGTACACTTAAAACCATTGGCAAGGGCAGATTGGAGTAGTTCATCTGACACTTCGAGTGTCGCATCATGACCTGCCATCAAAGCAGTCACACGAGCTTGGTTCATGTCAAAACCTATCGTTTTATACTTTGTCGAGAAAAGACGAGCCAAAGGGAGCCCTACGTAACCAAGACCAATTACGCAAATTTTAGTTTCATTCATAATTTCATCTGTTATTATTACTTTAAATATTCTTCCAATACCATTTGACAGCCTCTTTCAAACCGTCACGCATACTGTATTGAGGATTGTAACCTAAAAGGGATTTTGCTTTATCAATACATGCCAAGGAATGGGGAATATCCCCCAAGCGGTTGGGACCATGAATTATTTTCACGTTGGCAATTTCGGGGTCAAATTCACTCAAAAATTCTTTCAAGTAACCGACCAACTGGTTTAATGTGGTGCGTTCTCCGAAAGCAGTATTGTATACTTGGTTGGTTGCATTCGGATTTGTCGTGGTCATAGCCAGCATGTTCATTTGAATCACATTGTCTATATAAGTAAAATCGCGGCTATATTCACCATCTCCGTTAATGACAGGACTCTCATGAGCCATGAATTTCTTAACGAACAAAGGAATCACCGCAGCATATGCCCCGAATGGATCTTGACGACGACCGAAAACATTGAAATATCGTAAGCCGATACATTCCATTCCATAGGTTTTGGCAAACACATCGGCGTAAAGCTCGTTTACATACTTTGTTATGGCATAAGGCGAAAGCGGTTTACCAATCACATCTTCTACTTTGGGAAGAGACTGACTGTCTCCATATGTAGAAGAACTTGCTGCATATATAAAACGCTTTACATTGGCATCGCGAGCGGCTGTCAGCATATTTAAGAATCCCGATATATTAGTTTCATTTGTAGTTATAGGATCTTTGATAGAACGTGGAACTGAGCCTAATGCTCCTTCATGCATAACGTAATCTACATTTTCTACAGCTTTCTTACAATCGTTCAGATTCCGTATATCTCCTACGATAAGTTTAAACTTATTCGGATATCGTTGTAGAAATGGAAAAATGTTTTCAGGTTTACCTGTGGAAAAATTATCCAAACAGATTACATCATAGTCGTGAGCCAATAAATACTCACATAAATTGGAGCCGATGAATCCCGCTCCACCAGTAACTAAAACTTTTGTTAATGACATATGGATTGTTGTTTTATGTTGAAGTTGCAAGCCTATTGCTTGATAGGGGTGTAATGATTTATTTTAAGACTGGTTTGGATAAAAGAGAGATTGTGTGTATCTGCTCCAAGTCGATTGTTACAATTTCCATTGAATTCCAGCCTGTTGGATTTTTTTGTATGTATTTTATGCAAATCCACCTAGAGAGAAAAAGTTAAACAGAATCTACAGGTCTTAATAACCGATAATTATAATCTATTTAAACTATAACAGTCTGACTATCAATTAAACAGTTTTGTATATTTTTTGTAATACTCGTACAAATGAACTTTTGAAATATATTGTAATTGTGAATGTCCGTTCCTATATGAGTAATAGCCTTTTCTTTTAATAGCAGCATGGCTTTTTTCTTAATCCGGTTGCCATACATACCCGCTATTGACGGAAGATTGAACTGAAACTTCACTCCCATGTCTTTTAATTGTTGATAATCCGACTCACCCATATAAACATACCGTTCCGGATGGGCAAGAATGGGATAATAGCCTTTAGCCTTGATGCGGAGCAGAATGTTGTTCAATCCCATCGGAGGGTTAAAGTAGGAGGTTTCCACCAGTAGATGGTCACCGCTTTCACCCAAGGGCAGCAGATCGTTCTTTTCCAACCGTTCCTCGAAGAGGTTGTCAAGCATGTTCTCTGAGGCCAGATGCAGTTTTATCGGACCGCTATAGGTGGCTTGAAGTTCAGCGTAACGCTCCCGGAGGTGCAGTGTGGTGTTGGGCATATCTTCCATGATATGCGGTGTAAGCCATACGGATTTTATGCCCAACTCTTCATACAGGCGCAGTATTTCCAATGCTTCTTCCATCGTCTGCACACCGTCGTCCACACCCGGCAGAATGTGCGAGTGACAGTCGGTAAAATTCTTGAATATACCGCTATCTTTCAGCGATATACGTTTCCTGAATGGCCACACAATGATACGAGTATTTTTATATAAAACATTTTATTTTTTTTAATTAATAATCATCCATTTATCCCCACCCTGTTTTCCGTCGGAACCTTAGTGGTATCCTGAGCCGTAACCGTAGTGATAACCATATCGATAGCCATAACGGTATCCATAGCGACCGCCACTTCCCTCGGTCCCGTTCAAGATCAGGGACATGTTCTTGTATTTTTTCTCCTCGTAGATTTTCTCCAATTCAGCAAGCATACTCCGTTCAAGTAATCCTGCACGAACTACGAAAACGGTACGGTCGGCCAGTTTCTCAATAATTTGCGTGTCGGCCACCAGTTCAACGGGCGGACAGTCGATCAGCACATAGTCATATTGCTCCCTTACAGTATCGATTGTCTGCTTTAACCGCTCGTCGAACAATAATTCCGTTGGGTTAGGAGGAATCGTTCCCACGGGTAGTATATCCATAGATTTATGTTTCGGATCGGGTACGATGATCTCATCCAGATTATCGATACGACCTCCCAGATAGTCGCTCAATCCCTTGTCAGGAGAGTCGATATAGGATGATGCAGAGGCGTGGCGCAGGTCTCCGTCGATTACCAGCACTTTTTTTCCTTTGATGGCAAGGCTCACGGCGATGTTCATGGTCAGAAACGATTTGCCGCTGCCCGGATTGAATGAGGTCATGATGATGACATTCGAAGTCTTGTCCTTGCCGGTCATAAATTCCAGGTTGGTACGCAATACGCGGAATGCCTCGTTGATGATGTCACGGTTGCCCTCCTTGACGATAACGGCCTTGACTTCCTGCGGTTTCTTTCCTAATATCCCTTTTTTCTTTCTTGTGAACAGCGGAATTTCACCGATGAACGGTATAGTCAGGTTTTCCAGGTCTTTCCTTCCCCGTACACGGGTATTCATATTCTCGCGCATGAAGATAATGACTATCGGAATGAGCAGCCCCAGAGCGAATGCGACCATAAAGATATTTTTATGCACAGGGGATGTCGGCAACATGCTGCCGTGTGGCGGGGTAACAATGCGGGTATTATAAGCCGTGAACGCCTGTGAGAGTTCGTTCTCTTCACGCTTTTGCAACAGGAATAGGTAAAGAGCTTCCTTTACCTTCTGTTGGCGCTCCACCGAAAGCAGGTACTTGGCCTGTGTTGGGTTGGCCGCTATACGTGATGTCGTCTGTTGCTCCGTCTGCCGCAAACTTTTTATCTGCGAATTCAAGGTCACTATCTGATTGTCGATAGATCTGATTATCGCCCCACGCATGGATGCCAGAGCCTGATCCATATCCACGACCAGCGGATTTTCCGTGCTGCTGTTCGCAACCAGACTGTTGCGCTGCAACAGTTGCTTGTTGTATTCGGCAATCTGCGATTCAATATTGGCGCTTTCAATGCCGGAGTTGGCCGGAAGCAGTTGGGTACGGTTGGCATCGTTGGCTAAATAGTTCCGGATGTAACGGGTCATATAAAGCTGGTTGTTCAGGGACAGGATCTGCGCGTTGGCCGCACTGCTTTGAGCCATATACATACTCGATGCCGCCTGCACGTCGGGCAACAGATGTTCTGACTTGTAAGAGGAGATATCCTCGTCCACATTTCCCAGTTCCCGTTCGATTACGCCCAGACGCTCGTTGATGAACATTGAGGTGCTGACAGCGATCTGGTTTTTGTCCTTCACCCAATTCTCGTTATAAACGGAAATCAACATGCTCAATACATCTTCTGCCCGCTGTGTGGAGTTATCCTTGAATGACAAGTCTATGACTGACGCTTTCTCGCTGTTCAATGAAACGGACAGATTGGACGAGCAGGAGTTGACGGCGTTATACAGACTGGATTTGCCTACATATAATGTATATGCCTCGCCTTTCACGTAATTGGGTGTTGTATGGATAATGATTTTTCCCAATGGCGTAGTGATGGAGTCGAGCAAGCTTCCCTTTACGTCCTTTTCTTCAAGATCTGTCCCGTTACGTATAAAGTCGGATAGGTATAACGTACCGTCCGGCTGTATTTCCAACGTAAAACCGGCTGATTCATTCTCAGGCAAGTCATTTATCGTTACATCCACCGGTAATGTCAGTCCATAGGCTACCTGACGGTGGAATTTTCCCCGAACGAAGTAATTCATATCCAGACGCAACCGTTTAACCACTTCGGTCATTAAAGACGGTGATCGAAAGGTGATGAGTTCGTTATTCACATTTGTACCGGATTGAAACAGCCCGAACTCCGAGAAGGATTCCAAATCCGAGGAGACCGACTTGCCTTTGGAATCCTCTTTGATCAATACCGAAGCGGTACGTGTATATACGGCAGGAGTGCGTAACAGATAGGCAGTAGCGGCACCGATCGTTACCGCTAAAGACAAGACGAACCACTTCCATCTTGCGAGGCACAGGTATAACAGGTCCTGTATTCGCAGGAAATCATCCTGCTGCCCCGGTTTTATATTCTTTTGATTTACGGTCATCATATCTGATTCTATATTATTTTACAATCAACACGGTAATGGTCGTCAGCAACGAGGCCAATGACATCCAGAAAGAGGCTGAGCGGACGTTATTGCCGTTGACGGTCGCCTGCCGTGCTTTCATTGAGTTGGGTTCCACATAAACGATATCGTTCTGCTGCAAATAATACACAGGAGAGGCATAAAGGTCATATCCCGAATTCAGGTTGACCTGATACAGGGTTTTTTTCCCGTTTTCCTCCCGTTGTACCAGCACGTTTTCCCGTTTCCCATAGACGGTAAGGTCCCCGGCCATGCTTAAGGCCTCCAAAAGTGTCAGCTTGTCCTTTTCGATATTGAAACGTCCGGGGGTGGCAACCTCGCCCAACACTGAAACGGTCAGGTTCATAAACTCCACTGTAACAACGGGGTCTTTCACGAGATTCTTTGAAACCAATTCCTCTTTTATATACGAGGCGATCTCCGCGCGTGTCATTCCTGCCACATGGATATGTCCCAGCACAGGAAAATCAATATCCCCATCCTTATTTATTGTATATCCTGATATTCCCTGACTATTGGATGTACCTGATGTCGTACCAATCTGTCGGGATATGATCGGAAGGTTGAAAAGGTTCATTAATAAGGGGTCTTTGCTGTTGACCTGTATGGAAATCTTGTCTTCTGGACGTATCCGGATTTCCAGCGGGTTCAAGACTTGCTCTGCGGTACCCCGTTTCAGGTCCGTGAAATAAGCGACTTTCGGTGTGGCACATGATCCCAATAGAAAGGCCACGGTT
The DNA here is from genome assembly GCF_003635435.1 of Parabacteroides sp. AF21-43. Classification (NCBI taxonomy): domain Bacteria; kingdom Pseudomonadati; phylum Bacteroidota; class Bacteroidia; order Bacteroidales; family Tannerellaceae; genus Parabacteroides; species Parabacteroides sp. AF21-43. The sequence continues at coordinate 21,396 of NZ_QTMG01000032.1, read as the reverse complement.
AATAAGGATAAAATGTATCTGATTTTCATATTTATTGATTTTTATTTGTTGGTTTTCTGTTCCGATTGAAGTTGTGCGATAGATTTTGTCAGCCTGATGTTGGCGAGAGTCCATATCAATATATCACCCAAAACGATCCAGTTCACATTGAGATAAAGGGACAGAAGAATATTGAGCAGTATGAATATAGTTGACACGGAAACAATGATGATCATGGTATTGCGCTGCTTTATTCCGAGAGCAAGCAGCTTATGGTGGATATGGTTCTTGTCCGGCAGGAACGGGTTCTTTCCGTTGCGTACCCGATGCAGGTAAACCCTGACCACGTCACAGCATGGAACCAGCAAGGGTGAGAAGGCCAGCACCATCGGATGTACATTTCCTGTATTATCGTCTAGTCCGCACATGGTCAGTTTGAGACTGAGGAAACAGAGCATCATGCCGATGGTCAAACTGCCTGTGTCGCCCATGAAGATCTTCCTTCCGTGTTTGGCGTTCCCGAAAACATTGTAATAGAAGAATGGTACCAACACTCCCAATGTGGCAAACGCCAGCATGGCATAAACATACTGATGGAGCATAAAGAAAGTCAGTCCATAAAATAGGCAGGCGATACTGCATAGCCCGGAAGCCAGCCCGTCAATGCCGTCAATCAGGTTGATGGCATTGATGATGAAGACCACGATCAGGATGGTCAGGGGATATCCTAACCATAACGGCACCGCATGGATGCCCAGAACACCGTATAGGTTGTTGATATATACCCCACCGGCAATAAGCATCACGCCGCACAGAATCTGGATGACAAACTTGGCACGATAACGGATACCGATCAGGTCATCGGCCATGCCAACCAGATATAGTACCATGATGGAGCAGAAAGCAAAAGCCAAAGAGCACACGTCGTTCCCGATTTCGGACAATATCTCCGAATGTCCCAGCACCATATTGATTCCTAGCAACAGGGCTATGGTGAAAAACACTACCGGCTTGAATGCGATACCACCCAATCGGGGCACCGCACAATGATGTACCTTCCGCTCATCGGGAAAGTCGAACAATTTCTTACGGAAAGCGATTAGCAGAATCTGGGGAATGACGATACCCGCACAGAGAACACAAAGCAAAAATGCCAGTGAACAATTTACAATCCAAAAATACATATATTCAAATATTATTTTATTTGTGTAAGGCCACGAGGAAGGGGAACTTCATCATCTCCTTTTTGTGTCATCTCTCAAAATTTGTCACAATCGGAATCATTGATGACTTCAATCAAATCGGGATGAACTTCTACCGATATACCCATAATCCCTTCAAGCATCACAACCACCCGGCGGCGACGTTTTCCTTTCACCCGCATGAATACGCCCTTTACTCCATTGAACTTGCCACCGTAAATACATATGTGGGTACCTTTCCGTATGTCAATCTCTTCCGGTTTATAATAAATAGTGTTTTCTTCATACTGCGAGGCAATCTTGATAAAGCTCTCCATTTGCTTATCCGGCACCACGATATATTTCAGTCCCGTGCTTTTCTCCCACATCATGAATTGTAAGAAATTATATTTTTTTTTGAAATCCGTGATCTGTTTTCGGGAAGCATGCACGAAGACGAGATTCGGGATGACTGGTACAAGCCTTTTGGATTTCACTCCGTGATAGACCCTTACGGCATAGTGTTTCGGTATGAAATACTCTAGACCATCCTTGCCTTTGAGCATCTCTTCCGCCTTTTTCTCGTTTTTATAAGCGCTCATGGCGAACCATTGGATTCTAGTTAGATCTTCCCTTGTGGTTATGGGAGTACTCATTCGTCGTGTGTTTTTTAGTTATTACGGCAGGTCAAGATATACCCATAGTTCATCCCAACTTATGTATTGGTCTGTATTATAGTAATTTATGTCTTTTTTGGCTGTCATATCAACCATTCATGCCGTCTTTTATCTTGCCGCATTCCTATTTTTCTCCATAAGAGAAATAGAGGACATAAATATTTAACATATATAATTGATTTACAGGGATTATTCGCTGTAAATACAATCTAGTTTACTCAACATTTGTTATGTAACCACGACATTTAACGAGGTGGCTATTAAGGTTTTTCTTTGTTTTATGCTATTATGTTCAATAATTTATGTATTTTTGCATATTCAAAACATTTCTCTTATGGAGAAAACCGTCATTTATTCAATCTTTTTCAAGCAAGAATTTTGTACTTTCACGGGGCTTTTTCCTTTCTGAATCCATCTTGTCATACAACTGAAAGTATAGGGTATATACTTGTTCATTATATTCCTATGGCATTCGTATAGGAAATTTCTCCTATTTTCGGTGTTTCTCTTTCTGAGAGAAATGGGGTGATTGGTATTTTGATGTATATCAAATATTTATAAGATTGGTATAATCAATTTGCTCAACAAATAATCAGTTTTTTCTAATCATACCTCTTATTTTTTATGGTATGACTAATATTTTTCTTCTGATTTTTAGTGTTTTTTGTGTTATCTTTTGTACTTTTGCATTTACAAATCTTTCTCTCAGAAAGAAAACTTCAATTTGTATAACATAATTCCAACTTATTTTTTGTCAGATAAATAAAAATAATAATTGCCATAGAATAACAGCGGGCCGATTGGGCACGTATGCTGAAACCTATGGCGTAAACTGTTTTATAATGTGAATTAAAGTGTATTTAAAATAATACTGTTCGCTTTATCCACTACGGAGGTGTCTAACGATGCAAGATAAATCCGTGTAGTGCTTTCTGAATCATGTCCCATAGCTTCGCTGATGGTAGCCAACGGAATGTTTTTGCTTCTGGCGATAGAAGCCCAGGCGTGACGTGCCACATAACTCGTCAGCGGAATAGGAAGGCCGATTTGTTTTCCCAATTTCTTTAGTTTTGAATTCACCAGCTGGGCTGCATTCTTGTATTGTTTCCGTTCATCCGTTTTTGCGTCGAGAATGATCGGCAATAGATAAGAAGAACCTATGGTATCGTATTTATCTATGATTTCTTGCATGGGCTTTTCCCATTTGATTACTAGCTGTTGGTTGGTCTTTTTTCTGCGATATGATAAAAAACCGTTTTGCAAATTACTTTTCTTTAGATAAGCCATGTCTATAAATGACATCCCTCGGGTATAAAAACTGAACATAAATAGGTCTCTTGCATATTCCAAAGAGGAGTCGTGACTTAAATCCATATCGCGTATCTGTCGGATAATTTTGGCCGGAACTGCCCGTTTTACAGTTTTATCTATGCCCGTATATACATGTTTAAACGGATATCGCTGTATAACCAATTCTTTTTCTACGGCACGATTATACATGGCTCTGAGGTTTCTCATGTAATAGGAAGTACTGTTCGGACAAATGTCATTAGATTTTAGATATTGTTCATATTCCATCATCAGGTTGGAGTCTATATTGTCGAAAGGGATGTCTCTGCCTTTCTTTCTGAAATTCATGAATCGCTTGAAGCTATTGAGCGTAGTGGTATAAGTTTCTGTGGTGCGTATTTTACCTATTTGTCTCAATTCTTCAATGAGATTCTCACAAAATGACACAAAGTACTCGTTCACAGGAGGAGCGGAATAATATTCAATGATTTCGTCTGCCGTATATTTGTATCCAAGATTCTCAAATCTTATCATAATATCTTTTAGACGTGAGGTGTCTTCCTCAATACATTTTTTTAAAGAAACCAAATACCGATGCCGGTTTTCTCCTGTCTTTGCTGGTATGATTATTTGGGAATTGAAAATATCCCACTCGTCAGGATAAATCTTGTATCCTGAATTTATCTGCCTTGCTACACGATTATGAATTACTTGATAGAACAATGTTCCCGCTTTTCCTTCTATAGAGGAATGTCGATACTTTATTTTTAATGATGCCATTTTTTTGTTTAATTAATATTATATTCTCCAAAATAAATGTTTTGGCGTATTATATGTTTAATAACCAATAAATTAGATAACTGTTTGATTTTGATTATAGTTGGATTTATATTGATATGGCGAAATACTTGGCTATTATATATCAATGTGAATAATGTTGGATTTTATTCTTCTTTTATTTCCGTACTGCCCTTTTCCTTGTTTTCTGCCTCCCCTAATGTACGTTTTTTCATAGCCCCGTCTGAGAGCCTTTGTTTTTGAACGGCAAATTTATTTCGGTGGATGGATACGAAAGAGTTCCGGTCTTCGCCCCTTTGTCCCGAAAAAAATAACGCCGGACGGCTTCGCTGTCCCCAACATTTTTTGTCGTCCAAAACTTTTCTTAATCCCTCCTTCCTTATTGTTGTGTGCCGTAAAAAAAAGGCTCATAAACTCAGATGGGGCATGAAAGCTCAAAAAAAAAGTCGGCAGAAAGAAAAGGCCATCCCGGAAAGGGGTTTTAAAAAAAGGTCTTTAAATCTAGCTGAAGCATAAAATTAGAAGTTTAACCCTTTAAAAATGTGACATATGATTACAGTGACGGAACAACTAAAGAATGTGTTTGAAGCCAACCCTTTGTACTCAAAAGAGGGGCAGGGGCTTAATGCGGAAGTCATCGCAAGGTTTTTCCTTCCTTTTTCTTCGGTGGTATGGTTGGTAACGGAAGCCGAACAGCAGGAAGACGGTGACTGGCTTTTTTTCGGTTATTGCCATATTCAAGAATGGGAATGGGGTTATGTGCTTCTTTCTCAAATTCAAGAGGTGAATGTTCGTGGGTTGACCGTGCAGCTGGATAAAGGACTGAAAACCGGTATAACGGTAAAAGCTTGCCTGAATTGATTAGAGAATAAACGGAGAGGGAACAACCCCTTTCCGCTTTCCAACCGGAATATTGAACTTAAAAACGGAAGTTATGGTTTACGAGACGAATTGCACGGAAATAACACAGGACAAATGGCGTGAGCTGATGAAGTACGGTAGAAAATGCTCCTATCGGCTGCTTACGGCGAGAATCAAGCGGGAATTGCCGGAATTATACCATGCGCTGGCTCTCCAGTTCTATAATCCTTATGCGGAACAGTGCAGGCAGACACCCACACATTATATATTGGTTCATTCGGCCATTGAATATTTTATCAGAAAACAATAAAGGACAAATGGTTATGAAAACAAAAAAGGTTGATAAAAAGAAAACGCTGGCTTATGCGGTGGCATTTTACTTTACGGATGTTTCCGTAAAGTTCATGATGGGGAATGCGATGTATGAGTATGTACATACCGTTTATGACAGGCGGTATGATAACGGTGGCTTTAATACGCTTGCCGTAGTCTATAATTACAAGAGGATGAAGTACGAGGTATTGGTCGTATCGGACGAGAAGGTAGGTGATAAGGAGATTCATATATTATAAGTTTCACAAACAGGGCTTTTGCCATATAAAAACGGCTTTTGAGATGAAAAAGTTATCGGCTTATACGGTTGCATCCAACTGCACCGACTTGACGGATATACGTGACGGCATCGCTGAAATACATGAAGCGATGAAGACTTGCGTTGAATCCGGGAAACATATCCCTTCATTCTATGTTTCCCGGTTGGCCAAACTGGAAACTAAAAAGAAGAAACTGGAGAAACGGACGCAGGTACACATGACCGTCACCATCCGTTTCTTTATAGATGATGATACCCTTACAATGGCAGTCAGGCATTGCCTTTTCTTCAAGCTGGAACCGACTCGGCAGAATGTGATGAAAGCCATCCGTGATGCGGTTCTTAATAACGGACGTTCCATTCTTGACTTTCCGGAAGCATGGGGAGAAGATCTTATGGATGTGTCTTTCTTTGATGTGGAGAATGCCATGAAGAAGCTGCGTTCCTCATTCGGCCTATAAACTTCATTGCATATTTTTCCGAAAGTAAAGTAACCGTTGGATTTTTGGCCAGCGGTTCTTTTTTCAAAAAAGAACCAAAAACTTTGAATACAATCTTTTTTCATCTTCTAACTTATGTATTCGGAAAAAATTCCATGGCATTCAGAAAAGGGATGATAGCGGTTTGGGGATTATAGGGTAGATTTGTGGGGTAAGCTTACAGAGACAGTTTTTATAGGCAGGTTCCGAAAAGCCTTTGAGAGAGTAGGAGAACATGAGTTATAATATATGGCTATAAGTATAAATGATAGACAATTGATTACACAATTTATTACTAATACTCAGAATTTGAATGTTAATTTACCTACAAATGGTGGAGGGTGTGCTAATTTAGTTAGAGGAATTATAGAACAGGCAACAGGAAAAAGAATTTCAGTTAATCCTTTTGGAGCTTCTTTAGAAAGTATGATACAAAAAATAAATACCTATCATGATTTAGCTAAATGTAATAATGGAGATATATTATATTTTGTGCATCTTCCTAATGCTGCTGTAAATTTACATCAAACTATTCATTATGCAATTTTTTGTAATGTTAATAATGCTGGTGTACAGAAAAATGTTATTGGGATAAATGGATTAGCAGATCTTTCTTTTTCTCCCACAGCTTATCATGGTGTTGTAGCATCTGTAATATCTCCGGGTAATTTTAATGGAGTAGGGCAGGTGATATATGATACTGTAGCATTCCCTAATATTCTTGGTGAATTGTATGTTATTGATTATGAATTGATATAGGAATAAGTTTCTTCGTTATTTTATGGCGTACAGTAGTATAGAAATAGAAAAAAACTGAAAATTGAATAGTAAATTTGTTTGCTCCATGTTACGTTTATTACCGCTTGTAATCGGGCTTTGCGCAGACTTTATGTCCTGAAGGCTTTTTAGTACCCCTTCCATTTGGAAGATTTTGACAGCAGCGATGAAGGTGGTGGAGGATATATCCGGCTGGAGGCTTTTCAGTGTGTTCTCCGATGGCTGATATCCTCTCATCTTCAGTTCCAGAATGGTATTGAAGTCATCATTTCGCATAGCCTTCATGAAAGCCTCCTCTTGTTCGTTGGCAATGTCCGGATTTGGATCGTATGCAGTTGCTTGCCGAACAAGAACAGACTTTTTATTAATGTAATAGTGTCGCTATTCGTCTGTTTTTATCTTCTAGCTAAAGGCAGTAACAACCGTTCCACAAGTTCTTTCTTGTTCTCAACGGGCATCTTGTTTCTGCCTTTGGCAATGACTTCAGCAGCCAAATCGCTTTTACGCCCGGCAATGTATTTCTGTCGCTTTCCGTTTATGAAGGCCTCGATACGGAAATCATGCCGGGTGTTTTCGATGATGTTGATTTCTGATACCAAAAAGCCATCCTCTGTCTCGTAGGGTTCGACAATGGTGGGCAGGTAGTGTTTCATGGTTTTCCCTATGATCGGAGATACCAAACCGGAAAGATGCTCTTCGATGCGGTCTTTCCAATAGTCATCGATTTGATGATTGGTGGCATAATCGTAAAAATGGCTGATGGCAAGGCTGACTTCTTCGATTATCCTTTTCGCATTCTTTATTCCGTTCTGTTTGGCAAATTGCATCAGGTCATCTTCCGTGATGTCGTTATCTTTTCCTGCAATGCTCATGGAGTGTGCGTTTTCGTATGCCGCACCGTCCAAATTGGTGGTGAATGTCATGTCGTAGGCTGGGGTGATGTGCCATGTGCCGTTTCTTTCCATCAGGAAAGAGAAATTCTTGATGTGGTCATCCACATTGCCGCCCATGATATTGAATACCGTCCTACGGTAGAGTTCGGACTGTTCGCTTGCCGGGATGTTCAGTTTTCGGCAGACTTCAAACAAATCCTCATAGCTCGTTGCATCCGGATTCATGGCAGCAAGTGTCTGTGTATGTATCTTCTCTCCGTTTATCCTATCGTAACGCTCCGTCAGGAAGTGATGTTTTCCCTCAATTTGAATGAGTCGGGAAGGCATCATCGTAATCCCGGCTTCCTTTGCCATCTCATAATATACCATTTCCATTTGCGTGAACGGAAAATCGTCCCCTTCTGCAAACTTCAATATGTAGTAGGTATAGCCCTCCGGTAAAGGGACTTGGCCGGAACGTATATCATGTGTCGTTTCATTGATGGCGATGATGGCTTTCGGGTGCTGCCCTCCGGCTGATGTACCTATCTCATAGATACTTTGCAGTTGCAGTGCTTCGTCATCTTGCACGGATATTTCCTCCCGTTCCTCAAAGATACGGCGTGCCAGTTGGTATAAACTCTCTATCTGGAGAGTGGAAGAGGATTCCAATCCAGGAGTGGCCGGGATGAACTCAAAGGCTCCCATTCCCCGTTTCCCGATGAAAGACAGTTTATCTACCGGTGTGAGTTTGCGCTTGGGGATATGGTTTTGTGCCGCCCATTGGTCGAAGACCATGTTACCCCACCGATCAGGCAATGAATCTGCCAAAAACGGTGGGAGACCTTGATAAGTCTTTTCTTTGTTTCCGAGTATGGGCATACCCTTTGCCGCCGGTCCTTTGACAGAAGCGGTCAGTGGGGCGATTTCCACTCCTTTCTTGATGAAATCCGGATGATAGTTGAAGACGGCTCTTTTGTTTCTTTCGTCCCAATAGAGCTTTCCGACTTCTTCTCCCCATAACATAACACTCACAACATTATTTTCCATGTCTTATCCTTTTCGGCTTTTTATTCATTATTCGTTCCATTGTATAGGCTGAAACAGGTATTTCCGGCATCAGATCATCCATCTGTTCCAGACAGTCCACTACTCGTAACAGGGCAAGAAAGTTGCCCATATTGATGTTATAGGCCTTCCCGTTCTCAAACTGGCGTAAGGTGATAAGGCTGACACCGGCTTTCTCGGCAGCCTCTTTTTGGGTGAGCCTATAGGTTAGCCTGTATTCCTTAAATCGTCTGCCCAGTTCCACTATGATTTCCGGATTGGCCATGGCTTGGGTGATGTGATTCGTTGTCATTTTACAAAGGTAAATATATTAATTGTTAAATCAAAATATGATATATAACAATTAATATATTTACTGTTATATTGAATTGTGCGCGATGTAGTTTGTGTGCTAATCCCCCAATTCCATGCTACGTTTATTGCCGCCTGTAATCGGGCTTTGCGCGGGTTTTATGTCCTGAAGGCTTTTTAGCATCCCTTCCATTTGGAAGATTTTGGCGGCAGCGATGAAGGTGGTGGCGGATACATCCGGCTGGAGGCTTTTCAGTGTGTTCTCCGATGGCTGATATCCTCTCATCTTCAGTTCCAGAATGGTATTGAAGTCATCATTTCGCATAGCCTTCATGAAAGCCTCCTCTTGTTCGTTGGCAATGTCCGGATTTGGATCGTATGCAGTTGCTTGCCGAACAAGAGCAGGTTTTCTCCGATAAAATCGGCGTGTTCCGGCTTGACCCCGCAATCCTTGGCAGTCTCATGCCAATGCGATACGGTTTCCTGTATCTCTTCGATAATCTGTTTGTGTTTCCGGATACCCATGTTCTCACCTACCTTTTGCAGATCTTCCATCGTGAAATTGTCTTGTTTGCCGTTGAGTGACAGCTGGTGGCGGTTCGTCCATTTGCCGCCCGGTGTGTATGAGTAGCAGAGGTCGTATGCTGGGGCCAGTTTCCACTTCCCTTGTCTATCCATCAGGAAAGATAAGTTCTTGCTATGGTCGTCATGGTTCCGGCTCATGACGTTGAACACCATTCTTCGGTATAGTTCCTCCTGCTCTGGATAAGGGAGGTTCATCTGCCGCATGATACGGAATATCTCTTCGTATGAATGGCGTTGGTCACGGTCATAGTGGGCAAGCCCGGCCAATGTCTGTACATGGATCTTCTCTCCGTCTTCCATACGGTCAAAACGTCGTGTCATAAAGTGATATGACTCTTTTTCCTGAAGTAACCGGCATTCCATCATATCGATACCGCAGGCTTTTGCCATCCGGTGATAGGCATATTCGATATTTCCTATTCCTTGTGGATTGTCCGTTATCTGCGTGTGTTCGCTGTATTTGCCGCCATCAAATTTCAACAGCCAATACCCGAATCCTTCAGGAGCTTTTACCTGTCCGGAGCGTACCTCTCCGGTAATATCGTTGTAGGCGATGATGGCCTTGGGCTTGGCACCTCCGGCAGATGTTCCCACTTTCAGTATATCCAGAATGTTTCTTCCTTCCTGGCGCAGTTGGACCTGAAAAGCCATTCTGTCCGTGAATACGGATTTGGCAAGCTCAGTCAGTTCCTCGATATGGAGCACTGATGATTCGTTCATGCCGTTGATTGGCGAGGACGGCTCAAACTCCAGTGCGCCCATGCCACGTTTGCCTACATAGCAAAGCCTGTCTAAAGGGGTAATCTCTTCTCCGGACAATCCCTTGCTGGCAAACCATTCATTGATGATCTGGTTTCCGAAAGTGTCCGGCAGTGAATCGGCAAACAGGCCGGGCAACCCCTTGAAACAGTCGGTACGGTTTTCAAGGAACCGGTAGGGGGTGTTCCTGTACTGGCTGATGGGCATGATGATGGGAGAAATGTCAAGACCGGAGCGGATGAACTTCCGTTCATAGTCGAACAAGGCGGCATTGCTTTCCTTTTCCCAATAGAGAGAGCCTACGCTTTCTCCCCATAGCTTTACATCTACTATCAAATCATTCATGGTTATCTTGTTTTAAATGGCGTACACGGTAGCGTTTCTTTCCTTGCAGTTTTTTGAGCTCTATCGGGCTGACCCGGATTTCCGGTACCAGTTGCTCCAGGTTCTCCAGCAGGCCGAGCGAGCGGAGTACGCTGATGAACAACAGCAGCGATACCGATTTGCCCTTCTCGATGTTCGCAACGGTCAAGGGGCTTACACCGGAAGCCGTTGCCAGTTCTTCCTGCGTGATATGCTGCCTGATACGTGTCTCTTTGATGCGCTGGCCGATTCTCATCAGCACAGCTGGATTGCTCATTTCATTCCACATGGTTGTTCCTTTTTTGCAAATATACAAATAATCCATGTAAATATATAGATTAACTTGAATATATGATGTTAATCTATATGAATACAATGATTATAGTTGCTTTATCGGCTGTTTTTTTCTTTGAACTAGGATGAAAACTGACTAAAATCACAATGTGTTGTGAATATGAAAGAGCTAGGAAAGATGATTAAAGAGTGCAGGAAGAGTTTGAAGGTCAATCAGCTGGAACTTCTCCGAACTGGCGGGCGTGGGCATCAATACGCTGGTGGCCATCGAGCGTGGAGAAGGCAATCCTAAATTGGCTACTGCTTTCCATTGGAGTTGATTAAAGTGCGGAAAAATGTATAAGATTGCTTCTATTATCTGTTTATTTTAGTATATTTGTGCTTTAAATAAGTGCTGATAAATGTATTATACGCTGTTTTTACATGTATAAAAATGCTGTTTGTAGATGAAAAGATTTGTTTTGCAACAACTTATAGAATGGAAAAACCGTGAGGATAGAAAACCTCTGATTTTAAATGGTGCCCGACAAGTTGGGAAAACATGGCTGCTCCATGAGTTTGCCAAACTTGAATACAAAAAAGAGGCTTATGTGGTATGCCGTAAGAATAACCTTGCACGCCAGCTTTTTTCTCAGGATTTCAATGTTGACAGAATTTTACGGGGGCTGCGTGCGATGACTTCCGTTGACATTACTCCGGGTGATACGCTTATTATCCTTGATGAGATACAAGATATCCCGGAAGCACTGGAATCTTTGAAGTATTTTAAAGAGGAGGTTCCGGAGTATCATATAGCTGTGGCAGGTTCACTTTTGGGGATATCCCTTCATCAGGATGTGTCTTATCCCGTAGGGAAGGTAAATGTCATCAATATATTTCCTATGAACTTTGAAGAGTTTCTTGTCGCCAAGGGAGAAGAAGAAGCTTGTAAATTGCTTATGAGTGGGGATTTTGAAACGATAAGCCTCCTGCATGACAAATATACGGATCTCCTTCGGCAATATTATTATGTAGGTGGTATGCCGGAAGTTGTACTCAAATATGTAGAAACGGATTCCTTGCTGGAAGTCAGAAGAATACAGTCGGAGATTTTGCAAGGCTATGATCTTGACTTCTCAAAACATGCGCCCAAAGAACAGGTTCCGCGTGTCCGAATGGTATGGAACAGCATTCCTTCCCAATTATTTAAAGAAAACAAGAAATTCATTTACGGAGCTTTGCGAAAAGGTGCCAGAGCCAATGATTTTGAGATGGCCATTCAATGGCTTGTAAATGCCGGGTTGTTGTATAAAGTGCCTCGATGTACCAAACCGGAGCTTCCGCTTGATATTTATGAAGACCTGTCGGCTTTCAAACTCTATATGGTTGATTTGGGGCTTATGGGTGCTATGGTCAAGACAGATCCGGCCCAAGTCTTGATTAAAAACGACATATTTAAGGAATACAAGGGAGGAATGACTGAACAGTATGTATTGCAGCAGATGAAAAGTAAGGGCGTGTCACCGATTTATTACCATAACACAGACAATTCGCGTCTTGAGTTGGATTTTGTTATTCAACGTAATGCCCAAATGGTGCCGATAGAAGTGAAGGCCGAAGGGAATGTCCGGGCCAATTCGTTGACAGCATTACTGGGAAAAAGACCGGAATTGCATGCGGAGAGATTTTCTATGTTGCCTTATAAAGTACAGGGTAATCTTACAAATTTTCCGCTATATGCAATATAGGTGTATCCTTTTCCCATGCCGGTCATACCGTTAGAACTGATTGATAAGTATGATGCGTATGTTGGCCGGTATGTCTATCTTTGTGGCAATGAAAACAGAGAGAGGATTGATTTACGCCTTGTTTTCCGGGACGGAAAGGAGATTGGCACGGATGATCTGAATCTGTATTATAATTGATGTGACGGCTTGGATGTCCCCCGGATGAATGTTCGGGGGATTCTTTTTCTTTTGGGCGTTCCTGTGGGACGGTCAGGCTTTCCGTTGCAAGTCCTCGCCTAAAGGCTGTGGGCTTTACTCTGCAATCCCTAACGCATGGCTGAAAAGTCCTCTTGCCGGTGTTCTTCTTCATACAGCCTCATGCGTTCTTGTAATGCTTCTTTTAAATTGTCGCTTTTTTTTAGTCCGAGTTTGGCACGTATGTTCGCTCGTTGGCTGGTTATGTTTCCGCTACTCCGATGTAATAATTCGCATATTTGGCTGACGGTCTTGTCTTGCAGTATTAAACGGCAGATGTTTAATTCGGACGGGGATAAATTGGGATATATTCTCCTGATTGTATCAAGTTTACTTTTTTCCTTTTTCTGGTATGCGGCAAGGGCTGTAAAAAGATTTTCTTTGGATTGTTCCCCTATTATGTTTAACAGGGAGCTTGTCTTTTCTTCCGGGTTATTCTCGCTTAACAACTCGGCGAACGCGAATAGTTCTTCCTTTTTCATTTGGAGACGTTTCAAAAGCATTTCCTCTTCCTCTTTTAGCAAGTTGCTACTTTTTAGCAAGCTGCTGATATTACTGTGTAAGGATCTTCCTAATAAGGGGATCATGGTGTATATGATGATGATCAAAGGCAGATAACTGTATAGGAACGGTTCGTCGGTGATAAGTGTGCAGATTGTATAGGAAGCTATGGTAAGGGAGGACAATAGGATGGAGATATTACTCATATAGGCACAGATGGAAAGCATGGTAAATAAGAGAGAGATAGTAATGTTACTCATTATCAATGCTCTTTGATAACTATATTCATATCCGCTACATATTGAGCAATAAATTATCTCGATAAAAATCTCGATATGTATGGCTATCAGTATAATGGAAAAGGTCGTGGTCAGATTTACTCTCTTTTTAAAATAAGCGAGAGTGCACATAATGATAAACAGGAATAATACGCTGTTAATATAATAAAACTGTTCATTGGGAAATGGAACTGAATATATGTATATGGGTGCGCATAAGGCCAGCATGAGCAGGGATAGATGAAAGACACGTTTTTGTTGATACGTTATTATCATTTCGCTTTCTTTTTTGTCGTAAGTTTGAGTTTTTATTGAACTTAGAAAAGTAGCGGCTTTTGTGCTGAATTTCATGTGTTTTATTGTTTTAAGTGTTATTAAGTATAATGTTTCCTGCAAAAATAACTGTTTTTTTTTTTTTTGTATGTTTAAGTACTTTTCTTTATGATATTAAGTGTTTTTAATTGTTGTGTAAGCGTGATTGGCTGCTGTGGTAAATGTTGTAGCTGTTGTGTGGTTGTCTTTTTAAGTATTTATAAGTTTAAAATACTTGTTTTTTGCTTTGGAGGTTGGTTTATAGATGTGTATTTTGCGGTCGAAATTCAAGGGGTGTAAAAGTCTGGGTTTGGATTGTCATATTAACAAATGATTAAATGACGAAAAGATGTTTTTTTTATATTAAATGTGTATTGTTCGTGCTCGTGTTGAGTATAAGCGGAGAAATATCCGCTCAGGAGAAGCGTGATTCGGTAAGGATCTATTTTCATCAAGGAAAGGTAAATATAGATACATGTTTACTTGACAATGGGAACGAGATGGAGCGGTTTGCTAAAATCTGTTCCGCATTGAACGACTCCGTCCGTCTTATCAGGAAAATTCAAATAATAGGAGGAGCTTCCCCGGAAGGAGGGGGGCTGTTGAATGGAAGGCTGTCTGAAAAACGAGCAGAGGTTTTGTGGCGGTATATATCACCTTATATAAAGATTCCGGTATTGGAGAAGGATTTTCATTTTTCGGGAAGCGACTGGAACGGACTTATAACGATGGTGAGAGCGGATGTGAATGTTCCGGAGAGGGAGGATGTCCTTCGTTTGTTGGAGAAGATCGTCCGTTTGGAAAACCAGGATAGCCCTTATTGGGGGGGAGAACTGAAAAGACTGAAAGGGGGGAGGCCATACTCATATTTGTATAAATTCCATTTTCCGAAACTTCGTTCGTCGATGGTGAAAATATGCTATGATAGTGATCCGATAAATCCCGTCAGAGATACGGTATATATACATACACGTGATACGTTGTGCATCCGTGATACCGTTACCGTCATAGCTCCGGTAAAGAAACGGCCGTTTTGCATGGCGGTGAAAACAAACTTGCTTTATGACGCTGTTTTGATACCTGACATCGGGGTTGAGTTCTGTTTGGGGAAGAACTGGTCTGTGGCCGGGAATTGGATGTATGCCTGGTGGAAAAGTGATCGGAAGCATAATTATTGGCGTATCTATGGGGGAGATGTGGAGTTGCGCCGCTGGTTCGGTCGGAGAGCGGTGGAAAAACCGTTTTCCGGGCATCATGTCGGATTGTACGGGCAGATCGTCACCTATGATTTCGAATTGGGTGGGAAAGGTTACTTGGGGGATAAATGGAGTTACGGGGGAGGCGTGGCTTACGGCTACTCGTTACCTGTGGGACATCGGTTCAATGTGGATTTCACGTTGGGAATCGGCTACCTTGGAGGATTGTACAAGGAGTACATCCCTTTGGACGGTCACTATGTATGGCAGACCACTAAAAAACGCCGCTGGTTCGGCCCGACCAAGGCGGGTATCTCTTTGGTGTGGTTGATCGGGCGGGGGAATTATAGCCGGAAGAAAGGAGGCAGGCAGTGATACTGATACGCTTTAGTCTGGTGTTCATATTTTTATGGATGGGACTGACGGCTTGTGAGCATAAGGATTTATGTTACGATCATCCGCACTTTGCCACGGTGCGGGTAGTATTCGACTGGACCAAGATTTCCAATCATGACAAGCCTGAAGGCATGAGGGTCGTATTTTATCCGACCGATGATGAAAGCAACACGTGGATATTTGATTTCCCCGGAGGAGAGGATGGGGAAGTGGAGCTCCCCGAGAATGATTACCGGGTAATTTGCTTCAACTACGATACCGACGGGATGGTTTGGAAAGAAAACGGCAGTTACACGCTTTTTACTGCCGATACGCGTGATGTTCGGTCGCCGGATAACCAGACAATGGCCGTCACCCCACCCTGGCTGTGTGGCGACCATATAGACAGAGTTATCCTCAAGGACATTCCGGAAGGAAGCACGAAGATAATACGGCTAACTCCCGTAAACATGGTATGTCACTACACGTATGAGGTGAACGGAATTCGGGGACTGGACAGGGTGGCGGATTTGCGGGCCGCTCTTTCCGGCATGTCCGGCTCGCTTAACATGTCCGGCGACAGTTTGCCCGCCGGTCTTTCGGAGAGCCTGCTCTTTGATGGAATGGTTTCACGGAATCAGATTATAGGCGGATTCTATACGTTTGGACATTCCGCACTTGAAGGAGAGCCCAATGTTTTCCGGCTGTATCTCAAGAACCGTTCCGGCAGCATGTCTGTATTGGAACAGGACGTGAGCGACCAAGTGCATGATGTCCCGGTAGCGGGGCATATCGGTGATGTGCATCTGGTGTTGAATTTTGATTATGAGGTACCATCCGAGCCGGGAAGTGGCGGTCCGGGATTTGATGTGGACGTTGATGATTGGGATGATGTGAATGTGGATATAGTGTTGTAATCGAGTTTTATTAATTATATTTATTAACAATTTTATTCATTTTATGAAAAAAAGTACAGTAATGCTTTGGGCAATCTTTGGAGTACTACTGATGAGTTGCTCAGAAGAGGAGATTGCGAATGTGGAAACCTCCTCACGAAATGCGATTGGTTTTAACGTGTTAAGTAATGCGGCGGAAACGAGGGCTACCCCTACTACCAACACCAACTTGAAGAACACCGATTTCGACGTGTTCGCTTTTACGGCGGATGGTACTGCCTTCATGGGAAAGAACGACACGGAATTTGAACATGACGGAGTGAAGATCGTGTACAAAAATGGTAAGTGGGATTATGACAATGCGAGCGACCTTCGTTATTGGCCTACCGAGGCTTTGGACTTTTACGCGTTCAATCCCGGAACGGTTAGTGAAGACATGATGGTGTTTTATAGTTGGGAAGCCACCAAGGATGTCCAAAAGATAAGTTATACCTGCATGGATGAGTATGGAGCCGGTACTCATGCAAACTACGACGTGATGTATGCCATGGCCAAAGGCCAGACAAAAGACATGAACAACGGAATAGTGAAATTTAATTTCAAACATATTCTGTCACAGGTCGTATTCAAAGCAAAGACCCAATACGATAACATGCAGGTGGACATCGACGTGATCAAGATTCATAATTTCAAATTTGCCGGCGCCTTCACATTGCCTGCGGCAGCCGATGGAACGGGAAGTTGGAGTTCGTCTGATTTAGCATTTCCACACGCATTTACCGTAGTGAAAAACGCAGACATCACGGTCAATAGCAATACCGAAGCTACCGATATTACCACAAATACTCCTATGCTGAATATACCACAGGAGCTGACTGCTTGGACTGTTTCCGGAGCCAGCAAAACCAAGAAGGGTACCGACGATGCGAAGCAATGTTATCTGGAGATCTCCTGCAAAATCCGGCAGTCCGGAGCTTATCTGTTGGGTTCAGCAAGCGAATACAAAACAATTTATGTTCCGTTCGGAGATACATGGGAACAGGGCAAGCGTCATATCTACACGTTGATTTTCGGTGGTGGTTATACTGATCAGGGAGAGGCTGTGTTGAATCCGATCCAGTTTGATGCAGAGACAACAGGCTGGGTTAATGCGGCAAAAGACGTAAACGTTTAATTAATATCGTACCCGTTGGCAGGTTAAACATACGCAAGATTAATCCCGCCAACGGGTTCTTTATAGGGAATCGCATTTTCAATATACTTTTTGATGTGTAGGGGTGCTTTTTGCGTACCTTTTTCCTGGAGAATTTCTTTTGTGGAGTGTTTGCCCTGTATATTCCCGATACGCTGTTATAGCAGGGAACTGTTTTTATCCAAGTAGTCAGATATAGCCTCTTGCAATACCGATTTTAGCGAATCGCCTTTGCGGATCGCGATCAGCTTTAAGTTCTGGTGATAGGTTTCGTCCATGACAAAATTACAATGCACGGTTTTCGCTTTCTTCGGCTTTTGAGCCTCTTTTTGCCCGGCCGTGGATTGGATCAGGCTGTCTAATCCCCCGGTCAGCCCGGCCGACATACTGTTTTTTAAATCGTTCTTCTTTGCCATATGGTTACTTTATTTCTGTTAGCAGTTCGTTACATACCTTTTCGTAGTCCTCTGCCCCGGCAGATTTGGGGGCATAGTGAAAAATATCCTGCCCTTGTGTCGGGGCTTCGGCCAGCGCAATGGAGTTGCGTATATGGGTGCTGAACACTTTGCCCTGGAATGTTTCCTGTACCAGTTCCGAAACGCTCTTGTTCAGGTTCTTTCTTCCGTCGTACTGGGTTATCAGAACCCCGGCTATCGAAAGATCCGAGTTCAAACGTTGCTGCACCTTGTGGACGACCTGCATAAGTTTGGCCATTCCACGCATTGCCAGGAATTGAGCCTGAACCGGGATAATCAGCCGATCCGAGGCCGTCAGTGCGTTAAGCGTGAGCAGCGACAGCGAGGGGGGACAGTCGATCAGGATATAATCGAATTTCTCCTTTTGGCCCTTGATAAGGTGGGCTAAGATAAGTTCCCGCCCGGCCTCGTTGATTAACTCCGTTTCAACGGCCGAGAGATCCAGGCAGGAGGGAACGACGCTAAGGCCGTCCTTATGCTCGTAGATCGGCAGGTCGTATTCGCCTTTCATCGCGCCGTAGATCGTTTGGGGAAGCTCCGCAGAGAAGCCCAGCGATTCAGTCAGGTTGGCTTGTCCGTCAAGGTCGATCAAAAGAACCTTGTACCCTTTTTGACGTAACGCGCCGCCCAGGTTGATCGTGGTTGTAGTCTTTCCTACTCCCCCTTTGTGATTCAATACGGAGATTACTTTTGCTTTGCTCATAAATTCAGTTTTTTAAATGGTTGTCATGTCCGCAAATATAGTCAAAAACTAATATACTAAAATACTAAAAGTAGTATTTTTCGTTTTTTGCGTGTTTTTTGTGCCGATCGGGGAAGCGTACCGAAATAAATCCGGTTTCCACCTTTCGGTACGTTTTGTTTCTGTACCGGAATTAATCAAAGATTAGAATAACCATAAATGTTTTTATACGTTAATCATACGTATGTATATATGTATATATTTGTTTTTGAGTATCTTTGTGTGCTATAAATAAAAAATAAAAGACATGAGCACTTATTCGTATAAAAATCCGAAGTTTATAAATTCCCCTAAAGGGATGGTTGAAGTTGTAGAAGTGATTTATGACGGCAAAGATGATCCGGCCTATTCACTGGCTATTATTAAATGGGAAAATACCTATAAATTAGGTATTCGTTGGAACATCGCTTATAGTGAATGGGACGATTACCGCAAACAGAACGGGCAAGATGAATGTATAGGTAATCCACAGTCGAGAGGTATTCCCACCTGGTTTGTTTTGCCCGATGATATGATGTTTAGTGAGAAGTTCAGCGGTGCGATGCAGAGGCTTGATGAATTAAGAAAAGGTAAATAAGTAATGGAACAGGGAGAAATCATATTATACCAGCCGGATGAAGCGGTCAAGTTGGAAGTGAGGCTGGAAGATGAAACCGTTTGGCTGACACAGGCGCAAATTGTGGATCTTTTTCAATCCAGCAAAGCAAATATAAGCGAGCATATAAAAAACATATATGATCAGAAAGAATTAGAGGAAAGTTCAACTGTTCGGGATTTCCGAACAGTTCGACAGGAAGGCAAACGGCAAGTGATGCGCAATCTGACTTATTACAATTTGGATGCGATCATATCCATTGGGTTTCGTGTCAATAGTAAAAGAGGTATTTTATTTAGGCAATGGGCGAATAAGGTTTTAAAGGACTATCTTTTAAAAGGGTATTCCATTAATAAACGTTTGTCAGAACTTGAAAGGACTGTCGCTCAACATACCGAGAAGATAGATTTTTTTGTGCGTACTGCCTTGCCCCCGGTCGAAGGCATTTTTTATAACGGCCAGATTTTCGATGCGTACAAGTTCGCTACCGATCTGGTAAAGTCGGCCAGGCGTTCGATCGTGCTTATCGACAACTATGTGGACGAAACGGTCTTGCTCATGTTGAGTAAACGCAGCGTCGGTGTCTCGGCCACCATTTACACCCAGCGTATCACGCAGCAACTCCAACTTGATCTTGACAGGCATAACAGCCAGTACCCACCTATCGACATCAGGACGTACCGGGACAGTCACGACCGTTTCCTGATCGTTGATGAAACGGACGTGTACCATATCGGAGCCTCGTTAAAGGATCTGGGGAAAAAGATGTTCGCTTTCTCAAAGCTGGATATTCCGGCGGCTGTGATTACTGACCTGTTATAATATCCTTTGTCTTATGAATGGGCTGTCGCAAAAGAAAAACCCGTTCTTGATGAACGGGTATATCCTTGACTTGGTTACGTGTTTTGATAACAGAGGCTTTACCAAGCATTACAATGCAAAGATAGTAATTATAGGTTAATTAGCGAATTTCTTTTTTGGATAGATCCGGAAATAATGCCTCCTTGAAAGAGGTGGATAAGGTGATTAAAACAATAGATAAGGAAGAACAAAAGCAAAAGGGATGAATGTGGTTATCTATTCACGTGTAAGCTCGCAGTCGGCCAGGCAATCGACCGAACGGCAGGTTGTCGATCTGGAGAGGTTCGCAGCCGGACGGGGGTACGAGGTGACGGCGGTCTTTGAGGAAAAGATAAGCGGACGAAAGGCAAATATCGAACGCCCGGTTTTAAGCCGTTGCCTGGAATACTGCACAGATCCGCAGAACCGGGTGGATATGCTGTTGCTGACCGAGATCTCACGCCTGGGGCGTTCAACCCTGGAGATCCTAAAGTCACTCGATACGCTGCACACGCATAAAATATGCGTGTATATTCAAAACCTGAACCTGGAAACGTTACGGCCGGACAAGACGGTAAACCCCTTGTCCTCTCTGATCACTACCCTGTTGGGGGAACTGGCCGCGATCGAACGCCAGGGGATCATCGACCGCCTTAATAGCGGACGGGAGTTGTACATCCAGAAAGGGGGCAGGCTGGGACGGAAGCCGGGAAGCCGGAAAACGGCCGAACAGAGGAAAGAGGAATACCGGGAGGCGATCGCCTTGTTAAAGAAAGGCTACTCGATCCGGAACGTGGCGAAGCTCACGGGAAAGGCCGTTTCGACGATACAACAAGTAAAAAAAGACTTCATTAGTAGCTGATTATCGGAACAAATATTGTATTTTTGCAACAAATACGAGTAAATGCACATAATTAAAAACGAGTATTTACACGTGTCTAAAAACGAGTATTTGCACGAAAATAATCAGAATCTAAATAAAAACGGTTATGGCAACAATGGCGGAGAAAATGGCGGCTTCACTGGAGGAATTAAGAAAGCTTCAGGAGAAAGACCGCTGTGTCGTCCTGCAAGGGACGGCCGAGATAGGGAGGACGCATTTAACCCGGCTGTTGGATAACGGCTGGTTGCAGGAAGCCTAATCCGAAGCCGTCTTTTGCGGCGGC